>DAIMCQ010000132.1:0-11022 GCA_036726285.1 Azonexus sp.
ACGCCTTCGTGCTGTGGGGCTCGAACATGGCCGAGATGCACCCGATCCTGTGGACCCGCATCACCGACCGCAAGCTGTCGAACAAGGGGGTCAAGGTCGCCGTGCTGTCGACCTACGAGCACCGCTCCTACGAGCTGGCCGACATCCCGATGATCTTCACGCCGCAGACCGACTTGGCGATCCTCAATTTCGTTGCCAACTACATCATTCAGCACGGCAAGGTTAACCAGGCCTTCATCGACAAGAACATCAATTTCAAGAAGAGCGCCACCGACATCGGCTACGGCCTGCGTCCGACCCATGCGCTGGAAAAGGATGCGACCAGCAACGGTTATCCGGGCGCTGACGGCAAGCCGAAGGGCGAGACCGGCAAGTCCGATCCGATCACCTTCGACGAGTACAAGAAGTTCGTTTCCGAATACACCGCCGAGAAGGTTTCCAAGCTGTCCGGCGTGCCGGTCAAGGACCTCAATGCGCTGGCCGAGCTGTATGCCGATCCCAAGGTCAAGGTCGTCTCCTTCTGGACCATGGGCTTCAACCAACATACCCGCGGCACCTGGGCCAACAATCTGGTCTATAACATCCACCTGCTGACCGGCAAGATTTCCGAGCCGGGCAACAGCCCGTTCTCGCTGACCGGCCAGCCTTCCGCCTGCGGTACGGCGCGCGAAGTCGGCACTTTCTCGCATCGCCTGCCGGCTGACATGGTCGTCACCAACCCGGATCACCGCAAGCACACCGAAGAGCTGTGGGGCCTGCCGGAAGGCACCATCCCCGACAAGATCGGCTTGCATGCCGTTGCCATGCAGCGCGCACTGAAGGACGGCAAGGTCAATTTCTACTGGCAGCAGTGCAACAACAACATGCAGGCCGGGCCGAACATCAACCAGGAAATGTATCCGGGCTGGCGTAATCCGGACAACTTTATCGTCGTCTCCGACCCGTATCCGACCGTTTCCTGTATGGCCGCCGACCTGATCCTGCCGACCGCGATGTGGGTCGAGAAGGAAGGCGCCTTCGGCAATGCCGAGCGTCGTACCCAGTTCTGGCGGCAGCAGGTGCGGGCACCGGGCGAGGCCCGTTCCGACCTCTGGCAGCTGATGGAATTCTCCAAGCGCTTCAAGATGGAAGAAGTCTGGCCGGCTGAGTTGCTCGCCAAGGCGCCGAAGCTCAAGGGCAAGACGATGTTCGATGCGCTCTACGCCAACGGCGTCGTGAACAAATTCCCGGCCAAGGATGTCCAGGCTGGCTTCGACAACGACGAAGCGAAGCATTTCGGCTTCTACCCGCAAAAGGGGCTGTTCGAGGAATACGCCGCCTTCGGTCGCGGCCACGGCCATGACCTGGCTCCGTTCGAAACCTATCACCAGGCCCGTGGCCTGCGCTGGCCGGTGGTCGAGGGCAAGGAAACGCTGTGGCGCTTCCGCGAAGGCTACGACCCGTATGTCAAGAAGGGTGAGGGCGTCAAGTTCTACGGCCACAAGGATGGCAAGGCCGTCATCTTCGCGCTGCCTTACCAGCCGGCTGCCGAGTCGCCGGACAAGGAATTCGACCTTTGGTTGTGTACCGGCCGCGTGCTGGAGCACTGGCATACCGGTTCGATGACCCGTCGCGTTCCCGAGCTCTACAAGGCCTTCCCGGATGCCGTGCTGTTCATGCACCCGGACGATGCCAAGGCACGCGGTCTGCAGCGCGGCATGGAGGTCAAGGTGGCGTCGCGACGCGGCGAGATCCAATTGCGCGTCGAAACGCGGGGTCGTAACAAGCCGCCGCGCGGCCTGGTCTTCGTCCCCTTCTTCGATGCCGGTCGCCTGATCAACAAGCTGACGCTCGACGCGACCTGCCCGATCTCGAAGGAAACCGACTACAAGAAATGCGCCGTCAAGGTCGTCAAGGCTTGATCAATACGCGCTCATTCATGAACGAAAACGGCCGGCAAAGACCGGCCGTCTATCGGAGGTAATCAATATGCGATTCATCCCTGCTCTGGCCCTGGCGGCCGCAGTACTGCTTTCGGCAGTGGGCGGCGTCAGCGCGCAGGAAAAAGTATTGTCCGAACGGGGCGACATCTCCATCGACGAACTGTCGAAGGTCGATATGTTCCGTCCGGAAAAGGACAAGGAAACCATTCCCCGCAACTTCCAGAAACAGCCGCCGCTGATCCCGCACAGCATCAAGGGCTACAACATCACGCAGAACTTCAACAAGTGCATGGATTGCCACTCGAAGGAGCGGGCCGATGCCACGGCGGCGACCAAGGTTGCCAAGTCGCACTACCTGGATCGCGACGACAAGAAGCTGGAGAACATCTCGCCGCGTCGCTATTTCTGCCTGCAGTGCCATGTGCCCCAGTTCGACGCCAAGCCGCTGGTCGAAAATACCTACAAACCGGCCACCAAGAAATAAGGGGGAATCAGCAAAATGAAATTCGAAAAATGCATGCCCGCCTGGCTCAAGCGCATCGGCCTGGTCAGCGCCCTGTTGCTCTTCGTCGCCGGCATCGTCTTCTGGGGCGGTTTCAACTGGGCGCTGGAAGCCACCAACAAGGAGTCTTTCTGCATCTCCTGTCACGAAATGGAAGAGAACGTGTTCAAGGAATATCAGAACACCGTTCACTACACCAATCGGACCGGCGTGCGGGCGACTTGCCCGGATTGTCACGTGCCCAAGGAATGGGGCCCGAAGATGATCCGCAAGATCCAGGCGTCGAACGAAGTGCTGCACAAGATCCTCGGTACCATCGATACGCCTGAGAAGTTCAATGCCAAGCGGCACGAACTGGCACAGCACGAATGGGATCGAATGAAGAAGAGCGAGTCCCGCGAATGCCGCAATTGCCACCGTTTCGACTACATGGATTACACCGAGCAGGGCAATCGCGCCGCACGGATGCATCCCGCTGCATTTGATGAAGGCAAGACCTGTATCGACTGCCACAAGGGTATTGCGCACCAGTTGCCGCGAATCGATCAGCACATCGGCAAACAGAATGAAGGTGGCCTGGCGATTTCGCATGGCGAACAGCCGAAGGAAGAAAGCAAATAAGCGTTTTTTGAGCATCACCCCAAACAGCCCCGGTCGCGTACCGGGGTTGTTTTTTGTCGTCGGTAGCCAGCGCAACGTATGTAAATTACAAATAACGCGACAAGTGCATGAAATATGGCTTTTCGCACCAAGACTTATTTGGCCAGGTATGCTACTTTTATTGCGCTGCCGTCCCGACGGCCAGTTTTCTTAATTACTAACAGGTAACAGGAGGCACTTAGATGAATAAATCCGAGCTGGTCGAAGTTGCTGCAAAAGAAGCTGGTATTACCAAAGCCGCTGCCGATAAGGCCTTGTCGGCGATCATTGGGGCGGTTGTCGCAACCGTCGCTAAAGGGGAATCTGTCACCCTCGTTGGTTTCGGCACATTCAAGTCCGCGAAGCGCGCCGCGCGCACCGGTAAGAATCCCAAGACTGGCGCTACACTGAAGATTCCGGAGACCGTTGTGCCGAAATTTTCTGCCGGTACCGCCTTCAAGGCTGCTGTCGCTCCCAAGAAGCCCGCTGCCAAAAAGAAGTAAATTGGCACTTACGAATGCGGGGCTCGCATCAAACGGGCTCCGCTTTTTACTTTTGCAATGAATAATCCAAATCCAGAAAATCCCCCTGTTGCCCCGCCCGTTCAGCAGCCCGACAATCGTCGTCGTCTGCGCGAACTGCTGTCTATCCCGGAACGTGACCGGACTGACGAGCAGTGGGACGAAATCATCGAACTTGAAATTCAATTGGCCCCCGGCAACCGGATTTCCGGCAACGACCATGGTCCGGTCAATACCAGCGGTCACCAGCACGGCAAGCCGGGTGGCGGCGGTCAGCAGAAGAAGCATCGTCCGCGTACCGGCCCCGGTGGTGGCGGTGGCAACAACAATAACAATAACCGGCGCCCGCGGCAGAACAAGCCGTCCGGCGGTGGCGGTGGCAATAGCGGCGGTAATGCCGGCGGCGGTCAGGCGGCCTGATTTCCTTGTTTCAGGCGCGTAAAGCGGCATAATTGCCGACATGCAGCAATTTGATCTGATTATCGTTGGCGGTGGTCTGGCCGGGGCCAGCCTTGCCGTGGCTCTGCGCGATACGCGTTTGCGCGTCGCGCTGGTCGAAAGCCAGCCGCCGCGCCAGCCCGAGGGCTGGGATGCGCGAATTTACGCGGTCAGCCCGGCCAATGTTTCCTTCCTCGAGTCGATTGGTGCCTGGAAGCATCTCGATACCGCGCGCGTGGCACCGATTCACGCGATGCGGGTATTCGGCGATGCCGGCGGTGAACTCGATTTTTCCGCCTACGATGTCGGTGTCCCGGAACTGGGGTGGATTCTCGAGTCCTCGCTGATGGCTTGCGAGTTCTGGGAGAGCGCCAAGCGCCAGGCAAACCTGACGGTGTTTTCGCCGGCGCGTCCGGGCGAGCTTGAGTTCCGCCATGATGCTGCGGTGTTGCGCTTGGCCGACGGCACGACGCTTTCTGCCCGTTTGCTGGTTGGTGCCGATGGGCGTGATTCCTGGGTGCGGCAGGCGGCAGGGTTGTCGGCGGTGAACAGTCATTATGGCGAAAAGGGCCTGGTGGCGAATTTTGCCACCGAGAAACCGCACCGGAATATTGCCTACCAGTGGTTCCGTGACGATGGTGTGCTGGCTTATCTGCCTTTGCCCGGCAATCGGATTTCGATCGTTTGGTCGACCCCGGATGAGCATGCCGATACCTTGTGCGGACTTGACGCAGAGGCGCTCTGCCAGCGTGTTGGAGAGGCTGGCGGGCACTGTCTCGGGCGACTGGAGTTGCTGACGCCGGCGGCAGCCTTTCCCTTGCGACTGATGCGTGTGCCGCAGACGGTTGCGCCTCGTCTGGCGCTGGTTGGCGATTCGGCACATGGCATTCATCCTCTTTCCGGGCATGGCATCAACCTGGGGTTTCAGGATGCCAATGCCTTGGCTGCCTTGTTAGCCGCCGCACCGCCCTGGCAAGACATCGGTGACGAGCGGTTTTTGCAGCGCTATCAGCGGGCGCGGCGTGAAGAGATATTTCTAATGCAGACTGCAACGGATGGTCTGCGTCGGTTGTTCAGGGAGCAGGTGCCGGGTTTGCGGCCTTTGCGCAATCTCGGCCTCAAGCTGACCAACAGCTTGCCCTTTATGAAAAATGCCCTTGCGCGGTATGCGCTGGGGGCGCTCTAGGAGAACTGCATGTTGAAGAAAATGTTGCCGCTTTGTCTGGCCGTGCTCGCTGCTACATCGGCGCAGGCGGATGAGGTGGAAATTCGTAAAAACATGGAAGCCAAGCTGAGTACCAAGGTTGAAAGTGTGACCAAGTCCGGGTATCTCGGCTTGTACGAGGTGTACGCCGACGGCAATGTTTTTTACACCGACGAGAAAATGACGGTCATCTTGCTTGGAGCGCAGTTGATCGACGCCAAGACGATGAAAAACGTGACCGAGGAACGCTTGAAAAAGCTGACCGCGATCAAGTTCAGTGATTTGCCGCTGGATCGCGCCATCAAGCAGGTGCGCGGCGATGGCAAGCGTGTCCTGGCGACCTTCGAGGATCCGAATTGCGGCTATTGCAAGCGCTTGGCCAAGGATTTGGGTAAGTTGGATAACGTTACGATCTATACCTTCCTCTATCCGATTTTGTCCGAGGATTCGGTGCGTAAGTCGAAGCAGATCTGGTGCGCGGCCGATCGGGCGCGTTCGTGGAACGACTGGATGATCGATGGCAAGACGCCGCCGGCCAAGGATGATTGCGATACTTCTGCCGTCAGCAGGAATCAGGAATTCGGGCGCAAGTTGAATATCACGGGGACGCCAACGATATTTTTCGCCGATGGCGAGCGGGTGCCAGGTGCCATGCCGCTGGCCCGCATCGAGCAAAAGCTCGGGGCGGCGAAGTGATTTTTTGATCGGTCATCGATGGTAGAGGCGACCAGGGGTCGCCTTTGTTGTTTTTGCATGAGGGGGCGAGGGCAGCGAAATGGGGCAGCCTAAGCAGCGGGTGTCGTCTCGGGGGTTGGCGCCGGCAGTGCGCCTGATCCTGTTTTTCCTTGCCGCCCTGGTTGGATCGACGCTTCTGCTCTGCATCGTGCTGCGCGAAAGCTATCTTGAGGCGGAGCGACAGGCTGAACTTGATGCCCTGAATCTGACCTCGGTCCTTGAGGCCAGGCTGGATGGCGTTTTTCGTCGTGTTCATTCGACGCTCGACGAATTGGCGGCATCCTTGCCGCGCGAAGCGCTGGCCCCGGGTGTGCAAGAATCTTTTCGTGAGTCGATATCGCGCCAGCTTGCCTTGCGTGCGGCTTACTTCGAAGAGATTGTCGGCTTCCGGGTGCTCGATGCCGATGGCCATGTGGTTTATGCGTCGGGGAGTGGTTTTTCCCCCGTTGCGGCCGGTGATCGCGACTATTTTCTCGATCTGAAAGCAGCGCCGGAGCGGAAATATGTCTTTTCGGGAGTGATCAAGGGGCGGATATCCGATCGCCTTATTCTGGTCATGGCTGTGCCATTGCGCGATCCGGACGGCAATTTCCTGGGGGTTGTCATGGCGCCGCTCGATCTTGGCGTGGTCGAGCGCTTGTTTCAATCCCTGAACCTTGGCGAACATGGCGTGGTGACCCTGCGCCGTAGCGACGACGGTCGCCTGGCGTTGCGGCGGCCAATGCTGGCGGGAAAACTGAATGGCGTCCTGGTCGGCAATCCCATGCATCGACGCATCGAGGCCGGCGATCTGGCCGGAACCATTCGCTTCAGTGCCGCGCTCGATGGTACGGAGCGGGTGTACGCCTACCGGCGAATTGCCGACTACCCCTTCTATGTTGCGGCGGGTATTGCGGTCGATGATTTTCTTGCTGCCTGGCGTCGGATGGCCGTCATGGCGGGGGCTGCGGCATTGGTCCTGGCTTTGTCGATGACGCTGGGATTGTTGCGCCTGCTGCGGGTTGAGCGGGAAGAGGCGAAAATTGCCGGGCGTCTGGCCGAGAGCGAGGCGCGCTATCGGGCTTTGGCGGAGAATAGCCATGATGTGATCTGGACGATGGATATATCGACCCGATGCTTTACCTATATCAGTCCGTCGATTCGTCTGCTTCGGGGTTATAGCGTCGAAGAGGCGCTCTTGCAGCCACTGGAGGCCACGCTGACCCCGGATTCTGCGGCCAGGATGCTGACCGTGATCGATCAGCGTCTGCGCCGGATTGCGGGGGGCGATGTCGCGGCGCGGGTTCAAGCAACGGAGTTGGTGCAATTGCATCGCGACGGCTCGTTGGTCGAGACCGAGGTGATGACGACCTTTCTGTTTGACGGCGATGGTGTGCCGCGCAGCATTCTGGGGGTCAGCCGCGATATCGGTGACCGGAAGCTTGCCGAGGGCGTCATGCGTGAGACCAATCGGCGTTTGCAGGCCCAGCTTGAGGAAATCGGTCGTTTGCAAGTGGCGCTGCGGGAGCAGGCGATCCGGGATGCGCTGACGGGCTTGTATAACCGGCGCTATCTTGATGAAACGCTGGAGCGCGAGATATCGAGGGCGAGACGGGAAGGGGCGCCGCTGTCTTTGGTCATGCTCGATATCGATCACTTCAAGCGGGTAAATGACACCTATGGGCACCAGTTGGGCGACAAGGCGTTGAGAATGCTGGCCCGTACGCTGCAGGAAGATATTCGGGCCGAGGATGTGGCCTGTCGTTATGGTGGCGAGGAGTTTCTGATCTTGCTGCCCAATATGCCTCTCGAGGCGGCGCTGAGCAAGGCCGAAGCCTGGCGTTGTGCGGTTGAGGCCGCATTGCTCGAGCATGATGGTCGGGCAATTGGCTTGACCATTTCTCTCGGTGTCGCCGCTTACCCCGAGCATGGCAGGACGCCCGATGAATTGACGCGAAACGCCGATCTGGCGCTCTATCGCGCCAAGCGCGAAGGACGCAATCAGCTTGCAGTGATGCCTGTCTGAGTTTGCCGCCCCGGCTCTGGTGCCCGGGGTGGCGATTTTCTTCCCCGTATTTACTTTTTTGGCATGTTTTTCAGCCGGTTGGCGCGCGCTTTCTCCACTCCTGATAAGTCACTTTAAGTGTCGGATTTCACTCGTTGATTATTAAGGATTTTTTTACGCAAAACTCACTTGCGAATTTGCGTCTAAGTCCTTGTTGCATAAGAAAAAATTCCCAATTTTTCTATTGACTGAGCAGGGTTGATGCTCTAAAGTGGGAAAACGTGTTGAAAAGTGGGTAAACGGGGAGAGAGACGGGTAATGTTTGAAGGGGCTACAGCGCTCAGTTTGGATGCGAAGGGGCGGCTTGCCATACCGGCAAGGCACCGCGAGCCCCTGCTCGCCGCCGCTGAAGGCTCGCTTGTCCTGACCGCGCACCCGCATCGCTGCCTGCTGCTTTACCCGTCGCCGGCCTGGCAGCCGATCCGCGACCAGATTCTCAAGGCCTCCAGCCTTGACCCCCGTGCCGCCTCGATCAAGCGGGTGCTGGTTGGTAACGCTCGTACCGAGGAACTCGATTCCGCCGGTCGCATCCTGGTGGCGCCGGAGTTGCGCGAATACGCCAATTTTGAAAAGACGGTCTATCTGGTCGGCATGGGGTCGCATTTCGAAATCTGGAGCGAAGCCGGCTGGAAGCAACAGAACGATCTGGCTGCGGAGGCGCTGTCCGGCGACCTGCCGCCGGGCTTCGGAGATCTGGTGCTGTGACCGCGGGTAGCACCCACGTCACGGTGCTGCTCGAAGAAGCGGTTCATTCCCTGGCGATCAAGGCAGGCGGCGTCTACATGGATGCCACCTTCGGGCGGGGTGGGCACAGCCGTCGAATTCTTTCCCTGTTGGGCGAAAGCGGCCGTCTGGTGGCGGTCGATCGCGATCCGATGGCAATTGCCGCTGGCGCAGCCATCGCCGATTCGCGCTTTTGCCTGGTGCATCGTGCTTTTGGCGAGATCGCCGAAGCCGCAGCCGACGCCGGTGTCGCCGGGGTCGATGGAATTCTTTTTGATGTTGGGGTGTCGTCGCCGCAAATCGACGACGGGGAGCGCGGTTTCAGCTTCCGCTACGACGCGCCGCTCGATATGCGTATGGATACGACGCAGGGCGAGACGGCGGCCGAGTGGCTGGCACGGGCCGAAATAAGGGATATCACGGAGGTTATTAGAAACTATGGCGAAGAACGGTTTGCTTTCCAGATTGCAAAGAAGGTTGTGGCTGCTCGGCTCGAACAACCAATTGTCACAACAGGTCAGTTCGCGGCCCTCGTACGCGAGACCGTGCGCACCCGTGAGCCAGGGCAGGACCCGGCGACGCGCAGCTTTCAAGCTCTACGGATTCATATCAATCAGGAACTCCGCCAGCTGGAGATAGCCCTGCCGCAGGCGCTGGAACTGCTCAAGCCGGGCGGTCGCCTGGTGGTGATCAGCTTTCATTCGCTGGAAGACCGTATCGTCAAGAACTTCATGCGCCAGCAATCGGTGGCCGACGATCTGCCCAAGGGGCTGCCCCTGCGCGTCGATCAGTTGCCGAAGCCGAAGCTGCGCCTGCTCGGCAAGCCGGTCAAGCCTTCCGCTGCCGAGGTCTCGGCCAACCCGCGGGCGCGCAGCGCCGTGATGCGGGTGGCTGAAAAACTGTAATGGTCCGTTTCAACATGATCCTTCTCCTGATTGTTGTCGTATGCGCGCTGGGTGTGGTGACCTCCCAGCACCGTGCGCGCAAGCTCTTTCAGGATCTGGAGGGCGAACAGGAGCGGGCGCGCCAGCTGGACGTCGAATACGGCCAGTTGCAACTGGAGTTGTCGACCTGGGCGACGCATCCGCGTATCGAGAAAATCGCCCGCGATCGCTTGCGCATGGTGACGCCGGACGCGGCCGGCCGTGTCGTGGTGCCGGTCGTCAAGCCGGTGGCGAAGCCTGTCGTCAAGTCGGATGAGAAAAAGAAGGGGGCGCACTGATGGTGGTGCGTCGGCGTCCGCAGCGCGGTCATCGTTTTACCGAAAGCCCGGTCTTGCAGTTGGCCTTGCAAGGTTGGCGCTCGCGGATGGTCGGCTTGCTGTTGATGGGCGCGTTCCTGGCCCTGGTGGCGCGCGGTTTCTATCTGCAGGTGATCAATAACGACTTCCTCCAGGAAAAGGGCGATTCGCGCTATCGCCGCGATATCGAGGTATCCGCTTCGCGGGGCAAGATCGTCGATCGCAATGGCGACATGCTGGCCGTGTCCACCCCGATGAAGTCGATCTGGGCCATTCCTGGCGATGCTCGTCTGCTCAGCCAGCCGCAGAAGCAGCAGTTGGCGGGGCTGCTCGACATGAGTCAGCGCGAGCTGGATGGCAAAATTGCTTCCGACAAGACCTTCGTCTTCGTCAAGCGCCAGGTGCCGCCGGAAACGGCCGACCGCATCGCCGCCCTGAAGCTGTCCGGTATTCACCAGGAAAAGGAATACCGTCGTTACTACCCGACCGGCGACATGACGGCGCACATCGTTGGCTTTACCGGTGTCGACGACAAGGGGCTGGAGGGGGTCGAGCTGGCTTATCAGCAGAGCCTGCTCGGTCATGCCGGTACCCGGACGGTGATCCGCGACCGGCGCGGCAGCATCGTCGAAGATGTCGGCGCAACCAAGCCGCCGCAGGATGGCAAGGATGTCCGCCTGGCCCTCGATTCGAAGATCCAGTACATCGCCTACAGCCAGTTGAAGGCCGCGGTCGAGACCAATAATGCCAAGGCTGGCGGTGCCATCGTCATCGATGCCCGCAGCGGCGAGATCCTGGCCCTGGCCAATTGGCCGACCTACAACCCGAACAACCGCCAGAACCTGTCCGGTGCCCAGTTGCGCAATCGCGCCCTGACCGATACGTTCGAGCCGGGTTCGGTGATGAAGCCGTTTACCGCCGCGCTGGCGCTGGAGCGCGGCAAGGTCCGTTTCGACACGGTAATCAACACGGCGCCGGGGCGTCTGACCATCGGCTCGGCGACCATATCCGATTCGCATCCGCATGGCGCCTTGACGGTGGCTCAGGTCATCCA
>DAIMCQ010000133.1:0-10973 GCA_036726285.1 Azonexus sp.
CCGCTCACCCAACCAGCATCCCCGCAGAACATGAACCCGTCGACCGCAGCCCCCCCTCCGGCCGTTCAAACATTCAGCAAATCCCTGCAGGAGCTTCTGGAGGACGGGATCTACCTGCTTTTCCTACTCAAGAACGGCACCCCCCCCAATTCGCTGGCCGAATTCAACAAGCGAATTGACCAGTTTCTCGGACAATTTGAGTCGAACGCGCGCAACCTGGGCAAATCTCCGGCCGCGATCAGCGATGCAAAATATGCTTTTTGCGCCCTGATGGACGAGAGTATCCTCTCCTCCGACTTCACCATCCGTGAAGACTGGGAACGAGCCCCGCTACAGCTTCGGCTATTTGGCGAGCATTTGGCCGGCGAACGCTTTTTCGACAAATTGGAAATACTTCGTCTGGACCCGATCGCCAATGTCGAAACGCTCGAGATTTTCTACACTTGCCTGCTCCTCGGCTTCCAAGGCAAATACCTGCTTGAGGGCAGCGAAAAACTCAACTATCTGACCAGCCGGGTCGGCCAGGAAATCACACACGCCCGCGGTGGTCGCAACGAATTTGCGCCGAACTGGAAGTTGCCACAACGCTTTCAGCACTACGTCCGCAACGAACTGCCGCTGTGGCTCTATTTTGCCCTGCTCGCGGTCGTTGCCAGCGGGATTTTCTTTCTCTTCCAGTGGATCTTGCTGGGTGAAAACGAATATCTGGCTGAAAGCCAAGCCAGACCGAGCCTTGCGTCCCCCCTTACGACGCAAGGTGGCGAAGCACCGCTCGAAAAAGCCAAGACAGCGATCTAAATAGCAAGCCATGCGTCCCGAACGTCAGCGAACGCTGATTACCCCATCGGTATTCGATCGCCTGCTCGACGACCAGCCTCGCGAACAGCAGGAAAGCCAGAGTCTATTTGCCTTTGACCTGGGCAAACTCAAACAAGCGGTAGCTCGCGACATGGAAGCGCTGCTCAATTCCCGCAACGTCGATCTCGATCAGGCTCTGGAACGCTACCCTCAGGCACGTGACTCGATGATCGATTTCGGCATTACCGATCTTTCCAGCCTCAGTTTGCTCGATCCCGGTGATCGGGCTTACTTGCGTGACAAGATCAGGATCACGGTCGAACGTCATGAACCCCGTCTCGGTCGTATCCGAGTCAGTCTTGAAGCGCCGTCCGGTACCGAACGCATGCTGCGCTTTCGGGTAGACGCCATACTCAAGGTATTGCCAAGCAGGCCTCCGGTCAGCTTCGATGCAACCCTGCAACTGTCCTCGAACGCCTGCCAGATCCGCGAAAACTGATGCTGAAAGAACTACTGCCCTATTACGAGCGGGAACTGACCTACTTGCGCGAACTTTCTGGAGAGTTTGCCCAGCGCTACCCAAAAATTGCCCGTCGCCTGCTGCTCGACAGCAATCAGAGCGAAGATCCCCACGTCGAGCGGATTATCGAAGGCTTTGCCTTTCTGACCGCCCGCGTCCATCGCAAACTCGACGACGAGTTTCCAGAAATCACCGAGGCCTTCCTGCAGGTCCTCTATCCGCACTACACCCAGCCTTTCCCATCCTGCACCATCCTGCAATTCGAACTCGACCCAGGCTCTCCGGAGATCACCCAAAAAACAGTGATTCCTCGTCACCATCCGGTCATTTCACCGGCAGTGGGCGGCATTAACTGCCAGTTTCGCACCAGCTACGAAGTAGATTTGCTGCCACTCAGCCTGAAGACTGCCCGACTGCAGCTTTGTCAAAACTCGGAACATCTTCGCCGTCTGTGCCCGCAAGCGGCGGCAGCCATAACGCTGGAACTGGAAACACATGGCGACCTGCCTTTTGGCAAGATCAACGCCGACCGCCTACGCTTCTTCCTGGATGGCGATGCCGGTCTGATGGGCGATCTCTACGAACTGCTACAGATGTCCGTACTGCAGATTCGGGTCTGCAACGATCCCGACAACCCGCAGCACTGCGCATTGCTCAACGCATCCGACCTAGCGCCAGTCGGCTTCGCTGCCGAAGACGGTCTGCTTGATTACGACAAACGCTCATTTCTTGGCTATCGCCTGCTCAGCGAATATTTTGCCTTTCCCGAAAAATTCCTGTTTCTCGACCTGAACGGCCTGGACCACCCCGCCCTGCGCCATAACGGCAACACCCTCAGCATCCAGATATTTCTCAGACACTATCCGGACAGCGAACGCCACCACCGTCTGGCCAAAACGCTGAACAAAGACAATTTCAAATTGGGTTGCACGCCGGCAATCAATCTATTCAAGCACGCCGCCGACCCAATCCGTATCAGTCATCACAAAACCAGCTACCCGGTATTTGCCGATGGCCGTCGCCAACGCGCCTACGAAGTGATCGCCATCGACTCCGTAACCTGTGCCGAGAAAAGTGGCAGCCTGGAAAGCAGCCGCCACATCCCCCCTTTCTACTCGATCCAGCACCACGGCAAGGACACCGAGCAACGCTTCTACTGGTTTGCCACTCGCGAAGCGGCCGTGCTCGATAACGACAATGGTACCGACCTTGAAATTGCTTTCGTCGACAGCCAGTTCAGTCCGCACCGCCCGGAACTGGAAGTCCTATCGCTCAACCTTACCTGCAGCAACCGCGACCTTCCGGAACACCTGCCCTTTGGCGGCAGCAGCACAACCCATGCCGATTTCACGTTACCGCAATTTGCCGTGGTCAAGCGCGTTCGCCCATTACGCAAACCTACAGCCAGCCTCCGCGCGCCAACCAAACCCGGCCTGCAATGGCGGCTGATCTCGCATCTCTCGCTCAATCACCTATCGATCGTTCGGGAGGGCAAGGATGCACTTCAGGAGATGCTGACGCTGTACAACCACTCGCAATCACAAAGCGTCTCGCGACAGATTCAGGGCATTGTCGAAATCAGCAGCCAGCCAGCCAGCACACTGGTCACCAGCCGGCATTTTTCCGGGTTTGCCCGCGGCATCGACATTACGCTGACGCTTGACGAGAATGCGTTCATCGGAAGCGGCATGATTATTTTTGCGGCGGTACTGGAAAGATTTTTTGCACTTTACTGCGGCCCAAACAATTTCACCCGTCTCAAACTACGCAGCAAGCAACAGGAACAGGAGATTGCCCAATGGCCAGCCCGGGCCGGCGAAGCTATCGTCATCTAGACGACGACCTCCAGGCAGAAGGCCCACGCTTCCGCTTCTTCCAGGCGGTGCGATTGCTCGCCCTCAGCAACAAGGCCGGCAGCAAAAAAAAACCGCTGCCCAGCAACTTGCGTTTTCTTTCTCCATTGTCGTTAAGTTTCCCGGCCAGCGAAATTGCCGGTCTGGCACCGTCTACGTTGCCCGTACGACAAGAAAATGATTCGTTAGAAATTGAAAATTGCTCAGAAGCACAGGCTGACAATCCATCTCTGAACATGACTGTCGGTTTCATGGGATTGACAGGTCCTTCCGGTGCGCTTCCCGTGGCTTACACCGAATTATTGATTGACCGGCGTAACCAGTTTCGCGATACCACCGCGCACCAGTTTCTCGACATGTTTACCCATCGCGCGGTCTCGTTGTTTTACCAGGCCTGGCACAAGCACCGCTTTTATCTTCCTTATGAAGCCGGTGACAACGATGGCTTTTCCCGCAATCTGCTCGATCTGGTCGGACTGGGCCTGGGCCAGTTGCAGCAACGACTGGTCGCCAGCGGCGCCGGCATCCCGGATCGCTTCCTCATCCACTTTGCAGGCCTTCTCTCGCAGAAGCCGGTTGCGGCAAGCAATATCGCCGCTTTGATCGAAGGCTATTTCAGCGTCACTGCAACACTTGAGCAATTTGTCGGTCAATGGCAACAACTCCCGGTAAACGAGCAGACGCGGTTTGGTGGCAACGCCTGCCGCCTCGGCCACAACACCTTTATTGGCGAACGTCTCTGGGATCGGCAAAACAAAATCCGCCTCAAACTTGGTCCAATGCGTCGCGCTGATTTCGACCGCTTCATGCCAGGCGAACCAGGGCGTACCGCACTGCTAGAACTGGTCCAGTTCTGCGTCGGACTGACGCTCGATTGCGAGGCCAAGCTGATACTCGCCCATCCGGATATCCCGCCGCCGGTGCTCGATGCCGCATCCTCCATGCGTTTGGGCTGCAATCTGTGGTTGAACTCCCGGCCAGCGACGCAGGATGCGGCCGATTCATGCTTCATGCTATTGAGCCAGAGCAATGCCACCGGTCGAAGCTGACCGACCAAACCGGCGAATATCCGAAAAATTGATACAGGTCGAGGCCGAAACGGCCGCTCCGGGATAGATTGCCGGGACATGAAACGCCTTCTCCTGCTTTTCTTATGCGTGCCCTATCAGGCCTTCTGCGCCGGCCCGTTGCCGCTTCAGCCATGGCTCGACACAGCGCAGCCCGGTTCGCGCCTTGTGCTGCCAGCCGGGATATACCAAGGCCCGGTCGTAATCAGCAAACCCGTTACCCTGGAAGGCAACGGCAAGGTGATCATCGATGGCGGCGGCCAGGGCACCGTCATCACGGTCAAGGCTGACCATGTCACGCTGCGCGGATTGAAGCTACGCAACAGCGGCGACTCGCACGACAAGCTCGACGGCGGCATCATGGCCGAAGGCCGCGAATTGCTGATCGAAGACAACACGCTCGAGGACGTCCTGTTCGGCATCTCCCTGCATCGCACCAACGACAGCACGGTGCGACGCAATCGCATTCGCTCCCGCCCCGGCCCTTCGGCCGACCGTGGCGATGCAATCCGGATCTGGTATAGCAGCTACAACCGCATCATGCACAACGATATTGCGCAAAGCCGCGACATGACGATCAGCAATTCGCCATTCAACCGCTTTGTCGGCAACTCGATCCGTAGCAGTCGGCGAGCAATGAATTTTCTTTTTTCCCATCGAACGCTGATTGAAGACAACCGTTTCGAAGGCAATTCGACCGGCATCGTTGCGCTGAACTCGGAAGGACTGACTATCCGCCGCAATCGCATCATGCACGCGATGGATGCCTCCGGCGCCGGCATTGCGCTCAAGGAAACCTCATCCGCCCTGGTCGAAAACAACGAAATCATTCACTGCGCTCACGGCATCATGGCCGACTCGCCGATGAGCCCAAGCAATCGAATTGTCTTCAAAAACAATCGGATTGCCCACAACGTGACCGGGATCTATTTCTACGGCGCCAAGGGCGGACATATCGCCATCGACAATACCTTCCAAGGCAATCTATGGACCGTCAGCATCATCGGCGACGGCGACCCACTCAATGACTTCTGGTGGGGAAACTACTGGGACGACTACGAAGGATTCGACCGGAATCACGATGGCTTCGGCGACACGCCCCATGAAATCCATGCCTACGCCGACCGAATCTGGCAGGATACGCCGGCAGCGAAGTTTTTTCGCAACTCGCCATTGCTCGAACTACTCGATTTTCTCGAGCATCTTGCCCCCTTCTCCAGCCCCAGCCTGATCCTGCGCGACCCGGCTCCGCGCATGGAAAAATCACTCTAGCCAGTCGAGCATGTCCTCGATCAGGTCGTCGACCGCGCCCAGCGAAAGGTCAAAGACCTCGCAAGCCAAAGGCGAAGCCTTGGCCCATTCATGCTCGCCTTCACCGTCCGCCTGCAAGCGGATGATGTGCTCGGCCAGCACGCACAGTGCGATCAAGGCACGTGCATTGCCGGAAATCCGACTATTGTCTTCCAGCATGGCATAGTCGTGATGGTAAAGGATGCTTTCGGCAACAAAGTCCGGCAAACGCCAGCGCCGCGCCAGGAAATAACCGACCACGGCATGATTGGTCCCGAGTAGCTCTTCCTCGATATCGGTAAAACTGGCGAACTCGGCAGCATTGGCCGCAGCCAGCGCATCGCGTGCTTTCTCGAAACGTTTCATGATCAGCGGTATCCCGCAATCGTGGAACAGCCCGAAGGTATAGGCAATATCAGGCCTGACGCAACGCAGGCGACGGGCCAGTTCGGCAGCCAGCTTGGCGGTAAGTGCCGAACTCTCCCAGAAACGATCCATCGGCAATTCCGGAGCACCGGCCAGAGCAACCTTGAGCAACTGCGAAACGACCAGATTGAATACCTGCTGGTTACCCAGCACGGCAAGTGCCTGAGTGACCGATCCCAATTCGCGGCCGGTCGCAAAAGCCGGCGAGTTGGCAATCAGCATCAGTCGCCCGGAAAGCGCCACATCGCGACTGATCAGACGCGCAATAACGCGTTGGTCCGGTTCGTCCTTGCGCAATTCGGTATCGAGCTCGACCAAAATGGCGGGACACGGCGGAATATCGACGCCTTGCAACAAGGTTTGCAACTGCTTTTCTTCAGGAAGCGCGCTCATGCCAGTTAACTCCATAAGATCGGCCAGAGCTTACGCCCTTAGCGCGCACCGGAAAACACGACGAAAGTTATAGTTGATATTCGTTGCCCCCACCCAGCATCGCCATCTCGACCACGCGCCGGGTCAGATGTGGCGCAAAAAGCGATATCAAATCATAATCATAGCGTCGCAAAAACGTGCCGCGGCGCAATGCCAAACGGGTTGTATTCGATTCGAACAAATGTGCGGCATCGAGCGCCACCAGGCCGATATCGCGCTGGGGATCGAAAGCCAGCGCGGAAATGATGCCCAAGCCCAAGCCCAGGCTGACGTAAGTCTTGATCACGTCGGCATCAAGCGCCGTCAGGGCAATATTCGGCACCGCCCCGATTCGTTCGAACGCCCGGTTGATGCGCGACCGACCGGTAAAGGCCGTGTCGTAGGTGACCAGGGGCCAACGCACCAATTCGTGCAGCGATACCGGCTGCGACTGGAGAATCGGGTGGCCCTCCGGGGCGATGATGCAATGACTCCATTGGCGCACCGGCAAAGTCACCAGTTGCGGATACTGGTCGAGCGACTCGGTTGCAATACCGATATCGGCCTCACCGGCCGCCACCCATTCGGCGATCTGCGTCGGACTGCCTTGATGCATTTCCAGCTTGACGCTCGGATGCTGGGCGACGAAATCGCGCACCACCACGGGCAAGGCGTAGCGCGCCTGGGTGTGCGTAGCGGCCAGCACCAGCCGCCCGGAGTCGCCAGTGGAGTACTCGGCGGCGGCGCGCTTCAGGTTATCCGACTCGCGCAGGATGCGCTCGGCGATGCCGAGCACCACCTTGCCGGGCTCGGTGATCGCGGTAAAACGCTTGCCGCTGCGCTCGAAAATGGCGATCCCCAGTTCATCCTCAAGCAGCTTGACCTGCTTGGAAATACCGGGCTGGGAGGTATAGAGGGATTCCGCAGCCTCTGAAACATTGAGCCCCTGGCGCTGAATCTCGACGATGTAACGCAGTTGTTGGAGTTTCATGGATGCCTTAATAACTAAACTCTATAACAATCTAACTCAATATTCTTTTTGTTTCAAATGCCCACTGTTAGGATGCGCGCCATGGATATCCTATACACCCTTTCCGGCTTTGCAGTCGGCGCGATTGTCGGCCTGACCGGGGTTGGCGGCGGTTCGTTGATGACGCCGCTGCTGGTCCTGCTGTTCGGCGTGCATCCGGCGACCGCGGTCGGCACCGACCTGCTTTATGCAGCGCTGACCAAGGCCAGCGGTACGGTGGCACATGGCCGCAAAGGGCATATCGACTGGTCGATTACCGGCCGCCTGGCGCTGGGTAGCATCCCGGCCGCCGCCATCACCATCTTCATCCTGTCGCAGCTCCCCAAAGGCAGCAACGCGATCGGTCAGATCATCTCGAACGGCCTGGGCTTTGCGCTCGTGCTCACCGCCATCGCCATTCTTTTCGGCCGCAAGTTGCGCGAATACGCCGCCAGCCACGAAGACTCGACCCTGCGCCAGTGCTGCCTCGGCAAGATCACCATCGCCGTCGGCGCCATCCTTGGCGTGCTGGTCACCATCTCGTCGGTGGGCGCCGGCGCGCTGGGCGTTGCCGCACTGTTCTTCCTTTATCCCAAACTTTCGCCGGTCAAGATTGTCGGATCGGATGTCGCCCATGCCGTGCCGCTGACGCTGGTTGCCGGCCTCGGCCACTGGATGCTCGGCGGCGTCGACTGGTCGCTGCTGGGTAGCCTGCTGCTCGGTTCGCTGCCCGGCATCTGGCTCGGCACCCATATTTCGGCCAAGGTTCCGGAGCACATCCTCCGCCGCCTGCTGGCTTCCATGCTCATTCTGATCGGCGGCAAGCTGATCATTGCTTAACCGATCCCCATCGGAGCTTTTATGTACAAATACGATGCCATCGACCGCCAGCTGATTAACGAGCGTGTCGCCCAATTCCGCGATCAGGTTCGCCGCTGGAAAGCCGGCGAACTGGCCGATGACGAATTCCGCCCGTTGCGTCTGCAGAACGGCCTGTATATCCAGCGCCACGCGCCGATGTTCCGTATTGCCGTTCCCTACGGCATGCTGAATTCGGCCCAGATGCGCAAGCTCGGCCATGTGGCCCGCAAGTACGACCGCGGTTACGGCCACTTCACGACACGTCACAATCTGCAGCTGAACTGGCCAAAGATCGAGGACGTGCCGGAAATCCTCGCCGAATTGGCCGAAGTCGAGATGCACGCCATCCAGACCTCGGGCAACTGCCTGCGCAACATCACCACCGACCAGTTCGCCGGCGTCGCCGCCGACGAGATCATCGATCCGCGCCCGCTGGCCGAGATCCTGCGTCAATGGACCACCTTCCATCCGGAATTCGCCTTCCTGCCGCGCAAGTTCAAGATCGCCATTTCCGGCACAAAGGAAGACCGTGCCGTCACCTGGTTCCACGACATCGGCCTGCATCTCAAGGTAGTCGACGGCCAGGTCGGTTTCACCGTCATCGTCGGTGGCGGCCTCGGCCGTACCCCGATCCGCGGCCAGGTCGTGCGCGAGTTCCTGCCCTGGCAGGACATCCTGACCTACTGCGAAGCCATCCTCCGCGTCTATAACCGGGCTGGCCGCCGCGACAACGCCTACAAGGCACGGATCAAGATCCTGGTCCAGGCGCTGGGGGTCGAAGCCTTCAGCCAACAGGTCGAAGCCGAATGGGCCCATCTCAAGGGCGGCCCGGCCACCTTAACGCAGGCCGAATTCGACCGCGTTGCCGCCCATTTCACCGCCCCCGCCTACGACCAGGCCGCAGCCGGTGACGCCGGTTTCCAGCAGCACCTGCAGGACAATCCCGCCTTCGCCCGCTGGGTCGAGCGTTGCACCCATCCGCACCAGGTCGCCGGCTACCGCGCCGTTACCCTGTCCTTGAAGCAACATGGCATCGCACCGGGCGACATCACCTCCGAGCAAATGGAAACGGTGGCCGATCTGGCCGACCATTTCAGCTTTGGTGAGCTGCGCATCTCGCACGAGCAGAACATCATCCTGGCCGACGTCAAGGAAGCCCATCTCTACACCCTGTGGCTGACCGCCAAGGGCGCCGGCCTGGCGACCCCGAACATCGGTTTGCTGACCGGCATCATCTGCTGCCCGGGCGGCGATTTCTGCGATCTGGCCAATGCCCCGTCGATTCCCATCGCCAATGCCATTCAGGCCCGCTTCGACAATCTTGATTACCTGTTCGACATCGGCGAGATCGACCTCAACATTTCCGGCTGCATGAATGCCTGCGGCCATCACCACGTCGGCCATATCGGAGTGCTCGGCGTCGACAAGAACGATGCCGCGTTCTACCAGGTGACTTTGGGTGGTCGCCAGGGCAACGAAGCCAGCCTCGGCAAGGTGATTGGCCCCTCATTCTCGGCGGCCGAAATGCCCGATGTCGTTGAAAAGATCATCCAGGTCTATATCGACAACCGGACCGAAGAAGAACGCTTCCTCGACACCTTCGACCGGATCGGCATCGACCCGTTCAAGAACCGCGTTTACGAAGGCCGTGCCCACGGCAAGGCCAAGGCAGCAGAAAAGGAGACCGCATAATGGCGCAACTGATCAAGAACAAGGCCGTGGTCGCCGACACCTGGCAAACCCTCGAACTGGCCGAAGGCGAAACGCCGGAAGCCATCGCCCTGCCGGCCGGCCAGGTCATTTTCCCGTTCGCCGTCTGGCACGCCCGCAAGACTGAAATCCTCGCCCGCGGCACGCCGGTCGGCATCCTGCTGCAACCGGCCGATGCGGTCGAAGACATCGCTGGCGAGCTCGCCCATTTCGCGGTGATCGCGGTCAATTTCCCGAAATTCGTCGATGGCCGCGGCTATTCCACCGCCAGCCTGCTGCGCCAGCGCTATGGCTACAGCGGCGAACTGCGTGCTGTCGGCGACGTGCTGCACGACCAATTGTTCTTCATGCAGCGTGTCGGCTTCGACGCCTTTGCGCTGAAGGACGGCAAGAACGCGGCACATGCCATCGAGCAGGGCTTTGCACCATTCGGCGACGTCTACCAGGTCTCGACCAGCCAACCGCAACCCTATTTCCGCCGCCGCGCCTGATCCGCCATGAATCCGAGCCTGCTCAACATCACTCCGGAACTATCCGCCAGCGTCGCCGCCAAGACCACGGCGGTTCAGGCCCTGCTGGCCGAAATCGCTGCCGACTGGTCGCCCGCCACCTTTGCCAACAGCCTGGGCGCGGAAGACATGGTGCTGACCGACTTGATCGTCAAATCGGGGCTACCGATCGAGATCTTCAGCCTGGACACCGGTCGCCTGCCGCTCGAAACCTACGACCTGATGGCCGCTGTGCAAAAGCACTACGACCTCAAGCTCAAGGTCTTTTTCCCGCAGAGTGCTGCAGTCGAAAACTACGTCCGCAGCAACGGCATCAACGCCTTCTACGAATCGATCGAACTGCGCAAGGCCTGCTGCCATGCGCGCAAGGTCGAGCCGCTGCAACGTGCCCTGGCCGGCAAGAAAGCCTGGATTACCGGCCTGCGCGCCCAGCAGGCGGCGACCCGCGTCGGCCTGCCACACCGTGAATACGACGAAGGCAACCGCCTGGAGAAATTCAACCCGCTCGCCGACTGGAGC
>DAIMCQ010000134.1:0-10772 GCA_036726285.1 Azonexus sp.
ACTCGATGGCAGCAATCGCCGCCGCCGCACCACCGCCCATGCCGTTGTAGATGGCAACCATCTGCGGCATGTCGGTCATTTTGACCTTCTTGCCGGAAATCCAGGCCACCGCGCCGCCGAGCACCAGCGCCAGGACCATCAGCGCCAGGTTCTGCAGCCCCGGAATCAGGAAGGTAGCGGCAATCGCCAGCAGCATGCCGTAACCGGCAATGACGATCCCCTTGCGAGCGGATGCCGGCGAACCCATGCCCTTCAAACCGAAGATGAAGAGCAGCGCGCCGATGTACCAGGCGCCTTGAACGTAGATAGGCAAGCTCATGTTCAAGCCTCCTTCTTCTTGAACATGGCGAGCATGCGCTCCGTCACCACGTAGCCGCCGGCCGCGTTGGCCGCGCCGAGGGCAACAGCGAAGAAGCCGATGGCCTGCTGCACCGGCGTGTCAGCCGTGCCCAGCATGAGCATGGCGCCGACCACGACCACGCCATGCACGAAGTTGGAACCGGACATCAGCGGCGTGTGCAGGATGACCGGCACCTTGGCGATGATCTCGTAGCCGGTAAAGGCGGCGAGCGTGAAGATATATAAAGCGAGCAAACCGTCCATCATGCGTCTCCCAAAACCTGCTTGACGGTGGCGTGCACCGTTGCGCCGTCCTTGCAGAGCAAGGTGCCGGCCACCACTTCGTCGCTCCAGTCGAACTCGAGCTTGCCGTCCTTGATCCACGGCGACAGGAAGTTGTAGAGGTTCTTGGCATACAGCTCGGAAGCATGCGTCGGCATACGCGAGGGGAGATTGAGCGGGCCGTGGATATTCACGTCGTTGGCCACGACATGTTCGCCCGGCTGGGTCAGCGCGCAGTTGCCGCCCGATTCGGCGGCCATGTCGACGATGATGGCGCCGTATTTCATGCGTTTGATCATGTCGACCGTGATGATCACCGGCGCTTTCTTGCCGGGAATCGCCGCCGTGGTAATCACGACATCGGCCGCGGCAACCGCCTTGGTCAATTTCTCGGCCTGGGCGGCCTTTTCCTCGGCGGTCAGCTCGCGGGCGTAACCGCCCGTGCCGTCAGCCGAAACGCCGGTGTCGACAAACTTGGCGCCGAGCGACTCGATCTGCTCCTTGGCGGCCGCACGCACGTCATAGGCTTCGACCATGGCACCGAGGCGCTTGCAGGTGGCGATCGCCTGCAGACCGGCGACGCCGGCCCCAATCACCAGCACGCGGGCCGGACGGATGGTGCCGGCTGCCGTGGTCAGCATCGGGAAGAACTTGGTACAGCGGGCGGCGGCGATCAGGCCGCACTGGTAGCCGGAACAGGCGCCCTGGCTGGACAAGGCATCCATGCTCTGGGCGCGCGAAATGCGCGGCAGCAACTCAAGGGCAAAAGCCGTGATCTTGCGGGCATTGAGCGCCGCCAGCCGGGCCTTGTCCTCGAAAGGTTTGAGCAGGCCGATCAGCACCGCGCCCTCGGGGATTTCTGCAATTTCCTCGAGCGTTGGCGGGGTAACCCGCAAAATCAGGTCCGCGCCGCGGTAAATTCCCTGCACGCCCTGGCTGAAAGTGGCCCCTTCATAAGTCGAGTCCATGAAGTGACTTTCCAGCCCAAGCGTGTTTTCGAGGACAAATTTCGCCCCCAAGGCCTGGAACTTCTTGGCCGTCTCCGGCACAAGTGCAACGCGATGTTCTCCCGGCACGCTTTCGCGCACCACACCTATAGTTAAAGACATAGTGTTTATTCTTCTTCATCTGTGTCCCGACGCGGGACGGTTGCTGGGTCGGCGATGATCGGCCGGTAAATTTCGATACGGTCACCCGGTTTCAGGGCGGCCTCCAACTTTACCAGACGTCCGAACACACCGACTTTCTGAGTGGCCAAATCAATATGTGGAAACTGCTTGAGCAGCCCCGAACGCTCGATACCGTCTGCTACGGTGGAATCGTCCGGGACCTCGATATTGAGCCAGATCTGTTGCCCCGGCTCGGAATAGGCGACACCGATTTGCATACCCCCTTCCCTCCCTCAATTTGTCGTTTGCAAGGGATTGCCCTTGCGGTCACGACCGTAAATACGCGGTTTGAAATAGGTGTCGATGATGGGCGTCATGGAGTTCATCAGCAGCACGGCGAAGGCCACGCCCTCCGGATAACCCGCCCAGGTGCGAATAATGTAGGTGAACACGCCGCAACCGAAGCCGAAGATCAGCTGGCCGCGCGGCGAATTCGGTGAAGTCACGTAATCGGTGGCGATGAAGAAAGCCCCCAGCATGGCGCCGCCGGACAGCACGTGCGCCCCCATTTCCAGGTAACGCGACGGATCGACGGCATGCAGGATGGCGGCGGGAATCGCAATACCGGCCAGCATGGCGAGCGGGATATGCCAGGTGATGATGCGCATGAACATCATTGCCACGCCGCCGGCCAGGATCAGCCAGGCCGCCGTTTCGCCCAGGCTGCCCGGGCGGCTGCCGATGAAGGACAGCGCCGGCGCGTGTTGCAGCGATTCGAGCAAATTGACGCCGCGCGACAGTTCGGTCTTGGCGAAACCCAGGGTGGTGGCGCTGGTCACCGCATCGTAAGCATGCGGCACGCCCTTGAGGATGATCAGCAAGCCATCGACCAGACCCGGTGCGCCGGCACTGAACATCGGCAAAGGTGCCACCCAGGCGGTCATCTGCACCGGGAAGGAAATCAGCAGTGCCACCCGTGCCACCATCGCCGGGTTGTAGAGGTTCTGCCCCAGGCCGCCGAAAGCCTGCTTGCCCAGCGTCGTCGCGAACATGCCGCCGAAGACGCCGATCCACCAGGGCGCCCAGGGCGGCAGCGAGACCGCCAACAGCCAGCCGGTCAGGATGGCGGAACCGTCCATCAGCACCGGTACGGCGCGGCGATTGAGCAGGCGCAGACAGAAGGCCTCGCCAAGCATGGCGGCACCGATGGTGATCGCCCACAGGAAGAAGGCCGGCCAGCCGTACAGCCAGAAGCCGTAGAGCGTGGCCGGTGCCAGCGCCAGCATGACCAGGGTCATGATGCGCGTCGGGCTGTTGGTCGTCGTGGTATGCGGCGCGGCAACCGCGATTCCGTAAGCTTGACTCATGCTGAGGCTCCCTGGGTCTGTTCGGCAACGGGCGTGGCGGCCGGCGTGGCAGCGGCCTTCGCCGCCTCCCGCTCGGCCTTGCGGCGGGCAGCTGCTTCGGCCTTTTCCCGGTTTTCACGTTCAATTCGGGCTGCCTTGGCTTCGGCCAGGCGCTTGGTGGCGTCGGTCCGCAGCTTGGTCCGTTCGGCGTTGGTCAGCTCGCCCTTGGCGTGGCTGAAATACTGGACCAGCGGGATGTGCGACGGGCAGACGTAGGCGCAGCAGCCGCAGGAGATGCAGTCCTGCAAGGCGTAGGCTTCGGCGCCCTCGAGATCGCCGACACGGATGCGGGCCGCCATTTCGAGCGGCAGCAAGCCCATCGGACAAGCCTTGGTGCAGTTGCCACAGCGAATGCAGGGTCCGGCTTCGGGGACGAAGGCCTCGGCGGCATCGAAAGCCAGGATGCCGGAGGCGCCTTTGACGATGGGAATGCGGTCGTGCAGCAGCGGCGTCCCCATCATCGGCCCGCCGAGGATCAGCCGGGACGGCGCCTCCTTGAGCCCGACGAAAGCCAGCAGATCGCTGATCATCGTGCCCAGCGGCGCATAGACATTGCCCGGCGTGGCAATCGCCCCGCCGTTGAGGGTGACGATGCGCTCGACCAGCGGGTGGCCGAGGCGGATCGCCTTATGCACGGCGGCGCAGGTCGAGACGTTATGCACCAGCACGCCGACTTCGGCGGCACGGGCGTCGGAAGGCACTTCCTTGCCGGTCAGCGTCTGGATCAGTTGCTTGTCGGAGCCCATCGGATAGCGGGCCGGTACCGGGCGGATCTTGACCTCCGGATACGGCGCGGCCGCCTGGCGCATCGCCGCGATGGCTTCCGGCTTGTTGTCCTCGATGCCGACCAGCGCCTCGCTGGCGCCGATGGCGTGCATCACGATGCGGGCGCCATCCACCACCTGCTCGGGGAAGTCGCGCATGATGCGGTCGTCGCTCGACAGGTAGGGCTCGCACTCGCCACCATTGACGATCAGCGTACCGACCTTGAGGCGCTTGCCCAGCGCAAACTTGACCGCCGACGGGAAGGTTGCACCGCCCAGGCCGACCACGCCGGCCAGCGCCGAGCGCCGGGCGACCTCTTCCGGGGCGGCCGAGAACGGATCGGCCAGCGGATCGGTTTCGATCCAGCGATCCTGACCGTCGGATTCGATGGTGATCGCCTTGAACGGCAAGCCGGAGGGATGCGGCGCGGTGACCTCGCCAACGGCACTGATCGTGCCGGAAACCGGCGCATGGATCGGGGCCGAGATGTTGCCCTGGGCTTCGGCGATCAGTTGCCCCTTGAGCACCTTCTGGCCGACCAGCACGATCGGCCGGGCAGCGCCGCCGACGTGCTGGCTGAGCGGCATGAAGACACGCTCGGGCGACGGAAACATGCGCAGCGGCACATCGGCCGCCGGACGCTTGTGATCTTCCGGATGAACGCCCCAGCTCGGGGCCTTCAGAAAGCGGTCGAGAAATCCCATCTTCGTATCCTCAGTTGTGGGCAGACGCCGGCTTCGGCCAGGTCCAGTGTTGCAGCGTGACCGGGATCGGCGCCATGCCCAGCGCTTCGGTCGGGCAGACATCGACGCAGGAAGAGCAGCCGGTGCAGGCTTCGCGGATGACGTTGTGAATCTGCTTGGCGGCGCCGATGATGGCGTCGGTCGGGCAGACCTTCATGCAACGGCAGCAGCCGATGCAGATTTCCTCCGTCACCTCGGCGATCTGCGGACCGCTGTCCGAGACATTGGAGAGATCGACCTTGACGCCCAGCTTGGCGGCCAGTGCCTCGGCCGTCGCCTTGCCGCCCGGCGGACACAGCGTGACCGGGGCTTCGCCCTTGGCCAGCGCAGCGGCGGCCTGGGCACAGCCGACATAACCGCATTGTCCGCATTGCGAGCCGGGCAACATCGCCTGCAATTCGGCCTCGATCGGATTTTCCTCGACGGCGAGGTAGCGCGACGCCACCCCGAGTACGCTACCCAGGGCCAGGCCCATCGCGGCAAGACTGCCAACCGACATCAACATGATCAAGCCTCCCGACGGGCAGCCCGGCGGGCTGCGACTGAATTGAGCGTGGGGGTCATAAGATTCTCCTTCCTGCCTGATTTGTTTAACGATTAGCTCGTGGCGATGCCCGAGAAGCCCATGAAGGCCATGGCCAGCATGCCGGCAACGACGAAGGCGATCGGCGGGCCGGCGAACAGGCGCGGCACGTGCGCCAGCGCCAGACGCTCGCGCAGGCCGGCGAAAATGACCATGACCAGGCTGTAGCCGAGCGACGAGGCGAAGGCGAACATGGTTGCCTCAAGGAAGCCCATCTTGCCTTCGACCAGCAACAGGGCCACGCCGAGCACGGCGCAGTTGGTGGTGATCAGCGGCAGGTAGATGCCGAGCATCTGGAACAGGCTGGGCGACACTTTCTTGATGGTCATTTCGGTGAATTGCACCGCGCTGGCGATCACCAGGATGAAAGTCACCGTACGCAGGAAGCCCAGCCCGTAGGCATCGAGCAGATAGGTCTGCACCGCCCAGTCGGCCATCGACGAGACGGTGATCACGAAGGTGGTGGCGAAGCCCATGCCGGCTGCCGTATCGACCCGCGTCGTCACCCCCATGAAGGAGCAGAGTCCAAGGAAGCGGGCCAGGATCACGTTATTGACCAGGGCCGCGCCAATCATCATCAGAGCAAATTCTTTCATGGTTATTCCTAGGTTGTTCCGCAGGTTTCGCCAGGCATCGCCCGACGCAGGAAACGGGGAGCCAGTTCGCCCCGGGCCGCCAGGCGACGGGCACCGAGGCGCGCCGCCAGCAAGCCGACGGCCAGGCCGCCGAGCATGCCGAGTATCGTTTTTGCATCCTCGCCATAAAGCGACTGCACGACCGACGCCGAGACCAGCGCAAAGAACAGCGGCAGGCCGTAGGCGGTGATCGAAGCCTTGAGCAAGGCCTTTTCGCTGACGCCGACCACCAGGCGCTCGCCTTCGACAAAACCGAGCGAGGTCGGGCTGTCCAGCACGAAGCGGCGCGCTTGCAGCCGGCTGGCCAGCGAACCGATGCCGACCGTTTCCTCGTTCGCCTTGACACCGCAACTGGCGCTTGAGGCGCAGTGGCCGCAACTGGTGGTCTGTTCGGGTTCGAGCCAGACCTGTTCGCCGCTGATGCGGACCACCCGGGCAATCCCCTCGACCGAACGGGGGGCTGCCGGGGAGAGCGCCGACGAGGAGTTCAGGAAGTCGCTGTGCATGATCACAGGGCGTGCGCGCCGGCCATCTGGATTTCCTTGCCGGCCGCCAGGTCGAGCAGGCGCTTGCCGACGACGAGCAGGCCGGTGACGATGAAGCCGCCGGGCGGCAGGATCATCATCAGCACGCCCATGTCGGCCGGCAGCAAGCGCAACTCGATGGCCTTGAAGCTCGGGCCGAGCAGCAGGGAAGCATCGGCGAACAGCGTGCCGGAACCGATGATTTCGCGCACCGCACCAATCACCGTCAGGGCGATGGTGAAACCGAGGCCCATGAACAGGCCGTCGAGAAAGGCCGGCAGCGGCGACTGCTTGGCGGCGAAAGCCTCCAGGCGGGCCAGCGGCAGGCAGTTCGAGACGATCAGCGGAATGAACAGGCCGAGCACCTTGTACAACTCGTGCATCCAGGCATTCATGCCGAGATCGACCACGGTCACCATCGCGGCGACGATCAGGATATAGACCGGGATCCGGACTTCCGTCGTGATCCGGTTACGGAACACCGCCACCAGGTAGCTCGAAGCGGCCATCACCACGGCGGTCGCCAGCCCCATGCCGAAACCGTTGGTGGCGCTGGTCGTCATCGCCATCGTCGGACACATGCCGAGCAGCATGCTGAAGACACCGTTGTTGTCCCACAGACCGTCCTTGACGATCGTCTTGTAGTCGCTATTAGCCATGTCAGTCTGCCTTCGTCAAAGTGGATTGGTTTTCGGCGAAAAACTCGAGTCCGCCACGAATCGCCGCCATCACCCCGCGCGGCGTGATGGTGGCGCCGGCGAACTGGTCGAAATCGCCGCCGTCCTTTTTCACCTTCCAGCGCTCAAGCGGCGGATTGCCCAGCGAGAGACCGGTAAAGCGCTCGATCCAGGGGCCTTTCTTGGCTTCGATCTTGTCACCCAGGCCCGGCGTTTCCTTATGGGCCAGCACGCGCACGCCGAGCAATTTGCCGGTGGCATCGATACCCATCATCAACTTGATCTCGCCGGCATAGCCGGTGCCGAAGATTTCGTAGGCGACGCCGGTCACCTTGCCGTTCTTCCTGGCCCGGAACACGGTTAACTCCTTGCCTTCGGCGTTGGTCATCGACAAGGTGTCGGTCACCGGATTGTTGTCATGCAGGTCGTCGGGCAAGACCTGGCTGAGCGAGTTCTGCTTGTCCTCGATCGCCCGCGCCCCGATATCATCGATGGTCACGGCATCGGTAATCGCCAGGAGCAGGCCAAACCCAAGGCAGAACAAACCCAGGATCACACCATGCTTGAACATCTTGGCCTGGCTGGCGGCGGGCACGTCGGACACGGTTTGAGAAGTAGTCATGATCGGATTGCGGAATGGATTGACAGCGATGTAGCAGCATCCATGCCAATAAAAACTCCGCACGCTGCACTGCACAAAAATGGCAGAAATCAGCAAAAACCCCAGGCATGCACTGCTAAAAACCGGGTTTTTGACTAAACAGCGACCAAATGCACAGCGTTGGTGCGTTTTTTGAACGATGCAATGTCGCAAAGCCGACAGAAATTTCGTCGCATTTGCTCCGATGCTTGGCCAGACAGGCGTTCAGACCACCGACATGACATAGCGGCATGAATTCTGCTTAATCTGGAAAAACGTATTTTCCGGGAGCCATCCAATGCCAGTCGCCGAGCGTGCCAAGCAATCCTCCGAATCTTCATCCAGGCTGCTGCTGCCCCCGGAGGCGTATCGCCAGGCGGTCGACCAGGCCGACCTGGCCATTTCGATCACCGACGCCAAGGCCAACATCCTTTTCGCCAACGAGGCCTTCGCCCGCGTCACCGGCTACTCGCCGGAAGAAATCGTCGGCCAGAACGAATCGGTACTCTCCAACCATACGACGCCGGACAGCCTCTACCAGGCGATGTGGAGCGAGCTGTCGCAACAACGGCCATGGTCGGGCAAACTGCTCAACCGCAAGAAAAGCGGCGACCTCTACCTGGCCGAACTGACCATTTCGCCGGTCGTCGATGCATCGGGCAAGACCACTCACTTCCTCGGCATGCATCGCGATATCACCGAACTGCACCGCCTCGAACGGGTCGTCCGCAACCAGAAGAAACTGATCGAATCGGTGATCGACTCGGCGCCGATGGCCTTCGCCCTGCTCGATCCGAACGGCCGGGTCATTCTCGACAACCAGGAATACAAGAAGCTGGTCAGCGACCTGCGCGTCAAGGAACCGGCCCATACCCTGCTCGATGGCCTGCTGCCGAACTGGGCCGACGCGCTGGCCCAGTCGCCGGAACAATGCGCCTTCTCGAATCGCGAAGCGCGCATCGACCGCGCCGCCGGGCGGCCGCGCTGGCTGTCGGTCAGTGCCTCGCTGATTGAAATCCACAGCGATTGCGCCGACAGCTATTTCTGCGCCGTCGGCCAGCCCGGCCTGTTGCTCGCCATCTCCGATGTCACTTCGCTGCGCGAAGAACAGGAGAAAGCCCGCGCCGCCGCACTACAGGCGGTGCTGGCCGATGAGGAACGCACCGCCGCCATCCGCGAGGGCCTGTCGGCCGCCATCTTCCGGCTGGAAGAGCCGATGAACGTCATGGCCTCCGCCGTCTCGGTCCTGCAGCGGCGCGATCCGGCCAGTGCCGGCGTGCTGCAGCAGGCGCTGGCGGCCAGCCGCGAGCACATGGAGTCGTTGCGCCAGGTGATTCCGCAAAGCCCGCAGGAGATCGTCGTCCGGGTCAATCTCAACGAAATCCTGCGTGACGTGCTGGAAATCTGCACGCCGCGTCTGCTTGGCGCCGGGGTGACGGTGGACTGGCAACCGGCCGCCACCCTGCCGCCGCTGCTCGGCCGTCCGCTGCAATTGCGCATGCTGTTCAAGGCCCTGGTCGACAACGCCATCGAAGCCATGAACATCAAGGGCTGGAAGCGCCGCGAACTGAGCCTGACCAGCGCCGTGCAGCACGACTGCATCGTCGTCGCTGTCCTCGATACCGGCCCGGGCATTCCGGAAGACTGGCGGCACAAGGCCTTCGAGCCCTTCTTCACGGCCAAGAACGGCAGCGGCAAGCACATCGGCACCGGCCTGTCGCGCGCCCAGCAGGTGGTCGCCGACCACGGCGGCATCATCGACCTGGAGGAAAGCCCAAGCGGCGGTTGCGCCGCCATCGTCGAATTCCGCCTCGACGGCGACCCCATCTAACAAGAAGAAGATTCGAGAACAGCATGCACGAACACATCGTCCGCCCCGCTGAAGACTGCCCGCCGGCCAACGGCTACTGCCGAACGCACGAGCTGAACATTCTTCTGCTTGCCGCACTTTACGCCGTCAGCCGCGTCCTCAGCCGCTCGCTGGCCTTCAACGAAACCCTGCGCGATGTGCTGCGCGTCCTGCACGACGAGGCCGGCCTCAACCACGGCATGATCAGCGTCGTCGATCCGCAAACCGGCAATCTCACCGCCCACGCCCTGCACCACCCGTCCGGCTTCACCGACGTCACCTACCAGCCGGGCGAAGGCATCCTCGGCCTGATGCTGGAAAAACCACGCACCGTGATGCTCAACCGCGTTGCCGACGAACCGCGCTTCCTGAACCGGCTCGGCATCTACCAGCAGGAACTGCCCTTCATCGCCGTGCCGATCAAGGTCGGCGGCAACCTGCAGGGCGTGTTGACGGTGCAGCCGGAAGCGCCGGATGACGGCCTGCTCGAAGAGCGCGCCCAGTTTGTCGAGATGGTGGCCAACCTGATCGGCCAGAGCCTGCGCCTGTCGCTCGAAGTCGAGCAGGAGAAAAGCTCGCTGCTCGAGGAACGCGACCTGTTGCGCCGCACCGTCCGCCACCAGTTCGGTTTCGACAGCATGGTCGGCCGCTCGGCGGTGATGCGCCGCGTCTTCGACCAGGCCCGCCTGGTCGCCAAGTGGAACACCACGGTGCTGATCCGCGGCGAAACCGGTACCGGCAAGGAACTGATCGCCAACGCCATCCACTACAACTCGCCGCGGGCCCGCAATGCGCTGGTCAAGCTCAACTGCGCGGCGCTCCCCGAGAACCTTCTCGAATCGGAACTTTTCGGCCATGAACGCGGCGCCTTCACGGGTGCCGTCGAGTCGCGCAAGGGGCGATTCGAGCAGGCCCACGGCGGCACGCTGTTCCTCGACGAAATCGGCGAAGTCTCCGCCCCCTTCCAGGCCAAACTGCTGCGCATCCTGCAAGAAGGCGAATTCGAGCGGGTCGGCGGCAGCCGGACGATCAAGGTCGATGTGCGGATCATCGCCGCCACCCACCGCGACCTGGAAACCGCCGTCGATATGGGCGACTTCCGCGAGGACTTGTTCTACCGCCTGAACGTCATGCCGCTCTTCCTGCCCCCCCTGCGCGAGCGCATCGAGGATATCCCGGAGATCGCCCGCCACCTGCTGACCAAGATCGGCAACGACCAG
>DAIMCQ010000135.1:0-10765 GCA_036726285.1 Azonexus sp.
TGCCGAGGTGAGCTTCGAAAGCCTGCTTGCCCTCGTCGGCGGCGCTTTCGCCATAGGTCTTCGGACTCGGCATTTCGTTGTAGGCGGACCAGTAGCCACGGGTTTGGATGGCGTTCAGTGCGCCGTCCAGCGTGGCGCGGTGTTTCTCCAGCAGGGGGTGGGACATCCTTATCTCCTTGTCGGTTTTTCTTGAGCCGTATGCACTTGCTGCATCGATCTGCATACACGATACGAATTATGTTTTTAAAAGTCAAACGAAAGTATCGTAAAAAAATTCAATTTTTGACGTTATGTTTAGCGAAACAAGTTACGGTGTTTTATTTTTTTATTTAAAAAACAGTGCATTGTTCGTTTTTATCTGGCTGTGGTTTGGAGTGTGTTTTGAAATGAGAAATTTGTTCCGGAAAAAATTTGATTCAATACGATACAAAAAATGTTGACACATGGTGTTGTAACGTATCATTATTCAATCAACGTCATCCGGGCGACCGGGTGAGGTGACAACCTGATGAAGCATTCCCACCCGAGGAGGAGATATGGCAAGCAACAAGGAACGTTTTTCTGACAAGATGGAATTCCCGCCGGAAATCCAGCAGCCCAACATCTATCCGCTGTCCTGGAACAGCAAGACCAAGAAGCTGCAGGAAGTTTGGGAAGCCGCCCGGCGCGAGGACTGGGACCCGGAGAAGTTGCCCTGGGATACCTTGGACGTCGATAGCTACACCTGGGAAGAGCGTGAATCCATCGCTTACTGGTGGAGCCTGCTGTCGGTGTTCGATGCCTCGGCCCCGCCGGTTTTCGCCGAAGCCCTGATCAAGACCTATGAAGTGCATGAGGAAGATCCGGTCCGCAAGTGCTTCTTCTCGGTCACCCGCGACGAGCAGAACCACGAAATCATGTGCGGCCTGGCCATCACCAAGCTACTCGGCCATCCGGACCCGATTACCTATGAGCCGAAGACCGATCTCGGCCGCCGCCTGCAGAAGAACGTCAAGTGGCTGTACTTCAACGGCGCCCGCTACTGGACCGGCTACAAGCAGGCCGTGCCGAAGTATGACCTGGCAGTGCTGTTCAGCTCCTTCCTGATGGGCGAAATCGCTGCCGCGACGATCTTCAAGCAGATGTTCGACAACTCCCGCGAAGCCGTCTTCAAGGAAGGTTTCAAGAACATCGGCCGCGATGAAGGCCGCCACATGGCGATCTGCATGGCCGTGATGGAACGCGACTACCCGGGCCTCAAGGAAGAAACCAAGGCCGTCGTCACCAAGCAGATCCGTGCCGGTTACCTGTTCCTGTCCGCCGTGCTGTTCGAACCGCCGATGGAATTCTGGGACTTGCCGGACGACTTCATCGCCAATCAGCGCGAAGGCGAAGAAGTGGCCCGCGGTGCCGGTTTCGGCATCCCGAGCTACGAGGCCAAGCTGGAAAACTGGCGTAATGCGATGATCAACTTGAAGGGCGTGCTGGATCGCTACAACATCCCGTTCCCGGCCATTCCGGAAGTCGGCATCACCGGCCAGGAAGTCAGCGACGTCGATCTGGACGACATCATCCCGGTCTTCTGATCCGGGTCAGCAATTTGCAGTGATTGCTTCGGCCGGCGCTCCGCAAGGGACGCCGGCCTTGCCGCAACAGAGACACATTAAAACAGAGAGGAAGACAACAATGGCTCGCATCATCATGCAACCCTCCGGCAAGTCGGTCGATTGCGCCTACGGCGACACCGTGCTGATGGCCCTGGAAAAGGCCGGCTACGCGCTGCCCAACAACTGCCGCGCCGGCGCCTGCGGCGAATGCAAGGTCAAGGTCACGTCCGGCCAGTTCGACCAGGGCATGGTGCTCGACATGGCCCTGTCGCAGGACGAGCGCAAACAGGGCTTCGGCCTGATGTGCATGGCCAAGCCGATTTCGGAAGAGATCACCATCGAGTGGGGCACCGAAGATGCGAAGCCGAAACTGTTTCCGCCCCGCGAGGACGCCTTGTTCGTCGTCATCGACAAGAAGCGGATTGCCGCCCGTGTCGTCGAGCTGCGCTTGCGCCCGGTCGGCCAGCCGATCCGCTACTGGCCCGGCCAGTACGTGACGCTGGGCAACCCGCGGGCCGACGTGCCGGCCCGCGCCTATTCGATTTCCAACGCACCGCGCCCGGACGGCGAACTGGTGCTGCAGGTGGCGCGTGCCGACAGCGGCGTGACCAGCAACTGGGTGCATGATCAGCTCGGCGTCGGCGACAGCGTCAAGCTGTCCGGCGCCTACGGCACCTTCATCGGCGACCCCTCGGTCGATACGCCGGTGCTCTGCCTGGCCGCCGGTACCGGCCTGGCGCCGGTGCTGGCACTGGCCGAAGCGGCCTTGCGCCGGGGCTTCAAGAAGCCGGTGACGATGGTGTTCTCGGCCCGGAGCAAGGAAGACGTCTATAGCCAGGGCATGATGGCCTGGTGGCGCACCAAGCATCGCAATTTCGACTACAAGGTGACGCTCACCCGCGAGCAGCAGGAAGGCTTCCTGCATGGCCGGATCGATGTCGTGCTGCCGCAGCTGTTCAAGGACTTGTCGAAGCACACGATTTTCGCCGCCGGCAGCCCGGAATTCGTCGATTCCTGCGTCGCCGCCGTCAAGCAGCTGGGGGCGCTGGACGAACTGATCCATACGGAGGGCTTTTTCGCCCAGCAGGAACCGGTGGTGGCCGACGAGGCGCATCTGCTGGCCAAGTAGGCGGCGCAGCCCGATAAAAACAATGGACGGAGACGATATGTACAACGATCAAACGGCAGGGGGCGAGCCATGCTAGCCCAGTTCCTGCAATTCCTCTTTTCCGGCATCACGGTCGGCGCCACCTATGCGCTGGCCGCGCTCGGCTTCACGCTGATCTACAACGCCAGCAACGTGATCAACTTCGCCCAGGGCGAGTTCATCATGCTCGGCGGCATGCTGGCGGTGGTGTTCACCCAGTCCGGCCTGCCCTTGCCGGCGGCCCTGGCGCTGGCCATCGTGATTCCCGCCATGGTCGGCGTGGTCATCGAAAAGCTGGCCATCGAGCCGGTCAAGGGCGCCGAAACGGTGACCCTGATCATCATCACCATTGGTGCCTCGCTGGTCATCCGCGGCCTGACCGCCGTCTTTCTCGGCAAGGGCACGCACGGCCTGCCGGCCTTTTCGGGCGAGACGCCGATCGAGATCCTGGGCGCGACGCTGCTGCCGCAAAGCCTGTGGGTGCTCGGCGTCACCGCGCTGGTCGTCGTCGCGCTGTGGTATTTCTTCAATCGCACCCTGCACGGCAAGGCCATGCTGGCGACTTCCTACAACCGGCTGGCGGCCGAACTGGTCGGCATCAATACCTCGTGGGTGCTGTTCATGAGCTTCGCGATGTCGGCGGCGCTCGGTGCGCTGGGCGGCATCCTGCTGACGCCGATCACCATGACTTCCTACGACGTCGGGATCATGCTTGGTCTCAAGGGCTTCGTCGCCGCCGTGCTGGGCGGGCTGGGCAACGGCCTCGGCGCCGTGGTCGGCGGCCTGCTGGTCGGCATCCTGGAAGCGATGGGAGCGGGCTACATTTCGTCGGCCTACAAGGATGCGATTCCTTTCGTGCTCATCCTGTTCATCCTCTTCTTCATGCCGCGCGGCCTGTTCGGCGGCAAATCGACGGATCGGGTCTGACATGAAAAAGAACGTCTACAAGGGCCTCTATCTGGTCATCGCCATCCTGCTGGTGCTGCCTTTCGTGCTGCCCAACAGTTTTTATCTCGATCTCGCGGTCCGCATGGCGATCAATGCCGTGATCGTCCTCGGCCTGAATCTGCTGATCGGCTTTGCCGGCCAGATCAGTCTCGGTCATGCCGGCTTTCTCGGTATCGGGGCCTATGCCTCGGCGGTGCTGCCGACCCATTTCGGCTGGCATCCGCTGCTTGCCATGGCGGCGGGGGCGGTCGCCACCGGCATCCTGGCCGCGCTGGTGGCCCGGCCGATCTTCAAGCTCAAAGGCAACTACCTGGCGATGGCAACGCTCGGCCTTGGCATCATCATCAGCATCGCCCTGCGCAACGAGGCGCAATGGACGGGCGGGCCGGACGGCATGCCGGTGCCGGCGATGGGCCTGTTCGGCTTCGAGCTGAGCAACGACAAGCAGTGGTACTGGGTGGTGGCCTTGCTGCTCTCGGTGTCGGTCTGGGCCTCGCTGAACCTGATCGACTCGCCTTTCGGCCGCGCCTTGCGGGCGCTCCATGGCTCGGAAGTCGCCTCGCAGGTGGTCGGGGTCGATGTCGTGCGCTACAAGGTGGCGATCTTCGTCATGTCGGCCGTCTTCGCCAGCCTGATGGGCAGCGTCACGGCGCATTACGTCGGCTTCGTCAGCCCCAACTTCGCCGACTTCTTCCATTCCATCGAACTGGTCACCATGGTGGTGATCGGCGGCATGGCCTCGGTCTACGGCTCGCTGGTCGGGGCCGTGCTGCTCACCGCGCTGCCGCAGGCGCTGGCCACCTTCGAAGGTTGGGAGACGGTGGTCTTCGGCAGCATCTTGATGCTGTCGATGATCTTCATGCCCAAGGGCCTGGTGCCGACGCTGGCGGCGAAATTCGGGAAGGAGGGCTGAGCATGGCACTGCTTGAAGTCAAGGATCTGTCCATCCATTTCGGCGGCGTCAAGGCCGTGCAGAACGTCGGTTTCAACATCGATGCCGGCATCGTCTATTCGGTGATCGGCCCCAACGGCGCCGGCAAGACGACCCTGTTCAACCTGATCACCGGCGTCTACAAGCCAACCACGGGCGAGATTCGCCTCGACGGCGAGCTGATCCACGGCAAGTCGCCCAACGAGCTGGCCCGGCGTGGCGTCGCCCGCACCTTCCAGAACCTGCAGATTTGCATGAACATGAGCGCCGTCGAGAATGTGATGGTCGGCGCCCATCTGCGGCTGGACCGCAACCTGGTCAAGGCGGCGCTGCGTTTTCCCGGCCTCAAGAAGCGCGATGCCGAATTGCGCCGGGAGGCCGCCGAGCTGATGGATTTCGTCGGCCTCGGCCAGTATGTCGAGGCGCGCGCCGATGCGATGTCCTACGGCGCACTGAAACGCCTGGAGATCGCCCGCGCCCTGGCCATGAAGCCGCGCTTGCTGTTCCTCGACGAGCCGGCGGCCGGCCTCAACCCCAAGGAAACCATCGAAGTCGATCATCTGGTGCGCAAGGTGGCCGATGCCGGCATCACCGTCGTGCTGGTCGAGCACGACATGAAAATGGTGATGAACCTGTCGGACCGCATCCTGGTGCTCGATTACGGCAAGAAGCTGACCGAGGGGACGGGTGAGGAGATCCGCAAGAATCCCGACGTGATCGCCGCCTATCTGGGCGCGCACGCATAACGAGGGGGCAACATGGAAGCACTACGCATCATTACTGAAGAGCACCAGAACCTCTGGCGCATCGCCACCACGCTGGACATGGTGGCGGACGAGATCGACGCCGGCGGCAAGGTCGAGGTGCCGTTCTTCAGCTCGGTCTTCGACTACATCGAGCAGTTCATGGATCGCGCCCACCACGCCAAGGAAGACGCCTTCCTGTTCCCGGCGCTGCGTCGGCGCTCGCCGGAGGCGGCAGCGATGCTCGACCGGCTGCAGGTGGAACACGCCAACGGCCCGGAGGTGCTGCTCGACTTGCGCGCCCGGCTGGGGGCGACGGCTGGCGGCGGCGAAAGCAATGCCGCCTTTACCGCGGCGCTGCGCAACTACACGCTGGCCATCAAGAACCACATTCGCAGCGAGGAAAAGGACGCCATGCCGCTCGCCCGCGAGGTGCTGAGCCGGGACGACTGGGCCGGGATCGACCGCGCCTTTCTCGATAACGACGATCCGCTGTTCGGTGCCAAGGCACGTGCCGAGTTTCGCGAGCTGTTTCACCGCATTGCCAGCCTGGCGCCGGAATCGATCGGCCTCGGGGCGCGCAGTGCCGGCGAATTGCAGCCGGGCGCCGGGCCGGCCGGCGGCGATGTGCTGCTCTCGGTCAATGGCATGGAAAGCTGTTACGGCCGGATCAAGGCGCTCAAGGGGATCAGCCTCGAAGTGCGCAAGGGCGAACTGGTGGCGCTGGTCGGCGCCAACGGGGCGGGCAAGACCACCTTCCTGCGCACGCTGTCCGGCGTGCAGCCGATGAGTGCCGGACGCATCGTCTTCGATGGCGAGGACATCTCCGGCCTGCGTGCCGACCTGCGCATGCGGCGCGGCATCTGCCAGAGCCCGGAAGGGCGGCAGGTTTTCGGGCCGCTCAGTATCGAGGATAACCTGCGCCTCGGCGCCTATACCCAGCCGAAAGCGCAGGTCGAGGGCGATCTCGAAAAGATCTTTGGGATGTTCCCCATCCTCAAGGAAAAACGCGCCTTGCCGGCCGGCACCTTGTCGGGCGGCCAACAGCAGATGCTGGCCATCGGCCGGGCGCTGATGGGCCGGCCGAAGATGCTGCTGCTCGACGAACCCTCGATGGGCCTGGCGCCGCTGCTCGTCGAGGAAGTCTTCAATGTCGTCAAGACGCTGAAGGCGCAGGGCATGACCATCCTGCTCGTCGAACAGAACGCCTTCGCCGCGCTGGCTATCGCCGATCGCGGCTACGTGCTGGAAACCGGCAGCGTCACCCTGACCGGCACTGGCCAGGCTTTGATCAGCAACGAACAGGTCAGGGCGGCTTATCTCGGGATGTAGGGCTGGCGCAAGCGTCCATTAAAAAAACGGAACCCGCGGGTTCCGTTTTTTGTTGCCGAAATTTCAGGTGCATTTCTTAAGCAAGCGCTTGTTCTTGCGCGCGGCCTTTCGCTGATCTTGTGCTTGGTTGAGATTGTTGCGGTTGGCCCATTCCGGGTTATTTCAATCATGTGATACAAGACAACAGAATAATTTAATCGGTCAGCCTACCCATGGAACTTATCGACAATATCAATAGCCTGTTAGGCGACGATCTGAAAAAGATTTTTAAGCCGGGGGCGAAGCTAAAAATTGCTGCTTCGTGTTTCTCGATGTATGCCTACGAAGCCCTGAAATCGGAGCTGGAGTCGGTCGAGTCGTTGGAGTTCATTTTTACTTCGCCAACCTTTGTTGCCGATGAAGCAACCGACAGGGTGCGCAAGGAACAGCGCCAGTTCCATATACCCAAGTTGGATCGCGAAAAAAATCTCTACGGTAGCGAATTCGAAATCCATTTGCGCAACAAGCTGACGCAGCGTGCCGTTGCCCGCGAGTGTGCGGATTGGTTGCGCCGGAAGGCGGTCTTTCGCTCGAATCGCTCCAAGGCCCCCATGCAGCAGTTTGCCTGTGTGACAGGGGGCGATCAGGATGTTGCCTACACACCCTTGCATGGTTTTACCGCAGTCGACCTGGGCTACCAGCGTGGAAATGCCGTTTCCAATCTGGTTCACAAGATGGATGACACCAGCTTCACGGCAACCTACCTCAATCTGTTCGAACAAATCTGGCGCGATCCGGAGCGGCTGGAGGATGTCACCATTCAGGTCTGCGAGCACATCGCGTCGGTGTATCAGGAGAATTCGCCGGAGTACATCTACTTCCTGATGCTCTACAACATCTTCAATGAGTTTCTCGACGACATCAGCGAGGATGTTCTCCCCAACGACCGCACCGGCTATCAGGACACGTTGATCTGGCAAAAGCTGTTCAATTACCAGCGTGACGCGGCCACCGGCATCATCAACAAGCTGGAAACCTACAACGGCTGCATTCTGGCCGACAGTGTCGGCCTGGGTAAAACCTTCACGGCGCTGGCCGTCGTCAAATATTACGAATTGCGCAACCGTTCGGTATTGGTCCTCTGCCCAAAGAAACTGGCCGACAACTGGCTCAACTACAACCGCAATCTCAAAACCAACCTCTTCGCCCGCGACCGCTTCAACTACGACGTGCTCTGCCATACCGACCTGAGCCGAACCAGTGGCGAATCCTTCGGTACAGCCCTGAATCGCATCAACTGGGGTAACTACGATCTGGTGGTGATCGACGAGTCGCACAATTTCCGCAACAACGACGCTTTCAAGGAAAAAGAAACCCGTTACCAGAAGTTGATGAACCAGGTCATCCGACAAGGGGTGAAAACCAAGGTGCTGATGCTTTCGGCCACGCCGGTCAACAACCGCTTCAACGACCTGCGCAATCAGCTTGCGCTGGCCTATGAAGGCGAGTCGGAAAACCTCAGCCAGAAACTGCGGACCAGCAAGTCTGTCGAGGAGATCTTCCGCAACGCGCAGACTGCCTTCAACACCTGGTCGAAGCTGCCGCCGGAAGAGCGGACGGCGCGGGCCATTCTCGATGCCCTGGAGTTCGATTTCTTCGAGCTTCTCGATAGCGTCACTATTGCCCGTTCACGCAAGCATATCCAGGCCTTTTACGACACCAGTGACATCGGCCATTTCCCCGAACGCCGCAACCCCTTGTCCTTCCATCGTCCGTTGACGTCGCGCAGCGACGTGATGAGCTTCAACGAGATATTCGCCCAGCTTTCGCGACTCAAACTGGCGGTCTATGCGCCGATCAGCTACATCCTGCCCAGTCGCCTGCGCAAGTACGAAGAGCTTTACGACACCCTCGTCGAAGGCGGAAAAAGCCGCTTGCGTCAGGTCGACCGTGAGAAGAGCCTGCAGGCGCTGATGACGACCAATCTGCTGAAGCGTCTGGAAAGTTCGGTTCAGGCCTTCCGTCTGACCCTGCGCAGCCTGCGCGACAGCCACCTGAACACCCTGGCCAAGATCGCTGCGTTCAAGCAGAACGGCAATGGCGATTCCGTCTCCGACTGGACCGAAACCCTCGAAGGTCTCGATGCCGAAGACGACGAACTGCCGGTGGCGGCCGACAGCGAAATCGGCAACAAAATCAAGATCAATCTGGCCGATATGGATTTGCCGTCCTGGGAACAGGAGCTGCAGGCTGACGTGGCCATCATCGAAGCCCTGCTTGCCTCGATGGACAAGGTCACCCCGCAGGACGACGCCAAGTTGATGCACCTGCGGCAACACATCCTCGACAAGATCGCCGCGCCGATCAATCCGGGCAACAAAAAGCTACTGGTCTTCACCGCCTTCGCCGATACGGCCGATTACCTCTACGCCAACCTGGCGCCCGAACTGCTGGAAAAACTGCAACTCCACACCGCCAAGGTCACCGGCAAGGACGATCCCAAATCCACGCTGAAAAAGGGGTACGACTTCCAGGAATTGCTGACGCTGTTCTCGCCGCGTTCCAAGGAAAAGGCCATCGTCCTGCCCAACGAGCCCGCTGAAATCGACCTGCTGATCGGCACCGACTGCATTTCCGAGGGCCAGAATCTTCAGGACTGCGACTACCTGATCAACTACGACATCCACTGGAACCCGGTCCGCATCATTCAGCGTTTCGGCCGGGTTGACCGCATTGGCTCGCGTAATGCCTGCATCCAGTTGGTGAATTACTGGCCTGACATCTCGCTCGACGAATACATCAACCTGAAGGAGCGTGTCGAAAGCCGGATGATGATTGCCGACGTTACCGCTACCGGCGACGACAATGTACTGAGTAGCCAGGCCAACGACGTTGCCTACCGCAAGGAGCAGCTGCGCCGCCTGCAGGAAGAAGTCATCGAACTGGAAGACCTGAAAACCGGCGTCTCCATCACCGATCTCGGCCTCAACGATTTCCGCATGGATCTGCTCAACTACGTCAAGGCGCATGGCGACCTCGACAAAGCGCCGCGCGGCCTGCATGCCGTGGTGCCGGCCAACCCGGAAATCGGCCTGTTGCCAGGGGTGATCTTCACGCTGCGCAACCGCAACAACGGCGTCAACATCAACCAGCACAACCGCCTGCATCCGTTCTATCTGGTCTATGTCGCCGGCGACGGGCAGGTCATCGTCACCCACGCCGACGTCAAACGCCTGCTCGATCTGGTGCGTAGCAGTTGCAAGGGCAGGGAGCAGCCGATTCCGGAGGTGTGCGCGCTGTTCAATCACGAAACCGCCGACGGGCGCCAGATGAACGCCTATTCCGAGCTGCTCAGCATCGCCATCCGCTCGATGATCGAAGTCAAGGAAGAAAAGGACCTCGACAGCCTCTTCTCGGGCGGCCGCACGACGGCGCTGGTTAATACCATCGCCGGCCTGGACGATTTCGAACTGGTCACTTTTCTGGTGATTCAGGACGGCGTATGAGCGGCGCCTGGTTCGATTATCCGCGCCAGGCGGCCTTTGGCCGGGTGTTGCCCAAGAACAAAATCTACGAACACGCGCACCCATCGCCCCGGCTGCGCGAACTGTTCGTGCGCGAGATCGAGCAGATCGTCTGGCAATACAAACTGGCGCCGGAAACCCTCAACCTGCCGGCCACGGCAGCCGTGCCGGAAATCCAGATATTCTCGATTGCCTTACGTGTGCCGGCCATCAGCCCGGAACTGCTGCGCTGTATCGACGTCGCCATCAAGTACCCGGTGATTTATGAACTGAATTTCGGCGGCAAAACGCAGATAATGGCGGCCCATAAGCGCCCTGGTGAAACCGACGCCAACCGTTGGCTGGTCGGCGAGTATTTTGCTGGCGATTGGCGGGCGGCCGATGCGCCGCATACTAGTTTGCCGATGGCACTCGATCTGGGCGGGCTGTACACCAAGCTGTTGCAGTCGCTGATTCCGCTGGCTGTCCGGCCGGATGAAAGCCTGGCCGAACTGGTGCAGCGGGCCGGGGCAGTGCACGCCAAGCAGCAGGAAGTGGACCGGGCCAGCAGCCAACTGGCTGCCGAAAAACATTAC
>DAIMCQ010000136.1:0-10644 GCA_036726285.1 Azonexus sp.
CGGCCTGGTTTGTCTGGGTTCAATGCTCTGGTTGTTTCTTTATGGGCAAATGGGACCGCAGTTCTCGGCTACCCCTCCGTTCATTTTCCAGCTTTTGTTAGTCAGCAATCTGGTGTGGTACTTCCACTCCGGAAATTTCAATTTCTTCCGTTATTCCCAGCTGGCTTTGTTTCTGTTTGCCCCCTTCGCCGTCCAGTGGGGCATAGGCAATTTCATCACGGCCAGCGGCACCAGCCTGTGGGGCTTGCTGGCCCCCATCGGTGCCGTGCTGATACTCAATACGAGGGAGTCCGCCGCATGGTTTTTTGCCTACATATTCCTGACCGCACTCTCGGGCTTTTTCGATTACTTTCTGGCCGATAGCGTTCAATCCACTTCGCCCAAAGTCTCGATACAAACCAGCGTCTTTTTCTTCGCGCTCAATTTCGCTGCGATATCAAGCATCGTCTATCTGTTGCTGCGTTATGCCGTCCAGGAAAAAGCAAAAACGCAGTCTGCCCTGGAAGAAACCCATCATCTGCTGAAGATCGAACAAGAGCGTTCCGAAAAGCTGCTCCTCAATATTCTGCCCGGCCCCGTAGCGGAGCGCTTGAAGCTGGATAACCAAACCATTGCCGACGGTTTTGCCGATATCACGGTGATGTTCGTGGATATTGTGAATTTCACGAAAATTGCCGAGGACATGAGTCCTCAACAAGTCTTTACCATGCTGAACAGGATTTTTTCTTCATTCGACGAGTTGGCAGACCAATTCGGCGTGGAGAAGATCAAGACAATCGGCGACGCCTACATGGTTGCCGGTGGCCTCAATAATGAACAATCCAATTACACCCGATCGATTGCCGAGTTGGCACTGGCCATGCACGACCTCCTGCGCACCGACCATGAAGTAAACAATCTGTGCCTGGAAGTCCGGATCGGCATCGGGACAGGTCCCATCGTTGCTGGCGTGGTCGGTAAAAAGAAATTCATTTACGACTTGTGGGGCGACACCGTTAACCTTGCCAGCAGAATTACCAGCGAAGGAACACCCGGTATGATTTACGTCGATGCCAACTCCTATCGCCGCTTGAACAAAGAATTTTCATTTGATCAGGCCCAAACTCTTTATTTAAAGGGGAAAGGCGACACGCCGGTCTACCGCCTGCGCCAAAAAGCCGCAGTTCCCGCCTAGCCGGATTGGAAACTACGCAACTCGAAAACTACTCGACCTGGGCGATTTTCGATCAGCAGCAAGCGATAACCCATGCTCTCGGCTTGGCGGGCGGCATGGTAAAGCCCGATACCGAGTCCATCCTCGGAGCGAACCGGTTCTCGAAATAAAATCTTGGCAGTTTCGGGAGAGATCGCGTCGCCATCATCGGAAACCCGCAAGGCTCCCTCATGCAATTCGATGCAAATTTCCAACTGCGGACTGCGTTGTCGTTTGGCAAGCGCGTTTTGCAGTAAATTTTCAGCCACCCTATCAAATAGATTACCGGGCAGCAGCCGTCCGGGATCATGCCCCCCGAACCAGCACAGCGGAACATGGGCATAGCGAGCTTGCACGGCCAGCCACCAATCCTCGCCGCTCACCCCATCGCTTGACTCGGCACGAGGCGACTGCAATTTCTCCAAGGTTGCCCTCAGGCGCTCGGTAATCTGCGGCAACTGGCGCCCCAACAAGGCGGCGGTCTGAACCGGATCATCCGGTCGTGCAGCGGCATAACAAAGCGCCTGCATAGATTGCAACAAATTTTTGACGTCATGCGTCACGCGTGCCCCGGTCTCATATACGGCATGCAGGTATCCCATCCGCTGAAGTTCATGCGTCTGACGCTTGACCAAATAAAACTCGCTCACCAACTGCATTAGCAACCCCACATACCAACGCATTGCAGGCGAGGGTGAATGGCGAAAAGAAACCGAAAGCCAGATTCCCTCGGCCTGAAAATGATGCTGAAAATTGGTTTCGACACCAAAACGCTCAATCTCGCCTTTGGTCTTCCATGCCCCGCCTCGCACCCAGGACAGCACGCTCAAGCGCTGCATGACCGCGGCCAAAAACAACTCTGGGTGCGCTTCTCGCTCACTGTCCTCCGACAATTGCATCAACCACTGCTCCAGGGGGAGCCCGACCGAAAGCAGATAACGCGAAATGGCTGACCCCAAGCCGGAAAAGCCGGCCCGCGGATTCCAAGCCCAGGCAACGACCAACAACGCCCCCGCCAGCATCAGTGATGTCTGAATCAATGATTCGACATAGCTCACGCCGCCCACCAACATATAAGCCAGCGCACCGAGAACGAATACCGCCAGAACCAAAAAAACCTGCACGCCGTAGAACAGATCAAAGGTATCCCCGGCCCGGCGCCGAAAAGGGAAGGCCGGAAAAAGCAAAAGGCAAGGCAGCAGGAACGGTAAATAACGGGCAAACATGTCTCTTGGTAGCGGATCGAGAACGATTGCCGATGAGAGTTCCGGAACCACGCCAAATATGCTGACAGCAACCAGATAACCAAATGCCAGCAAATACCCCAGGCGCTCACCGCGCCGTTCCGTCCATAAAACACGCCCCCCGATCACTGCCGCCAGCGCCCCCGACCAGATCAGCAACAACCACGGACCGAGGAGTGCGGCGCTTACCAGCGCCACGACAAACAAGCCGATCCCCTGGCGAGAACTGATTGATTGCTCTCCTGCCACAAAAGGCTGCCAGATCAGGAACAGTCCCAGGGCCACCAGCCACAGCAAACGTACCGCCGGAATCTGCCATCCGCCAAAGGCCAAGAAATGCAGAATCAGCAAATGCATCGCCAGCAAAACATGCGGCCGACGGAGCAGCCAGTTCATCACATCGACGGAAGAGGGAGCGTTCATTTTTAAACAGACTGTCCAATATCGGACACTATAGATATGCAATCACAATAAAACTGATGAAAACCCATGCAATTATCCGGCACCATATTTGCTTAGATGATACTTAGTTATCTTTGCTGGAGCATGCCATGAAAAAAAGCCAGGGGGGCTTTACCCTCGTTGAGATTGCCATCGTGCTGGTCATTATCGGCCTGCTGCTCGGCGGCGTGCTGAAAGGCCAGGAACTGATCACTCAGGCAAAAATCAAGAATGTCGCCAACGACCTGAATGGCGTCACCGTCGCGATCTATGGCTACCAGGACCGATACAAACGCCTGCCTGGCGACGACCCCGGACAAGTCAGGTGGAAAGCGGGAGAAACGCAGCTTGCGGCAGGCGACGGAAACAACATTCTTTCAGGGAACTATGCATCGAAATCCGTTGCTGACGAAACCAGGAAGTTCTGGCTCAACCTTCGCTTAGCCGGGTTTGTCGCGGGTGACACCTCCTCGAGTGCCAGCGGATCCATTCAACCGCTGAATGCTGCCGGAGGCATTCTCGGCGTCCAGTCTGGCGGACTCGGACTGACGGGTACGATCGTCTGTGCCGGCAGTCTGCCGGCCAAAATTGCCCAAGCCCTTGATTCGCAGATGGACGATGGCGACGCACGCGCCGGCAGCGTCCGAGCCATGCTCGAAACGACGCCGCCCACCGCCTTGGCAACCACCGAAAACCCACCGAATTACGAAGACAACGGCTCAAACCTCTACGTTCTGTGCAAGAACATTTAGGTACTTCGCCACCAAAGACATCCGAGCAGACCCTTCTCAAACACAGCCATCGTTCGCACCAGATGCCCTTCAGGAGTACCCGATGAAAAATACACAAGGCGGCTTTACCCTCGTCGAAATTGCCATCGTACTGGTCATCATCGGCCTGCTGCTCGGCGGCGTGCTGAAAGGCCAGGAGCTGATCACCCAGGCAAAAATCAAGAATGTTTCCAATGATTTGAATGGCCTGACGGTTGCCATCTACGGTTACCAGGACAGGTATAAGCGCCTCCCTGGCGATGACCCCGGGCAAACCCGCTGGTCGATTGGTACAACAGCTCTGACTGTGGCCAAAGATCAAGGCGATGGCGATAACGTTCTGGCAGGCGGTTATGCCTCGACAACCGATAACGATGAAACCCGGAAATTCTGGCTCAACCTGCGTCTGGCAGGCTTTGTCGCCGGCGACACATCCTCCATTGCAAATGGCTCGACCCAACCGCTCAATGCCGCCGGCGGCATTATCGGTGTCCAATCGGGCGGTCTCGGCCTGTCGGGAACCATCGTCTGCGCCGGCAGCCTGCCGGCAAAGATTGCGCAGGCACTGGATTCGCAAATGGATGATGGGAATGCCACCAGCGGCAGCGTGCGGGCCATGCTCGAATCCGCCCCCGGCGTGGCGCTAGGTACAACGCAACCCACTGTAAATTATGCCGACAACGGCTCGAACCTGTACGTTCTGTGCAAGAACATCTGATTTCATTTGATAAAGGCACGCCAAGCGTGCCTTCTCACTTTTGCAGCAAACGCTCCTCGGCACTGGTTACCGCTTCGGGAATCCCCAGCAAAACGACAACATCACCAACCTCCAGACGGGTTTCCGGAGCCGGTTCCACCGCCCGGATACCACGTCGTCTAACGGCGCTGACCTCACAACCCAACGCTTCAAAGTTCAGGTCATCAAGTGTCTTGCCGATACTCGCTGCGCCAGCGACCAGCAATACCGAGTGCAGACGCGGTTGCTGCTCGTCCTCGTCATCCCGGTCTCGATCGCTGATTCCGCGATAGAAGCCCCGCAACAGGCTGTAGCGCTGCGAACGCGTCTGGCGAATTCGCTTCAGCACGCGATTGATCGGAATACCGAGCAGTACCAAGGCATGCGAAGCCAGCATCAAACTGGCCTCCAGGGCTTCGGGCACGACCTCCGCCGCGCCGGCCCGGGTTAGCCGTTCCATATCCCTTTCATCAGCGGTACGCACCACCACCGGCACGTCGGGACGCAACGACTGAACATGGTGCAGCACCTTCTCCGCCAAAGCGGTATCGCTCATCGTCACGATCACCACGCTGGCTCGCATCAACCCGGCGGCAACCAAGGCTTCCTTGCGGCCAACATCGCCGAACACGACATTTTCGCCGCCCGCCGCTGCCTCACGCACCCGATCAGGATCGAGGTCAAGTGCGATGTAATTGACGCTCTCCTGCCCCAAAAAGCGGGCCAGATACTGGCCATTCCGGCCGAATCCACACAGAATCGCGTGCTTCTCGGTCCCCATCGACTGGGCCGCGATCTGCGTCAATTGCATCGAACGCAACAGCCATTCGCCGGAAACGAAGCGCATGACGATACGCTCGCTGTAATGAACGACGAATGGCGCAACCAGCATGGACAACACCAAGGCCGTCAACGCAACTTGCTCGATGGCTTTCGGCATACGCGTAATTTCGCCCAACAGGACGAAACCGAACTCGCCCCCGGCACATAGCCAAAGGGCCGAGCGAATGGCGTTGCCCGGCGTTGAGCCGAGGCGCCAGGACAACACCCCGACGACCAGGCTCTTGATGAGGAGCAAGGCAAGCAAAGCAGCCAGAATTTGCCACCACAGGCCAAGCAGGATATGCAGGTCGAGCTTGACCCCGATGGTCACGAAAAACAGCCCCATCAGGACATCGCGAAACGGCTTGATATCCTCCTCAACCTGCAGCCGATACTCGGTTTCGGAAATCAGCATCCCCGCCACAAAGGCCCCCAAGGCCTGGGACAACCCGGCCAGTTCGGTAATGGTGGCCAAGCCCAGCGTGATCAGCAAGACATTGAGAATAAAGACTTCGGATGATTTGGCGCGGGCGACAAAATGAAACCACTTGCGCATCAATTTCTGTCCGAAAACAAGAATCAGCGCCAATACGACTGCCGCTTTGAGCAGGGCGATCCCCAGCAATACAGCGAGTTTTTCCGGCGGCTGGGTCAGCGACGGAATCAGGACCAGCAAGGGAACGACCGCCAGATCCTGGAAAAGCAACACGCCCATGATTTCGCGCCCGTGCGCCGAATCCAGCTGCATACGCTCGGCCAGCAGTTTGGTCAGCACGGCCGTCGAAGACATCGCAAAAACCCCGCCCAGCGCGACCCCCAACTGCCAGTTGATACCGAGCAACATGATCAAGCCGGCGATCAAAACCATACTCAGCACGACCTGTAACAAACCCAGGCCGAACACGATGCGCTTCATCGCGTAGAGCTTGGGCAAGGAAAACTCGAGGCCGATCGAAAACATCAGGAAGACCACGCCGAATTCGGCCAGGTATTCGGCGCGATGCACATCATTCATCAGGTTGAGCGCGTGCGGCCCGAGTACGCAGCCGACCAGAAGATAACCCAGCACCGGCGGCAGGTTGAAACGACGGAAAACGACAACGGCAATCACCGAAGCGCCAAGCAACAGAAGGACGAGGGAAAGTGCGCTCAAGGGGGCGTTTTCACGATTCAGGTATACTTCGGCCATCATAACCGCAGCCAGCCCATGAACCCAAGCCTCTCGCCCCTTCGTTTTTCGCCGGAACGCGCTCTGGAACTGGGCCGCCAGACCCTGAGCATCGAGGCGACTGCGGTCGAGGCGCTCAAAGCTCGCTTGAACGGCGAGTTCGTGCAAGCAGTCGAGCTGATTCTCTACAGCAAAGGACGACTGATTGTCAGCGGCATGGGCAAGTCCGGCCACATTGCCCGCAAGATTGCCGCAACGATGGCCAGCACAGGCACCCCGGCATATTTTGTACATCCGGGAGAGGCCAGCCATGGCGATCTCGGCATGATCACCCGTGATGACGTTCTTCTGGCCCTCTCCAACTCCGGCGAGTCAGAGGAATTGCTGCGTATCGTTCCACAGGTCAAACGCCTCGGCGCTCGCCTGATTTCGATGACAGGCGCTCCGAACTCAACCCTGGCCAAGGAAGCCGACATCCATCTCGACGCCGGCGTCATTCAGGAAGCCTGCCCCAACAACCTGGCCCCAACCGCCAGCACGACTGCGGCACTCGCACTTGGCGATGCTCTGGCGGTCGCCCTGCTTGATGCCAGAGGCTTCGGACCCGAGGATTTTGCCCGGTCACACCCTGGCGGCTCATTGGGTCGCCGCTTGCTGACCCGTGTCAGCGACGTCATGCGATCCGGCGACAAGGTGCCCGTTGTGGGGCCGGATACCGGTATCAGTGACGCCATCATAGCCATGTCGCGTGGCGGACTTGGCTTGGTGGCCATTACCTCGCGCACTGGGGAAGCACTGGGTATTTTTACCGACGGCGACCTACGTCGCGCTTTCGAAAAACGCATCGACCTGCATCAAGGCTCGATTGCTTCGGTCATGCACGCATCACCTCGTACCATCGAAGCTGAACGCTTGGCCGTCGAGGCGGTCGAGATGATGGAACGCCTGCGCATCAATGCCTTGCTGGTCACCGACTCGGAAGGCCGCCTGGTTGGCGCACTCAACATGCATGATCTATTTACGGCAAAGGTAATCTGATGTCCGACGCCCTCCACTCGGCCGATCAGCACGCCTCCCCGGCCCGCCGCCAGAACGCCCGATGAAACACTGGCCCAGTCAACTATTCCCGGTCATTCTGCTCGCCCTGCTGGCAGGGTTGAGCTTCTGGCTGCAAAAAGCCATCAGCCATGACGAAATCAAGCATGATGGCAAGTTGCGCCACGACCCCGATGCCATTGCCGAGAACTTCGTCGCCAAGCGCTTCAACGAATTCGGCCAGGTCAAATACCGCCTGACCGCCCCATCATTGGTGCACTATCCCGACGACGATACGTCCATCCTGAAATCGCCAATACTGATCAGCTATCGACCGGATGCGCCTCCCATCACCGTGGCCAGCAAAAATGCAAAAGTAACCGCCAAGGGTGAAACCATCTTCATGTGGGACGACGTCAAGCTGACTCGTGCCGCAACCACCGACCGCCCGGAAATGGTTGCCCGCATGCCGGAACTGACTGCCCAACCCGACGCCGGCTTTGCCTTTACCAATAGCCAGGTCGAAATCATCCAGGGCCAATCCTGGGTCAAGGGCGTCGGTGCGACTCTCGACAACAACATATCCACCCTCGTGCTGCAATCTCAGGTTACCGGCCTGTATATCCGACCCAGGGCTACAAAATGATCTTCCGTCTAGCAAGCTTAACGCTTGGTCTCCTCATGACATTACCCGCATTGGCTGAAAAGGCTGATCGCGACAAACCGATGCTGCTTGAGGCCAATCGCATTTCCATCGATGACGCCAAAAAAATTCAGATTCTCGAAGGCGATGTAGTCATTACGAAAGGAACCATGATCCTCAAGGCCGACCGCGTGGTGGTCACCGAAGATCAATACGGTTTTCAGAAAGGCACCGCCTTTTCCGGAAAAGGCGGTCTCGCCCGTTTCCGTCAAAAGCGAGAGGGCAAGGATGAATATATCGACGGCGAAGCAGAACGTATCGAATACAACAGCAACAGCGAAATTGCCGAGTTATTTCATCGCGCCTGGGTGAAAAGCGGTGAAGATGAAGTCAAAGGAGACTACATCTGGTACGACGCAGTCAGCGAGAAGTATCTGGTCACCGCAGGCGATAATCGCGACCCCAAGGCACCAGCCCCACGCGTCCGTGCAATCATCCAACCTAAAAGCAAGGGTAGTGAACCACAAACCAATGCGATACGCGGCGAACGCCTGGAACTCAAGGGAGCCGGAGGGCTAAGCGCCCCTCCCAGCCGCGACTAAGACGATCGCATATGAAAAAGCAAAGCACTCCGGGGCGACAAAAGCCTGAAAATGGCAAATCAACCCACTGATATTTAACAAAAAAACAGAATTGGTGCACCGCACCAACCGCAGTTGACATTATACCAATCCTGCCTATAATTAGATTCATGGTGCAGTGCAGCATGAGTTTCTGGCTTATGCGCTGCAACGGTTTTTTTGACTGCTTTGCATAACCTTTAATTCGGAGATTCCACCATGTTCAAGACCCCCGAGCAATTCGCTGCCGCCAACAAGGCTACCGTTGATTCCCTGCTGTCCCTGGCCAATACCGCACTGGCTTCTGCCGAGCGCATCGCTGCCCTGAACCTGAATACCGCCCGTTCGCTGATGGAAGATTCCGTCTCCGGCGCCAAGGCCCTGATGGGTGCCAAGGATGTCCAGGAAGCCCTGTCGATCCAGGCTTCGCTGGCTCAGCCGAACGTCGAGAAGGCCGTTGCCTACTCGCGCAGCGTCTACGAAATTTCCGCCCAGACCCAGGAAGAACTGTCGAAGATGGTTGAAGCCCAGTTCGGCGACTTCCAGAAGACCGTTGCCGGCCTGCTCGACCAAGCCGCCAAGTCGGCCCCGGCCGGTTCCGACGTCGCCGTTGCCGCCGTCAAGAGCGCCATCGCTGCTGCCAACTCGGCTTTCGACAACATGAACAAGGCCGCCAAGCAAGTTGCTGAAATCGCTGAAGCCAACGTTGCCGCCGCCACCAACGCCACCGTCAAGGCTGTCGGTGCCTCCGCTGCTGCCGGCAAGAAAGCCAAGTAATCAAGTTGTAAAAGCCCCCGCCTAAACCGCGGGGGCTTTGTTTCATCCGCACTGACCATAACCAGACTGGAGAAGATGATGAGCAACCCGAATATTGAACAACTGGCCGCCGCCCAAAAAGCCAACGCCGAAGTGATGACGGCCCTCCTGCGTACCGCCTTCAATGGCGTCGAGCGCCTGACCGCCCTCAACATGGCAGCCTCCCGCGAGTTTTTCAACAATACGGTTGCCAGCACCCAGCAACTGTTGTCGGCCAAGGACGCCAGCGAAGCAGCCAAGCTGAACACTGAATTGGCCAAGCCGAATGTCGACAAGTGGATGGAATACTCCCGCAATGTGTACGACCTCGTCGCCCAGATGCAGAAGGAAGTCACTTCCGTGATGGAAGCCCAGTACAGCACCTTCACCAAGAATGCCAACAGCGTTGTCGAAAAAGCCAAGACCACCGCCCCGGTTGGCGGTGACGTTTTTGCTGCGACGATGCAGTCCATGCTCAATGCCTCGACCAAGGCCTTCGACAACATGACCGGCATGGCCAAGCAGTTGTCGGATATCGCCGAAGCCAACATGGCTGCCGCCAATAAGGTCACCGGCAAGGCCGTCAGCGCGACCAGTGCCGCCGCCAAGAAGACCGCCGCCAAGTAAGCGACGCCGCTTCCCATAAAAAAGCCCGCGAAATTCGCGGGCTTTTTTACGTCAGAAACTCAATGAATCAAGGCCGCCAGACCCAGCTGATCTGACGCCGTTCGACTTCGCTCCGAATCTCTTCCATCGCCTGATCGACCAGGACGGGTTCGCCCTCGACCCCGAGCTCGAGGTGTTTGCGTTCGGTGCCATTCAGCGAGGGCAGCGAGAACAGGCGCAAGCTCGGATAATCCTTGACGATGCGCTCCATCAAATTGAGCAAGGCACTTTCATAGGCCATCGGCCCGGTCAGCAAGAAAGCCTTTTCGACCACGCCGTCGACCGGCTTGAACAGGTCGGCATAAAAACTGTCCAGCGCCCATTCGATCATCGGATGAGCCATCTGCGGGAAGCCGGGCACGAAATAGTGATCCTTGACCATGAAGCCGGGAATCCGGTTAAACGGATTGGGAATGATCTGCACGCCAGCCGGGAAGGTGACCAGCAGCTTTCGCTTGTCGGTGATTTCGTCATTGGCGAAGCGAGCCTGCAACTCCTCGTAGCCCAGGGGG
>DAIMCQ010000137.1:0-10564 GCA_036726285.1 Azonexus sp.
TTCTTCAGCTATTCGCAACCGATGCTCGCAAATCCGGCGAGATTGAAGGCTTCCTTGCCAGCACAGGCAGCATTATCGACGCTCACGAACTTCGGGCATACCGCTCAAGCCTATCCGGTCGAGACCGGGTCGGCATAATTTACGGCGACTACCTGACCCGAGAAGAGGCCGCGGCCGCACTGCAAAGCCTGCCGGCGGCAATAAGAGCAGTGCAACCCTTCCCTCGCCCAGTTAGCAAATTGCGTTAGCCCTCAAGACCAGTATGACAATGAGCTACGATGCATGCTAGGATCACCAGAACACATTGATAACAATCAATTAATCTTAAAAACAGGATGGAATCCGATGAAAATCGGTCTAGCTCGGGCATCAATCATATTTATATGTGCCGTGGCAGGCTGCTCAGCCCCGGTGCCGCGCGACCCGCTGAAGGGACACCTTAACGCGGGGAGTTCCCCGCAGGCTACTCGCACCGAAATCCCGGCCCCCGTTCAGCAAACGCTCGCACTGCCCAAACCCCAAGCAAGTACAAAAGCAGAGACCTATAGCGTAGTCGTGAACAATGTCCAGGTGCGCGACCTGTTGTTCGCACTATCCCGGGATGCCAAGATCAATGTCGACATTCATCCCGGCATTACCGGTAGCGTCACATTAAATGCAATCGACCAGACCTTGCCCCAATTGCTGGCTCGAATATCCAAACAAGTCGAGATGCGTTTCGAGATTGACGGCCCCAATTTAAGCGTCATGCCTGACAGTCCTTTCCTGAAGCATTACAAGGTCGACTATGTCAATATGGCACGCAGCGTAACGGCATCGGTGTCGACCAATACCCAAATCGCCACCGGGACCAGCACCGGTTCAGGAGGTTCAGGAGGCTCAAGCGGTGCAAGCGGCGCGGGAGGAAACGTCTCCAATACCCGGATAGAAAACTCTTCCAAAAATCAATTTTGGGAATCGCTGGAAAAAAATGTCAAAGACATTCTCCGCGAAACCGACAAGATCCTGCCAGAAGGCTCCACTGAAACCATTGTTGAACAAGCAACCAGCCTTAATGCAGCCGGAGCAGCCGCGCTCCCGCAAGGCACCGGGCAACGCGCTGCGCAATCCATTGCCAACGCCTTGCAAAACAACCCGGCCCCCACCTCTTCGAGTCAGGCTCTCGGCAATTCAGTGATACGCCGCAACACATTTCGCGAGGCCGCCTCGGTCATTACCAATCCGGAAAGTGGCGTAATCACGGTTCGCGCCACCCAGCGACAACACGACAAAATCCAGGAATTTCTGGATCGGGTAAGCAACTCGGTTCGTCGCCAAGTACTGATTGAAGCAACCATTGTCGAAGTCACACTAAAAGACGCCTACCAGCAAGGCATCAACTGGACGCAATTGAGCAGTGGAGGATCGTTGAGCTTCATCGGCAATGCCTTGACCAAGGACGCATTCAACCTCAGTTACACAAAATCGGGCAATCCGGATGCGCTCATCACGCTTCTCGACACGTTTGGTACGGTCAAGGTACTTTCCAGCCCTCGTCTCTCTGTACTCAACAATCAAACCGCCTTACTGAAAGTTGTCGAGAACTACGTTTATTTCAACGTCAAGGCAGATACCACGACGACGGCCAATGTCGGTACCACGACCACCTACACGACAACACCGCAATCCGTCTCCGTCGGCCTTGTGGTCAGCGTCACACCACAGGTCAGCGATAGCGATATGGTTATCCTCAACGTCAGGCCGACCATCACGAGTGTGGCGCGAGAGGTTGCCGACCCCAACCCCGATCTGAAGAAACTCAGCATCAACAACCTCGTCCCGGTCATCCGAACCCGGGAAATCGAGTCAATCATGCGCGTATCAAGTGGCAACATCGCCATTCTGGGCGGCCTAATGGAGGACAAAATTGACTATGAGAACCAGCGCGTTCCCATTGCCGGTCAAGTCCCCTTGGCCGGCGAGTTGTTCAACAACCGATCAAATACAGCCCAAAAAACTGAATTGGTTATTTTCCTGCGCCCAGTCGTCATTAAAGATGCGAGCCTAGAAGGCGATTACTCAGCAATGCGCAACTTGTTGCCAAGCGATGGTTTTTTCGCCCAACCGAATGAAGCCCAACCGTTCAACCTTTCGCCAACACGCTGAGGAAAGATCATGAGCCTGTTGATGGACGCCCTGAAACGGGCTGAGACGAGCAAGCTAGAAGCGGCTCGCAATTCGAGCGGAAAGGAAGCCTTACCCCAAGCCGGCGAACTCAGCCTAGAGCCTTTAGGCCAAACCAAAGTGCGCTCTGGTTCAAACCCGCTCCCTGACTTGGCCGAGCATATTGATGCAGTAGATGCAGAACTGAACCATACTGCATCGGCAGCAAGCAATCGGCCAAGCCCCTCCCCGGCACAGGTCTCAGATCCGCAGAAAATCCTGGCAGACCAAGCCGCCATTCGTAACGCTTTTATCGCAAAAAACCACGAACCTTCAAAACGAAGAGCCTTCTGGGGCATTCTGGGTGGGCTCACCTTGGTCGCCGCCTGCATCGCCATCTACTTTGTCGTCCAGGTGCAGCGCATCGGCAGCACCACCCTGGCCATATCATCGAATCCTCCGACCCAAGCGCCAACGGAATCTCGTACCCCCCCGCCTGCGCAGATGGCCGATGAAGTCAGTGCGCCGCTGCCTTCGTTCGCACCGCCGCCTCAGCCGGCCGAGGCAAACCCTCCGCTTGCTCCTGCCCCCAGCCGCAAAAACCCAATCCCGGTTTCGGATAACGGCACAGAGACGCCCATCCGCCTGACTCGCAGCAAACCGGAAGTAGATACCTTTCAACTTCGCGGATACAGCCACATTGAGAACAAGGAACTCGATCTTGCGCGGCGCGACTACGAGCAATCCTTGCTACGGGACCCAAACAACATCGATGCACTCATTGCACTAGGGAGTATCGCGCAGCATCAAGGACGCTTCGCTGACGCCGAACGATTATTTCAGCGTGCCACGGTTGCCAACCCGGCCAACCCAGCGGCATTGGCTGCAGTCTTGAATGGCAATGCGGCCAATATGGACCCACAGAATACGGAAAGTCGCATCAAATCGCTGCTCTCCAGCCAACCCGAATCGGCGCCACTCAATTTTGCGCTGGGAAATCTCTATGCTCGCCAAGGACGTTGGTCCGAAGCCCAACAGCATTATTTCAACTCAGTCGCCGGTGAAGCAGACAATCCTGACTATCTTTTCAATCTAGCAGTTAGCCTCGACCACATGCGGCAAGAGCGACTCGCAGTGCAGCATTACAAATTGGCACTCGAAGCGGCAGAAAAACGACCATCGGCATTCGATATGCTCGCACTTCGTAAGCGCCTGAACCAACTTCAGCCTTGACCCGATGAGCACAAACATGATGCAGCACCGGCCTCTTGGCCAGATCCTGATCTCCGAAGGCATTCTTTCCGAAGATCAATTGCGCATTGCTTTGCTCGAACAAATGAAATCCAACCAGCCGATCGGCAAGTTGTTGGTTTCTCTCGGGTTCGTGACAGAAGCAACCCTTCGGCAAGCCCTTTCGGAAAGCCTTGGCAAGCAAAGCATCGACTTAACCCATGCCGTCGTTGACCCGCAGGCGGTGAAGCTGGTTCCGCGCGAAATGGCAAAGCGCTATCACCTGCTACCGCTCGATTACGACCGGCCAAGCCAGCGCCTGACGCTGGCGATTTCCGACATCAACGACATCGTTGGCCTCGACAGAGTTCGCGCACAGATCGAAGACGGTACCGAGATCGAGACCTTACTGGCTGGCGAATCGGAGATCGACCGGGCAATTGATCAGTACTACGGTCATGAACTATCGATCGATGGCATCTTGCACGAAATCGAAACCGGAGAAATCGACTGGAAGAGTCTTTCCGCAACAGATAACGAGTACAGCCAACCTGTTGTACGCCTGATCGACTCAATACTGACCGACGCGGTGAAGCGCGAAGCATCCGACATTCACTTTGAACCGGAAGCCAATTTCCTGCGTATTCGTTACCGGATCGATGGAATGCTACGTCAAATCCGTGCCCTGCATAAATCCTATTGGCCGGCAATGACTGTCCGGATCAAAGTGCTTGCCGGGATGAATATTGCCGAGATGCGAGCACCACAGGATGGTCGTATTGGCTTGACCGTTTCGGGCAGGGCAATCGACTTCCGTGTCGCCAGCCAACCAACCATCCATGGCGAAAATATCGTCTTGCGCGTGCTTGATCGCCAAAAAGGCATCGTCCCGCTCGAGAACCTGGGGCTGTCAGACGAGCATCTCCAGCAACTCAAGCTAATGATCGCCAGGCCAGAAGGCGTAATTCTCGTCACCGGCCCCACCGGCAGCGGCAAGACAACGACGCTCTATTCTGTGCTCAATCATATAAATAACGAGGGCATACATATCATGACCCTCGAAGACCCGGTGGAGTACCCGATGGCATTGGTTCGCCAAACTTCGGTAGCCGAGAATGCCAAACTCGACTTCGCCAACGGAATCCGCTCAATGATGCGCCAAGACCCGGATGTCATCCTGGTCGGCGAGGTACGCGATCCCGAAACGGCGGAAATGGCTTTCCGTGCGGCCATGACAGGACATCAGGTATACACCACGCTGCACACCAACTCGGCAATTGGCGCCCTGCCCAGACTGCTCGATATCGGCGTACTGCCAGATATCATGGCAGGAAATATCATCGGGATCGTAGCCCAACGCCTGATTCGACGCCTTTGCGAACACTGCAAGACGCCCTATTTGGCCGAAGCGCATGAAATTCGGCTGCTCGGGGTTGAGACAGGTGAATCATCCCCCGTTTTGTTTCGTCCTACGGGCTGCGAACTCTGCGACTTTCAAGGCTATCGCGGCCGGATTGCCATCATGGAATTATTGCGTATCGATAGCGGCATCGACGAGATGATTGCGCGCCGCGCCACCACCCACGAAATACGGACAAAGGCATCCCTCCAGGGATTCAGCACCCTCGCAGATGACGGCTTGCGCCGAGTCATCAATGGCACCACCTCATTGGAAGAGCTCGGACGGGTAGTTGACCTGACCGATCGAATGTAAGCATGTTGTTCGACTACAGGGCGGTCAGTCTCGAAGGGAAAATGGTCAGCGGCAGAATTGATGCCATCAACATCATCGACCTTGAGATGCGCCTCAAGCGCATGGAACTCGACCTTGTAACCGGCAAACTGGTCGAACAACGTGACTTATTCGGCCGACGCCACATTCCCCGCCCGGAACTGATCAATTTCTGCTTTCATCTCGATCAACTCACTCGTGCCGGCGTTCCCATTCGCGAAAGCCTGATTGACCTGCGCGATTCGTTGGAGCAGCCAGCATTCCGTGAGGTTATCGCCAGCCTGATCGAAAGCATCGAAGGCGGACTCACGCTATCCCAGGCACTGGCCCAACACCCAGACGTTTTTAATCCGGTCTTTGTGAATCTGGTTCATGCCGGAGAACGTAGCGGCAGGCTACCAGAAGTCCTGGCAGGACAGACCGAATCGTTGAAATGGGAAGATGAACTGGCCTCACATACCAAGAAACTGCTGATATACCCGGCTTTTGTCGGCAGCATTGTCATCATTGCGACCATCTTCCTAATGGTTTACATGGTGCCCCAACTGAAGCTGTTCGTTCGCAACATGGGGCAGGCCCTGCCACTGCAAACCCAGATCCTGTTTTTCATTTCCGATCAACTGGTCGCGTATTGGTACGCCTTTTTCAGTTTGCCGCTACTCGGGCTTACTGCCGGGTATTTTCTTATCCGCACAAATCCTTTGCTCCAACTGCGTTTCGATGGCATCAAACTCCGCCTGCCAATAGTCGGTAGCATATTGAAGAAGATCATACTCTCGCGTTTTGCCAACACCTTTGCCATGCTCTACGCTTCAGGCATTCCCATTCTTGAATCCATCCGCATGACGCAAAACATTGTCGGCAACCGCGTCATCCAGCAAGCCCTGCACCGGGCGGAACAATCGATTCGCGAGGGGCGAAACCTGGCAGGTGCGTTCCACGACGTCGGTCTGTTTCCACCACTGGTTGTGCGCATGTTGCGTGTAGGGGAGAGCACAGGTGATCTGGACAAGGCACTATTGAACGTCAGTTACTTCTACAACCGTGACGTCAAGGAATCTGTCGACAAGGCGCAAGCAATGATCGAACCGGCACTGACCCTATTCATGGGTGCGATGCTCGGCTGGATCATGTTGTCGGTTCTTGGCCCGGTATACGACGTCATCAGCAAGATCAAAACGTGATTACCCGCCGCCTGCTCTATCTCAATACGCACAATCTTGCCGCCTATGTCTGGCGCAAGGGCAACTTAGTTGCTGAAGGCGTCTTTGAAGCAAATGACGATAGCCTGAGCCGGTTTTCTACATATCTCTCCGAATGCTCTTCCAGTCACTTCTACCTTCTCGCCAACGTGGCGGAGGAAGGTCACGTCCTCGAGACTATCCCCTTCCTTCAGGGCAGCGACCGCAAAAGCCTGATCACACGCAAAATCAGTCAGCACTTCCTGGGAAGCTCGCTGGCCGCTGCGACATCGCTGGGTTATGAGAAAACGGTACGCAAAAATGAAAAACTACTCATCCATGCGTTGACCAATCCTGCCTATTTCGAGCCATGGCTACGCCGCCTTCACCTTGCCGGAGCACCTCTCGCAGGAATTTACACCGTCGCTCAACAGTGTGGTGTTCTGTTGAAAAAGCTGGGTTATGGTAAGGGTCGCTGCCTGCTGTTGACGCGACAGGACCATTCGATCAGAGAAACCTATCTGGTTGATGGCGCTACAATTTTCTCGCGAATGGTACCGCTGACCGATAGCAGTATTGCCGGTATCGCCAATAGCCTTGCCAGCGAAGCAGGAAAACTGCAGCAATACCTTATCGGTCAGCGCTTGGTCGGCCGCAATGAAACATTGCCGGTTTTCATCGTCAGTCACCCGCAGGGCATCCATACGATCGAAAAGGCACTCCCTCAGCACAATCAGTTAAAGTTCGCGCTGATTGACAGCCATCAGGCTGCACACGCACTCAAACTCAACACACTCCCCCCCGACAGTCGCAGCGAATATCTTTTCCTGCATTTGCTCGCAAAGGCGCCACCCAACCAACAGCTGGCCTCAGAAGAGCATCGCCACGATTTCCGCCTGTCACAAATCCGCCAAGCCTTGTTCAGCATCGGCGCGATTGTATTGCTCGGCGGCTTACTGTTCTCGGCCAAGGACATCTATCGCACCCACGTGCTGAAGCAGGAATTGCAAACGCTGATCAGCAGCGAAGGGGAGCTCGACAAGCGTTACCGAGATATCTCAGCCACCTTTCCCAAAACCGAATTAGATAACGAAACCCTCGGCGACCTGACCCATCGCTATCAACAGTTGAAAGCCCAGCAGCGCCATCCGGCTAGCGCCTTCAGAGCTCTCAGCCTGGCGCTTGATCGTGCTCCCGAGATTGAACTGGACGAATTGAGCTGGAAGCTCGAAAGCCCCAAACCCACCTCAACATCGCTACCCAACGCGAATCAGGAGCTAACCGTGATCCGCGGTACGGTCGGTGCGCCACCGGGTGCGACAACTCGTCAAATACTCGGCTCAGTTGAACATTTTGTTGCCCTGCTTCGAGCCGACACCGCCAATGACGTCAAGATTGAACAGGCCCCGTTCGACATCACGTCCAGCCATACGATCAAGGGTGGGGACAGCGAAGACGAAACCAGGCAACCACGCCAATTCAGCCTGCAAATCACGCGAAAGATCGGACCATGAAATTGACCGGCCGCGATCTCGAAAAAATTCGATTGCCGCTTTTCTTCTCCTTGACGCTGATTCTGTTTAGCGCAGTACTTGCTTGGTGGAGCGCAGGCAAAGCCGAAGAGACACGACATGTCCGCAACGACGCAGCGCAGAAAAAAGAACAGACAGAAGCGCGACTTAGACAAGTACGCACCGAAGAACAGGAGCTCCGGAAGCGCACACTCATATTCCAGCAGCTCCAAACAGCGGGTATCACCGGCGTAGAGAAACGTCTTGAATGGATTGAGATGTTGCGTACTCTCCAGCGCGAGCTGCGCCTGCCTGGAATGACTTACGAATTTGGCGTACAACGGCCGCTCGACACACCGAACGGGACTGCCTACACTTGGTTTGCCAGTCCGATGCGACTGCAACTGCGCCTGCTCCACGAAGAAGATCTTTTACGCACCTTGACCCGCATAGAAAAAGCCGCCCCGGCCTTGGTTCTTGTTCAAAACTGTACGCTTACTCGGCCTGGCAGCACATTTTCCGTGCAGGATCCCCTGACCTATTTAAGGGCTGATTGCGAGTTGCAATGGATCACTGTTCAACGAAATGGCGGAAAATGAAATGCGATTTCGATTTTCACTATTCCTATTGCTCGCAGGACTGCTTTCCGGCGGGGCATCGAGCCAGGAAGAAACGCTGGGCAGGCTATTTTTCACACCAACCCAGCGTCTAACACTTGAGCGGCAGCGCCTGCATGGCTTGAATTCCAGCCCAAGCCCCCCCGAATCGACTGGCAGCCAGACATTCAACGGTGAAGTACGGCGTAGCGATGGGCGCAATACGCGCTGGATAAACGGCGAGGTCAATTGGGACAGGCCGTCGGTGGCACCTCGCATCCCGGTCGGCGACACACTCTATCCGGCAAGCGGAGAGCATCAAAGCCTGATCGGTAATGGCCAGATTGTCATCAAGCCCAGTGCAAAGAGATGAAGCAAAAGGCCCAACGCCCCACTGAGCAAGGGGCCGCCTTACTGCTCATGCTATTGATCCTGATGGGTGGTGTAACAACCATTTTTCTTTATTCATGGAATACCGCCCGACAGAACAATGAACGTGATCGCATCACCCAGCTCGCACTTCAACAAGCCAAGGCGGCGCTGTTAGGCAGAGCAGTAACCAGTCCAAGCGCCCCCGGGCGTTTCCCCTGTCCGGAGCAGCCAGGTACAACCCCGGAAGGGCAAGCTGACGGCAGTTGCAACAGCCAAGCTAAACGCCTCGGACGTTTGCCATGGAAGACGCTGGACCAGGAAAAGTTGCTGGATGGATACGGCGAACCGCTTTGGTATGCCATCTCGGAAAATTTCACGGCCCCTCCCATCAACAGCAACACATTGCCCCAGCTTATTCTCGACGGAGCAAGCAACCCCGTTGTCGCCCTGATCATTGCGCCTGGCCCGCCCCTTCCCGGACAAAGCCGATCGCCTTCCGGGACTGGTACATCGCTCAAAAGCGCCGATTTCCTCGATCTTGAAAATGCAACGGGGAATACGTTTGTCAGCAGCGGGTCATCAACCGTCTTTAACGACAAAGTGATTGCCATCTCTCGATCAGAAGTGCTGCAGCTATTGCACAAACGAGTTCTGGCTCAAGTTCGCGGACTCGATGCGCTGACCGAAGGCCTCAAACGTTATTACAATGAGCATGATGAGTTTCCTTGGCCTGACAGCAATGGAGACGGCATCGCCGATATCGGCCAGGTCACGGGAAAGCTCCCGAGTGGAGCATTGATTTTTTACCACGACACAAATGAATGGCTAAACAACAACAACTGGTTTCCACTGATCAACTACTCCCGGATAACGGGATCTTCAGCGCAAATCAGTCTCGGCAGCCTGAGCCTGAATGTTCTGCCTTGCACCGCGGCGCCCTGTCCATGAAGCGAACCCGTAGCAAGGGCTTCACCCTTTTTGAGCTAGCCATCGTGCTGGTTGTCGTTTCGCTTTTGGCCGGCGGCTTGATGGTCAGCCTTGGCACGCAAATTGAACAACAGCAACGCAATGCAACGCAGCAAACACTCAATGACATTCGCGACGCGTTGCTCGGTTTCGCCGCTTCCAACTCCGCAAAAAAAAGTGGGAAGCCCTACCTTCCTTGCCCGGACACCGACGGCGACGGCATGGAAAACCGGAGTGACGCCACATGTACCAAAGATTTTGGACAATTGCCATGGGGCACTTTGGGTCTTGGCAATCAGGACGCATGGGGGAATCGGTTCGACTATCGGATCGAAACGGGCTTCGCAAACAGCGACTACGGATTCACCTTTATTAGCCCCCCTACTGCAAAAATAAAAATTTGCGAACAAGCGACTTGCACAACGGTACTTGGCACAGGACTCCCCCTAGCAATCCTGTCGCATGGACCGAATGGCCTGGGTGCGACCACATCGGACAATATCGCCCGTCCTGCGGCAGTCAGTGCCGATGAAAAAGAAAACACCAATGGCGATGCGGTGTTCGTGTCTCATACCCCGACCCCCAGCGGCGCCAATGAGTTTGATGATCTGCTGGTCTGGCTGTCACCCAACATCCTCTACAACAGGATGATTGCCGCCGGGCGCTTACCCTGAAAAAGTATCATTGACCATCGACAAGCAGACTGCGACACTGGCTGCCGCCGAAGCAACAAGCCTTGCGTCATTTTCGTGTGAGCCAGCCAAACTTTTTATCCTCTCTGCGCACTGCCGGCATATCGCCCGATGATGATGCGGAAACCCGCCTCAAGAAATC
>DAIMCQ010000138.1:0-10538 GCA_036726285.1 Azonexus sp.
CATGCGGGCAATCGTGCGCCCCAAAGCCGAAAGCTGATTTTTTTAGCCGCTAAAATCGAAAGGAAATTGAAATGCGGAAAATCAACGTAGTCGCGAGCGTGGCTTTGATTCTTGCTCTTGCCGGCGGAGTCTCGATGCCGGCCTACGCCAGCATCCCCGTCATCGATGGCGGGAATCTCAGTCAAAACATTGTCAGCGCCATTGAAGAAGTGGCCCAGACGATCAAACAAATCGAGCAATACAAAACGCAGTTGGATCAGTACGAGAACATGCTGAGAAACACTGCGGCGCCCGCGATGAACATTTGGGACGATGCGAAATCGACCATCAATGGGCTGATGAACGCCACCAACACCCTGAACTACTACAAGCAGCAGCTGGGCAGCCTCGATAGCTACCTTGGCAAGTTCCAGGACGTGAATTACTACAAGTCATCGCCATGCTTCAGCTCGGCAGGCTGTTCGGCCTCTCAACTAGCCGCCATCAAGCAAAGCCAGCAACTCGGTAGCGAGTCGCAGAAAAAAGCCAACGATGCGCTTTTTAAAGGTTTGGAGCTACAGCAGCGGAACATTGCTGCGGATGCTCGGCAACTCGAACGTTTGCAATCGAGCGCCAAAGGTGCCGATGGTCAAATGGCCGCCCTTGGCTACGCCAACCAGCTCGCCAGCAACCAGACCCATCAGCTTTTGCAAATTCGCAGCCTGTTGATGGCGCAGCAAAACGTAGTGACAACCAAGATGCAGGCCGATTCCGACCGCGAAGCCCAACATGCCGCCGCGCATGCCTCCTCGACGGAAGGACGGATAGGTAAGACGCCGACCCCTTCGAACTGGCTTAACCTGAACCGGTAACTGGAGCAAGTCCCATGCACGTCAAATACATCAAACCTTTGGCCGCCTTCATGGCCATGGCGCTCTTGGTTTCCGGGTGCGGTCAGCATGAGCTTGATTGCAAGAGCCCGCGCAACCAAGAGGAACGACAGCAATGCGCCCACCAGGCATCGACCGAGAGCCGCATCGCGCCAACAGATACCCCGAAAAACTGGCTTGAACTGACTGACCCGAAGAGGTGACACCATGAAGGGAATGAAAACAGCGACACTCATCGGCATAGCCTTGATGCTGTACTCGGCCGGCGCAGCCGCCCAACTCAGCAATCAGGGCATGCTCGACCAGGTCGTCACGGAGTTCGCCACCCGTGCATCAAGTTGGCAAACCGCAGTGATGAATGCCGCCACTTGGCTGTTCTGGACGCTGGGCACCATCAGCCTAGCTTGGACCGGTGGCATGCTCATCCTACGCAAAGCCGACATTGGTGATTTTTTCGCGGAATTTATCCGCTTCATCATGTTCTTCGGCCTCTTTCTCTGGTTGTTGCGGAACGGTCCCCAGATGGCATCCGCAATCATCCGATCTATGCAGAAAATCGGTGAACAAGCCTCTGGCATCTCGTCGGTTACACCCTCGGGCATCGTCGATATTGGCTTCATAATCTGGAAACAGGCGGTCAGCAACTTGTCGCTATGGAGTCCCATCGACAGCTTTGTCGGTGCAGCCTTGAGTGCCGGGATCATGCTCCTGCTAGCGGCCATCGCAGTGAACATGCTTCTGGTCATGGTTTCGGCCTGGATTCTGATGTACGCCGGGATCTTCTTCTTAGGGTTTGGAGGATCGCGGTGGACATCCGATATGGCGATCAACTACTACAAAACAGTGCTTGGCGTTGGCGTACAACTCATGACGATGGTGCTCCTGGTCGGTATCGGCAATGATCTACTTTCGACCTTCTACGCCAAGATGAATAAGGGCACGCTCAACTTTGAGGAGCTGGGCGTAATGCTGGTGTTCTGCTTCGCGCTGCTGATCCTAGTGAACAAGATCCCTAGCCTGCTATCCGGCATTATCACCGGCTCAGGTATCGGCCATTCAGGCATCGGAAATTTTGGCGCCGGTGCGATTGCCGGGGCTGCGATGGGGGCCGCAGGAATGGCGGCGACGGCGGCGGGTGCAGCGGGTGCCGCCGTCATGGGTGGTGCGCAGAACATCGCTGGAGGCATGTCGGCCGTCAAGGCAGCCTTTGAGAAAGCGCAGGCCGGAATGGATAGCGGCAGAGGCCCGATGCCTAGCTTTGGCAGTTCTGGAGGTGGCATGTCTGGCGGCGGTAGCGATAGCGGGAGTTCCCCTTTTGCGCAAGCGGCCGGTTTTGCCGATTCGTCAGGTTCTGACAGATTGACCGGCGCCACAAGCAGCGATTCCGGTGGTTCTGGTCAGGCCAAGGCCGGAGGCCAGCAGCAAGGCGGCAAAAGCGGAGGCATGGCGCGAGCTGCCGCACTCACAGTAGGCGCTGCGGCCGAACTCGCGAAAGGTGCCGGCAATATGGCGAAGAACAAGGCCGTACAGTTGGCAACCGACTTCCAGGAGCGGGCAAGCGAAACGGTTGGTGGTCAGGTGGCCGCAACAATTCGTGGAAGCATGCAAGATTCCCCTGCGTTCGAGGGTAATAGCCTAGCGGCGGCAGATGACGAAGTCGCGGCCTTTGTCGGCAAGACACAAGGAAATGAGTCATGAGCACAGTGATGACCCGCGAGCGCATGAAGGACTGCGAAAATTCCAATCAGTTGACCGCTTAATCTCATGGCTCGTGACCAAGCGCTATCATCTCGTTGTCCTATGATTTGGCATAGGACGGCAGACGGCCAGAAGAGGTAATTGCCTATCGTATAGGGATATTGGATAGGAACGAACCACATCCAGCCGTTGAGGATTTTTCTGAATATTGGACATCCCAGCCCCTCTCCTTGTTCGCCAGCGAATTCGAGCGGCATAATTCCGTGTCTCGATTCATCTGCGGACAAAGTATTTCCATCTAACAACTGTTAAGTGTTTAGGAAGAATTCTTGCATGCAATCTATATCCGTACCGGGACGCAGTTGGTTTTATGAGGCGTGGCATTACAAAATATCGATCCTTGGGGGATTGCTAGCAATCGTATCTTTATCGCTAGCGCACTACGCTGGCTTTCTGATGAGAGTTCCGCTTCAGATCGTGGCAGTTGCTGGAATGCCGCTCGCCAAAGGTGTGACCGCTACGTTTCTGTTTTATGTGTTTTTTTGCGCGGTTTTTGCCAGGGTGCTAACTTCGATATTGCAACTCGCTTTCCTTCCATTTCTCGCTGCAACCGATCGACTAGAACGCGGATTCCGCCGCAGAATGGATTGGCGACATCAGCGCCACTTTGTCCGATCACATAGCCGGATAATTAAATGGGAAGGATATATTTGGATTTTTATTCAATCAGTTATGTTCCTGCTTCTAATGCTGGCGATATATGTGAAATTCACAATCACTTGGATTTCCGGTGTAGGGCTCTTTATTTCCATAACATTGATCGTCCTGTCAGGTCTTGTCCGATCTGGATTCTTTCTTCAACCGAAGCCGAGTACTTTCATCCGAAAAATTAAATCGCGGCCCAAGGTCTCAGGACGCGCAACGTCTGCAGTATTTGTGACAGCCACTGCTGCTCTCATTATCGTGGCGTTTTTCATGGGTGGCATGCGAGCAAGTTTGTTACGGGATCAAGAGCCGCAAATAATCGTGACGAAGGAATTCACGGACATGGCTACCGTAATTGCAAGTTCTGATGGATCGCTTCTTTTGTTCCAAAAACAAGGCGTCGAATTTCGATATATCTACTCTGCTCCGGAATTTACGGCATCAATCGAAACAAAATCGGTGTTTCCTCCCCTCGGTACTAAGAAGGAACGGCAGTAACGTCTGGTCGATGATGGTCAAAGCAAGTTCCCAATAGTAGAAGCAAACGTTCAAGGGCACGATGTTGCCATAGTCAGCGTTGGCAATATTGCTGACGCGGCGCAGCCCTCCGGTGAACTGCATCGATGGCGTTATCCTCTGCATTAGCAACGCTCATGAGCAACGAACTACGTGCTCATTACGCCGGGAGAGCTGCTCATTAAAAATGCCCGATATCAAGTTTCCCCGACGTCCCCCTCTGATCTCAGGAGGGCGGCGAATTTTAGCGGCTAAAATTTGAAGACTAGTAAATTTTAGCCGCTAAAAAATGAGGAAAAAAGAAAATCCAATTTGTCGAGCTTTGACAACATCAGAGCGAGATGCATTGCGCCAAGGAGTACTTGAAGCATCTCTTTGGGTAATCCCCCCGGAAATTAGCGGCGGTTAAAAGTAGAATTTTCTCCAAAGCAGCCCGAGGAAGTTTTACATGAAGACATCACGCTTTTCAGACAGCCAGATCATCGCCGTACTCAAGCAGGCAGAGGCTGGCAGCCCGGTCCCCGAACTTTGCCGTGAGCACGGCATCAGTTCCGCCACGTTTTACAAATGGCGTAGCAAGTTCGGCGGCATGGACGCCTCGCTGATGGCCCGGCTCAAGGAACTCGAAGACGAGAATCGACGGCTCAAGAAGATGTATGCAGAAGAGCGGCTCAAGGCCGAAATCGTCCAGGAGGCCCTGCAAAAAAAGTGGTGAGGCCATCTTGCCGACGCGAGATGGCTCAACGCACCGTAGAGAACGGCGTCAGCATCCGAGTGGCCTGCCTGGCGTTTGGCATCAGCCAGACTTGCTACCGCTACCAGGCAAAGCAGTCCGCAGAGAATGTCGAAATCGCCGACCACCTGATCCGTCTGACCCACAACCAACGCAACTGGGGATTCGGGCTGTGCTTTCTGTACCTGCGCAACGTGAAGGGCTACCGCTGGAATCACAAGCGGGTGTATCGCATTTACCGCGAATTGGAGTTGAACCTACGGATCAAGCCGAGGAAGCGGATCGTTCGGAAGAAGCCAGAACCCTTGGCGGTGGCGGCAGGCATCAACCAGTGCTGGTCAATGGATTTCATGCATGACCAACTTTCGGATGGCCGGAGCTACCGGCTGTTCAATGTCATCGATGATTTCAACCGGGAGGCCTTGGCCATCGACATCGATCTGTCGCTACCGTCAGAGCGGGTGGTGAGGGCGCTTGATCAGATCATCGAGTGGCGCGGCAAACCGCAGGTCATTCGCAGTGACAACGGCCCGGAATACATCAGCGGCACATTCATCGCCTGGGCAGAACACCGAGGAATCCGGCTCGACCACATCCAGCCCGGCAACCCGCAGCAGAATGCCTACATCGAACGTTACAACCGGACGGTTCGCTATGACTGGCTCAGCCACTACTTGTTCGAGTCAATCGAGGAGGTGCAGAACTACGCGACCGACTGGATCTGGACCTACAATCACGAGCGCCCCAACATGGCACTCGGCGGCATTACCCCGAAACAGAAGTCAGCACTTTTAACCACCTCTACTTCTGACCACTGCTAAAAATGGGGGGATTACCTTTGGATGCGAAGTGAGCTGCGTCAGCGTAGGGTGCAGAAGGAGCAGGGGGCCCTCGATCCCAGCAATGCAAGTTTGACTTCTGAAATTGTACCGGGAGGTGTTCATTCTTAATAATTGGATGAAAGTGGCCTTGGTTTTCAGGTTTGTCGCAAAAATGGTCGTTTTTCGGCTGGTTCCATGTGCGGCCTCTTCGCTGGTCGATGCCCTCTCTGAATGTTAGAATTCCCGCTCGCTTTTCTATGGTGTGAAAACGTACGGAAAAGTTGCGTTTGGGCTAGAGGGTCACGAACGACGGTCTACAAGCACTGCGGTGTGAGCAACTCAAAAGAAATGGGAGCCCAATGAAATTCGCATACGAGGACCTGGGCGATGATCAATTCGAGACCCTGATTGTTCTTCTGTGTCAGCGGTTGCTTGGGGCCGCCGTACAAGGCTTTGCAAAAGGACCTGATGGTGGTCGTGATGCCAAGTTCATTGGGACGGCCGAACTGCACCCAAGCAAGTCTGCGCCGTGGGTCGGTACAACCATCGTCCAGGCCAAGCACACCAACGGATATAACCGTAATTTCTCCGAATCCGATTTCTTTAGCACGACAGCCGCGAACACCGTGCTGGGCAAAGAAATTCCCCGCGTCAAGAAACTGCGCGAGGCCAAGCAACTCGATCACTACATGCTGTTCGCTAACCGTCGTCTGGCGGGTAATGCCGAAACGGAGATACGCGATTACATCGCGTCTCAATGTGGTGTTCCCGCCTCGTCTATCTACCTCTGCGGACTGGAGCAACTGGAGATCTGGCTGAAACGTTTCCCAGAAGTTGCGAGAGAAGCAGATCTCGATCCTGTCGATTCGCCGTTGATCGTCAGCCCCGATGACCTGGCCGAAGTAGTGCAAGCACTGGCCCGACAGAAAGACGGTGTGGTTGCACTGCTTGATGATCCGCCGACTGAGCGGGTGACCTACGAGCAGAAGAACGCACTCAACAACATGAGCCCCGATTACGCCAAGGCGCAGCGGCGTAAGTACCTGAAAGAGACTGCTCAAATTCGGGCTTTCCTAGCGGCACCGGAAAACCTCGATTTGCTGCGCATGTATGAGTCGGTGGTCGATGAGTTTCAGCTCAAGATCATCGCCAAGCGCAAGGACTACCAGACCTTCGACGAGGTTATGGAGTATCTGGTGGACCTATTGTTCAACCGCGATCCTGTCTTACGGCAGCACGCCCACAAGCGCTTGACTCGCGCCGTGCTGTTCTACATGTACTGGAATTGTGATATCGGGGAGGTGGTTGATGCTGCGGCCGACCAAGCACTCTCATCCTGATCGCACGGTCATCAACGTTTCGTTGCTGCTGCTGGCTCGCCTGAAAGCCCGGCGCGTGGATGAGTACGACGTGCTGCGCAAGTTTGCGAAAAAAAGTGTCGGCGGCGGGGACGTACTGTTCTTGCCGGCACTGAATTTTCTGTATCTCATGGGCCTGATCGAATATCGCCCCAAAACCGACGCCGTGGAGTACATGGGGCCAAATGAAGCTGTCTAGACTTTATTCCAGCAAGCCTGACTTGTTCGAGCCTGTGGAGTTCGTCCAGGGCCTGAACGTTGTCATGGCCGAAATTCGCCTGCCTGCGAACCGAAACAAGGACACTCACAACCTCGGCAAGACCACGCTTGGGCGCTTGCTCGACTTTAGCTTTCTTGCCAAGCGCGATGCCAAGTTCTTTCTCTTCAAGCACATCGAACTGTTCAAGGACTTCATCTTCTTCCTGGAAATTGAGCTGGAAGATGCTTCGTTCGTGACAATCCGGCGGGGCGTAGAAGAGGCCACCAAGATTAGCTTCAAGCGCCACGAGGCCGGGCACCAGGACTTGTCGGGCTTACCGCTGGCGGAGTGGGACCACCAGGACATGCCCTTCGAGCGGGCGCGTGATCTGTTGGATGGATTGCTTGACTGGCGCGCACTCAAACCCTGGGCGTTCCGTAAAGGCTTGGGCTATCTGCTGCGCTCTCAGGACGATTTCCGCGACGTGTTTCATCTGCGCAAGTTCGCTGCTGCGCATTCGGATTGGAAGCCTTTTTTGGCTCACGTTCTCGGCTTTGACGCTCAACTCGTGGCGCAGCACTACGAGAAGGAAGAGCAACTTGCGGAGAAGCAGTCCACCGCGCAGACCATCAAGAACGAACTTGGTGGGTCCATTGAGGACATCAGCAAGATCGAGGGCATCCTGTTGCTCAAGCAGAAAGAGGCTGAGAAGAAGCAGAAACTGCTCGACGCCTTCGACTTCCGCGCTCAGGACAAGGACAGCACCAAGCAGTTGGTCGATGACATTGACGAGCGCATTGCGTCCCTCAACGCTGAACGCTATTCGCTCAACCAGAACAAGAAGAAGATCATTAACTCGCTGGAAGAGGATCAGATCCTCTTCAATCCTGACGAAGCGCAGCGCCTGTTCGAGGAAGCAGGCGTCCTGTTCAAGGGGCAGATCAAGAAGGATTTTCAACAGTTGATTGCCTTCAATCGTGCCATTACCGATGAGCGCCGCGGCTATTTGCAGGAAGAGCGCGCCGAGCTCGAAGCTGAGCTTAAGCGCATCAATGCAGAACTGAATACCTTGGGCAAGAAACGCTCGGAGATGCTTTCATTCCTGAGCGGAACCGATATCTTTGGCAAGTACAAGCAGGTCTCGGACGAGATGGTGACGCTGCGCGCCGACATCACTTCGCTGGAGCGTCAACGCGGCTTCCTACATCGTCTGCAGGAGCTGCGGACCGAGATCAGGGCGTTGACCGATGAGCGCGGGCATCTGCAGACCCAGATCGAGGCGGATGTCGAAAAGCAAAATTCTGATCAGAACAGCTTGTTCTCGGCAATTCGCGTGTTCTTCAGTGAGATTGTCGAAGAGGTGATCGACCGCAAGGCGCTGCTGAGCGTGTCGCCGAACCAGGTGGGGCATCTGGAATTTAGGGCGGAAATTCTTGATGAATCAGGCAATGCAACCAGCGCCGATCTTGGGCACACGTATAGGAAACTGCTGTGTATTGCCTTTGACTTGGCTATTTTACGAGCCTACTTGGACGACAAGTTCCCGCGCTTTGTTTATCACGACGGCGTGTTCGAGTCTCTGGATGATCGCAAAAAGGAGAATCTGTTGGCGATCATTCGTCGGTATGCCGAGCAGGGGCTGCAGCCAATTATTACGCTCATCGATTCTGATTTGCCAGCGCGTGCTGCTGATGAGGAGCCGGTGTTCTCCTCTGATGAAGTTGTTATCACGTTACACGATGAGGGGCCGCAAGGGCGACTCTTCAAAGTGAAGGCGTGGTAACAAAGAAGACATGGGGCGTTTGGTATTTACTCTATCTTGGCCTATTGAGGCATCGGCAATGGTGCGGTGTCTGGTAGTTGCCTACGGGGGGAAAAATGAGCGAGCGTAATGATCTTCTCGTTTCCGTCGCGAACGAGATTAAGACCTATCGAAAAGGGGATCTTCCTGAGCCGACGCCGGAGCACGTTGATCGTTGGCTTCATCAGTTCACGCCCGCTCAGCAATTGCTGTTCCTGCGCGAGTTTGACCACGTCATCAAGCAGACCTTCTTCACGCGAAAGAACGTGAAGGACTTCCTCCGCGCCCTTGTGAACAACGCGAAGCTGGCCGGTGCTGATCCTGCGACGTACTGGTCGTCCGCGAACTTCCTAAACATTCAGCAGAACGGGCAGAGCCAGAAGGAGATGCTGAAACTCTTCGCGAAGTGCATTGAAGACGAATGTGGCCTCGACCTGGATGACTGCGGAGAGGCGGGCGGCGACTTCATCTATCTCGACGACGTGATGTTCAGCGGCAACCGTGTGGGCAATGACCTCGAGCCGTGGATCGCCAACGACGCGCCTCAATCGGCCACAGTTCATGTCATCGTTGCTGCACTTCACTCAGGAGGCTCGTATCTGGTCGACAGGAGGCTCAAGAGCGTAGTCGAGCAGTCGGGGAAGAAGATCGCCGTCAAGTATTGGCGCGCCCTCGAGATTGAGAACCGGAAGTGGTACAAGAACAGTTCGGGGGTGCTCTGGCCCACGGCTGTACCGAACGTGGCCGAGGTTCAGAGCTACATGGCGCTGCCAGCGAAGTTTCCCTTCGAGCCGCGGCAGCCGAGTGCGGCTCCCATTCAGCCATTCTCGTCTGAGGTGGGCCGCCAAGTCTTGGAAAGCGAGTTCCTCATCGCCGGCGCCAAGATCAGGGCCATGAGCGAGAACCCGAAGCAATCCATGCGCCCGCTCGGCTTCAGTCCTTTCGGCGTGGGCTTCGGCTCCATGATCGCCACGTATCGGAACTGCCCCAACAACTGCCCTCTTGCGATGTGGTGGGGTGACCCGGAAGCTGCCTCGGGCGCCCTGCACTGGTATCCGTTGCTACAGCGTGAGGGTTATTCCTCCGCAAGGAACATCTTTGATGACCTCACGCTCTAGCAACGATCAGCCTCAGAACAGTCTCCTGCGTACCTACCTTCGCTGCGAGGCCGTTGTTGTCTACAAGACGAAGGAGGGCTTCGGCGGATTGTCCAACATGGCGTCGGGCTACCCCCTGCAGATCAACGGCGTCCGCATCTTGACAACGGAGGCTTTGTATCAAGCCTGCCGCTTTCCCCACTTACCAGAGGTCCAACGGGAAATCATCGGGCAACACAGTCCGATGACCGCCAAGATGAGGAGCAAGCCGCACCTCAAGGACTCAAGGCCGGATTGGGACGAAGTCCGATACAAGGTCATGCGTTGGTGCCTCCGTGTGAAGCTCGCACAGAACTACGCGGAGTTCGGTCGGCTTCTCCTGTCCACATGTGATCGGCCGATCGTCGAGCAGTCACGCAAGGACGACTATTGGGGAGCCAAGTTGGCGGATGAGACCGGTGATACACTAATTGGGCAGAACGTTCTCGGCAGGCTCCTTATGGAGTTGCGCGAGAAGCTCAAAGGCGATGTGGATGGCATGCTGAAGACGGTGCCGCCGCTCGGTATCCCCGACTTCCTGCTGCTGGGCAAACCAATCGAGACGGTCACGGCCAGGAACTCAGGCAAGGGGCAGAAGCCGCAGGCCGCATTGTTTTAGCATTGCAAGCCAAGTGGGCGTGACTGACTACTTTTGACGGTTCGCGCAGGGTGGTAATTGAACATGGTGTTTTCCATGGTATC
>DAIMCQ010000139.1:0-10520 GCA_036726285.1 Azonexus sp.
GTACCAGGGGCGGGAGCGCGGCTCGAAGATCTTTTCCTCGATGCTCGGCGCCTGCAATTCACCGTTGATCCCGCTGAAACGATGCAAATGCCGCGGCTGGTCGGCATCGAGCTTGTAGCGCAACTCAGCTTCGATCTGGTTGTAGCGCCACAGACCGAAGGCCTGCCCTCGTTGATTGCCGTAATAGACGTAGTTGTTGGGATCGAGATGCAGGGAGGTGGCAATCCAGAAGCGGGTACGCAAGGCGCCCAGTTCCTGATCGATCGAATCCGACGCCGCCATGCCGTTGGGGAAAGCCGCTTCGAGCACCGCCGCCGAACCGACCACATGACGGTCGACCGCCTGTCCGATACGGGCCACCGTCTCGCGCAGCAGGTGATTGGCGATGGTATCCACCGCCTGGCTGCCGGTCCGGTAGGAGAGCAGCCCGATCAGCAAGGCAACGCCGCAAACCAGGGCGATGTAAGGCAAGGTCAGCCACTGGCGCAACGAGAAGAAGGCAAACAGTCTCATGGATCATGCCGCAACAAGGAAAAACGAGGCGAGATGCTAGCACGCCGGCATTGGACAACCGATAACAGATCGCCAATTATTGCCCGATACCCCAGATATAACAGCACATTCACCGACGTTGAATGACTGAACAGCCATTTCCCGACACAGCAGCAACGACGCGTTTGGCTGACCACATGCCCGCCGGCAAGACGGGCCGGCCTTCAAGAACCGGCCTTGCCCGCCAACGGATCGATGCGCTCATACTCGGCAATGACCTGCGCCCCAAGCAGCAGGACCGTCGCGGCGATTTCCATGCTGAACAGCACGACCACCGCCGTGGTCAACGAGCCGTACACGACACTGACCTTCGACAGCGTCGTGAAATACCAGACCATCAGGTGGCGCAGCGCTTCCCAGAGCAGCGCCGCCGACAGACCTCCGATCAGGGCGTGAAAGAAGCGCAGGCGGCCCACCGGGATGACCAGGTAGAGCATGGTCAGCACGAAGACTTCCATGGCCAGACCGAGCAGATAGAGCAGGAAACCGGAAATGCCGCGCAGCCCCCAGTCGCGCCCAAAGGCATGGACGCTCTCCAGCGCCAGGGCCTGAAGGCTGGCCGAGGCGAAGGTGACGGCGAGCAAGGCCAGGCCGAGCAGGAGAACGAAACAGTAAGGCAGTACGGCGGAAACCGCCGCATGCCGCTTATCGACGCAACCGCGGTGCGAAAAGATGATGCGGATCGCCTTTTCCAGCACTGAGAAAGCCAGCGAACTGAAGAACAGCATCGTGCCCAGCAAGACGACGCCCACCCCGATGCCGTTCTGCAGAAAGCCCGATACGTCGGCCAGCAAGGCCGTCGATTGGCTGGGCACCAGCCACTCCAGGTAACGGCGCAAGGTATCGAGCAGCTCGGCCTGATCGACAAAATGCGACAGCGCGAAAACCGAAAGGATCAGCAAGGGCACTACCGACAGCAACGCGTAATAGGCGATCGCCCCGGCCAGCAGCAAGCCCTGGTTATGGCTGAAGCCGCGCAGGACCTTCAGGGCGAAAACCACCGGGTGGCCGAGAACATAGAGGGCTGACGGGCTGGGTTTGAACATGTGTGGCTATCCGATATCAAGCATGGCTGCACCGGGGCAAAGACGACTCGCCAAAGAAAAACGGGCGCTACCCGGAGAAGGATGCGCCCGTTTCATGCTCGCGTCCTTAACCCGCGTGACGTATTTCGAGCAGGCTTTCATCCCAGGCAGCGTGCTTCTCCAGCCCGAGCAGGTTGGCCACCGTTGCCGCGATGTTCGACAGGCCGGCCTTTTCCGTCTGCCGCAAGCCGAGCTTGCCGCCGGAAACGGTGTCGTAAAGGATCAGCGGCACCGGGTTCAGCGTGTGCGCCGTCTTTGCCTTGAACGAACCGTCCTTGTTCCGGGCCGGCTGCTTGGTCTTCTTGTCCAGTTCGTACATCTCGTCGGCATTGCCGTGGTCGGCGGTGATCAAGGCGACACCGCCGGCGGCATCAACCGCCCTGAGCAGCCGGTCCAGCTGCAGGTCGACCGCCTCGATCGCCAGGGTGGCGGCACGGAAGTTGCCGGTATGGCCAACCATGTCGCCGTTGGCGAAATTGCAGCGCAGCGTCTTGTACTGACCGGACTGCAGCGCCGCGATCATCGCATCGGCAATTTCGGCGGCCTTCATCCACGGCCGCTGCTCGAATGGCACGACATCGCTCGGCACTTCCTGCCAGGTTTCACCCTCGAACTTGCCGGAACGGTTGCCGTTCCAGAAATAGGTGACATGGCCGAATTTCTGGGTTTCGGAACAGGCGAACTGGGCAATGCCCGACTTGGCAAACCATTCGCCAGTGGTGTCCTTGATCGCCGGCGGCGCCACCAGGAAACGGCTGGGCAGCTTGAGGTCGCCGTCGTACTGCAGCATGCCGGCGTAGACCACCTTCGGCGTACGGACCCGGTCGAACTTGTCGAAGCCGGCTTCCTCGAAGGCGCGGGTAATTTCGATGGCGCGATCGCCGCGGAAATTGAACAGGACGACCGAATCGCCGTCTTCGATGGTGCCGACCGGCTTGCCGTTCTCGGCAATGACGAAAGGCGGCAGATCCTGGTCGATGGTGCCCGGATTCTGCTCGCGCAGGCCATGCACCGCCGCCGTGGCATTGGCGAACTGCTGGCCTTCGCCGAGCACGTGCGTTTTCCAGCCTTTGTCGACCATCGGCCAGTTGGCATCGTAACGGTCCATCGTGATGTTCTGCCGGCCGCCGCCGGAGGCGATGCGGGCGTCGAAAGCGGCATCGCTGATTTCGGCAAGAAAAGCCTCGAACGGCACGACATAGTCGAGGGCGCTGGTTTCCGGCACGTCGCGCCCGTCGAGCAGGACATGGATGCGCACCTTGGCGATGCCTTCGGCCTTGGCCTGGACGACCATCGCCTTCAAATGGTCGATGTGGCTATGCACATTGCCGTCGGAGAAAAGGCCCATGAAATGCAGCACGCCGTTGCGGGCGCCGGCAATCACCTGCTGCCAGGCTTCGCCCTGCCAGATGGCGCCACTGGCGATGGCGTCGGCCACCAGTGCCGCGCCCTGGCTATAGACCTGGCCGGCGCCGATGGCGTTATGGCCAACCTCGGAATTCCCCATGTCGTCATCCGACGGCATGCCGACGGCGGTACCGTGCGCCCGCAGGCGGATGTTCGGGAAGTCGGCGAACAAACGGTCGAGGGTCGGCTTGTTGGCGGCGGCGATGGCGCTGCCGACATCCGACTTGGGCATGCCGTAGCCGTCCATCACGATGATGACGACCGGCCCCTGGACTCCGGCGAACGAGGAAAGTTTTTCTAGCATGTGCAAGCTTCCGGCTGGACAAGATCGAACCTGAATCCCTACGACAACCGCATTCCCGGCTGCCGATAATTCAGTCAATCCAGTATTTTACCCGCGAAGCCGCGCCCACGGCAGGGCCGGCCGCGACTGTCTCAAGTGCCGGGCGCCAGAAGCAGGGCCGCATCGCGCTTCTCGACGCCCTTGAGCAGCACCAGCAGGACGGTCCCGACCAGCATCACCGCGGCCGCGAAGTAGAGTCCGGCGTTGTAGCTGCCCAGCGTGGTCGCCAGCCAGCCGGTGACAATCGGACCGATGATCTGCGCCACGCCGTAGGAAAGCGTCATCTTGCCCATCATCTTGGCCGGGCGGGTCGGGTAATAGCGGCCGGCCATGGTCAACACCAGACTGACCATGCCGATGAAGGTGCCGCCAAACAGCAGCGCCCCGAAGATCGCCGCCGGCAGGCCGCCGACCGCCACGGGCAGCACGATGCCGACGATCTGCAACACCGCTGCCGCAATCAGCGCATTGATGTCGCCGATCCGGCGCGAGATCAGATCCCAGTTGATGCAGGCCGGCGCCGCCCCGATGCCGATCGCCAGGAAGACCAGATTGCCCTGCCCAGCCAGACCGGGCAGGCGCTCGACAATGGCGACGATGAACGTAGCGCTGACCACGAAGCCGATACCGGCGCAAAAGTAGGCGGCCATGAACAGGCGCATGAACAGCGGGCTGGGCGGCTTGTCTTCCATCTTCTGACCGCTCTTGGTGACGCCACTGGTATCGGGCGGCGGCAGCCAGCGCAAGGCCGGCACCAGCAGCAGGCAAGCGAAGACGGTAAAGGCGAACCATTGCTCCCGCCAGTCCAGCCAGTGGCTCATCACGGCAACCGCCGTGGCGCAACCGGCAATACCGATCCCGATACCGGCAAAGTGGATGCCCAGTTCGCTGCGATGGTTATGGCGGATCAGCCAGTTGAGGATCAATCCGGTGCCGAGCAGCATGCCGGCCGCACTGGCCAGGCCGGCGAAAAAACGCGACAAGGCCCAGACCGTGACATCGGTCGTCATGCCCATCAGCGCCGTACTCAAAATGGCGACCACCAGCCCGATCCGGTACAGGCGGTCCTTGAGCACCAGGTCGCTGATCAGCGAAGCGATCAACGCCCCGCTCAGGTAACCGGCGTAATTGATCCCGGCCAGCCAGCCGGCCTCGGCCACGCCCAGCCCGGCCTGCTTCTGCATCAGGGGCAGCAGCGGCGTGTAGGAAAAGCGGGCAACACCGAGGACCAGGATCAGGCTGAAGATACCGGCACTCAGCACCTTGAGGCGCGCCATTTGTTCACTCATATGCAAGCCATTTATTTTTTGATAAGTGAACAATAAACAGGCTAAGCTATCTATACAAATGATTTATTCAGAAACAACCATTCGTTTTTGGAGATAGGTATGGAACTCGTCGCGCTGCGCACCTTTCAGGCTGTGGTCGAGGAAGGCGGCATTCTCGCCGCCTCGCGCAAGCTGAACACCGTCCAGTCCAACGTCACCAGCCGCATCCGCCGGCTGGAAGAAGAACTGGGCGCCGAACTGTTCTTTCGCAAGGGACGCGGCATCGAGCTGGCCCCATCAGGTCGCGTCCTGCTCGATTACGCCCGCCGGATGATCCGCCTCGAACGGGAAACCAGCGCCGCCGTCCGCCAGGTGGGCGAAAGCATCGGCGAACTGCGCATCGGCGCCATGGAAACCTTTGCCGCCCTGCATCTGCCGACAGCACTCAAGGCGGTACGCAGCGAACACCCCGGCATCGAACTGCGGGTCTATACAGACACCAGCGCCTCGCTGACCGAGCGCGTCCTCAATCACAAGCTCGATTGCGCCTTCATTGCCGGGCCGGTCGTTCATCCGGAACTGGAATTCGACGAACTGGTGGTCGAGGAACTGGTCCAGGTCAGCGCCATCGGCGCCAACCCGGTATTACAGCCGCTGATTCTCTTCCGCGAGGGCTGCGCCTACCGTACCCGCGCCATTGCCTGGCAGCGCGCCACCGGGCATGCGGTGGCCGACGCCATGGAGTTCGGCACGCTGGAAGGCATCCTCGGCTGCGTCTCGGTCGGGCTGGGCTGGACATTGATGCCGCGCCGCGTCGTCGAACAGTCGCCACACGCCGCCGAACTGGTCACGCAAAATCTGCCACCCGATATCGCCCACGTTCCGACCGGGATGATCACGCGGCGCGACGCACCGCCGATGAATGCGCTGAAAACCCTGGCCCACGCCATTGCCTGCAGCGCCGGCCAGAACGCCTGAAGCGGCCGGGCCGACACCGTAAAAGCCGCACTTGTCGAATGGCTGCGTGCGGCCTAAGCTGAATTCGAACGCATGGAATCTCGGGGCAATCGCCGACCTCAGTCCAGCCGCCGCGATTGCCCTTCCTGTCTCGCATCCAGCAAGGGAGTCAATCATGGCAAACACAATGAAAGCGGCCGTCGTTCACGCCTTCGGGCACCCCCTGGTCATTGAAGAAGTCGCCATCCCGGCGGTGCCGGCCGGCAAGGTGCTGGTCCGCATCGTCGCCTCCGGCGTTTGTCACACCGACCTGCATGCCGCCGACGGCGACTGGCCGGTCAAACCCAGCCTGCCCTTCATTCCCGGCCACGAAGGCGTCGGTTACGTCGCCCAGGTCGGGGCCGGCGTCACCTGGGTCAAGGAAGGCGACCGGGTCGGCGTGCCCTGGCTGCATACCGCCTGCGGCCATTGCGAACACTGCATCACCGGCTGGGAAACCCTGTGCGACAAGCAGCAGATGACCGGCTACACGGTCAATGGCGGCTATGCCGAATACGTACTGGCCGACCCGGCCTACGTCGGCAAATTGCCCGACAACCTGGAATTCGCCCCGGCCGCCCCCGTCCTCTGTGCCGGCGTCACCGTTTACAAGGGTCTGAAGGCGCTCGATTGCAAGCCGGGCAACTGGGTCGTCATTTCCGGCATTGGCGGCCTCGGCCACATGGCCGTCCAGTACGCCAAGGCCATGGGCTTCCATGTCATTGCCGTCGACATCGCCGATGACAAGCTGACCTTGGCCCGCTCGCTGGGTGCTGATGAAACGATCAATGCGCTGAACGAAGACCCGGTCCGGCACATTCAGCAGAACATCCACGGCGCCCACGGCGTGCTGGTCACCGCCGTGTCGCGCAGCGCTTTCGCCCAGGGCGTCGGCATGTTGCACAAACGCGGCACGATGTCGCTGGTCGGCCTGCCTCCGGGCAATTTCGAACTGCCGATCTTCGACGTCGTCCTCAATGCCAAGACGGTCCGCGGCTCCATCGTCGGCACCCGCAAGGATTTGCAGGAAGCCCTGGCGTTCGCCGGTGAAGGCAAGGTCGCTGCCCACTACAGCATGGACCGACTGGACAACATCAATGCGATTTTCGGGCAGATGAAAGCCGGCAAGATCGATGGCCGGATCGTTGTAAGCATCTAGAAACACCTCGGTCACGGAGCGATACACAGGCTTACATTCGCACTGACATCCCCTGGGTCATCGAGCGCGTTATTCGCTACAAGGCACTGCACTGTCGCAGTACCGGAAAACGCAAATCAAACCTGCTCAAGGAGATTCAAAATGATCAAGACTGTTATCGCTCTCGCTGTTGCCACCGGCTTTGCTTCCGCTTCCTTCGCTCAAGGTGCTGCCGCCCCCGCTCCCGCCGTCGCGCCGGCCCCGACCGCCAAGGTCGCCGCACCGGCTGCAGCCACTGCCGAGAAGAAGGTCGAAGCCCCGAAAGCCGCCGAACCGGTCAAGGCCGAAGCCGCCAAGACCGAAGTGAAGAGCGAAACGCCAGTCGTCAAGCACGAAGGCAAGAAGCACGAAAAGCACGCCAAGAAGGCCGAAAAACTTGAGAAGAGCGATAAAGCCGAAGTGAAGGCGGAAGCCAAACCGGAAATCAAGCCGGTTGCCGTCGCCCCGACCAGCAAGTAAGACCAACCAATGCAAAAAGCCCAGGCCACGGCCTGGGCTTTTTGTCGTTCAGGCCTGTCCGGCCTTGGCTCGAAGCGCCTGCTGCCAGGCCAGCACAACCTGGCCGGAATGCGCCAGGATCGCCTGGTAACGTTCCTTCGGCAGGGCCTGGCGCAAGGATTCGAAAAGTTGCTGCGTGCTTTGCTGGGCCACCTCGCTCGCCGCTTCACCACCGTTGAGCAAGCCAACCTGGATATTGGCCAGCGCGTCGGCCAGCAGGCGCCAGCCCAGTTCGGGCATTTTTTCGTTGAGCGCCAGCATCATCGCCCCCAGCGGCTGCAGGATGCCCTGCGCCTGTTCGAGGGTCTCGCAGGCAGTCATCGCATGCCAGAGGGCCAGGTGAATGGCGCGGCGCAACTCGACCTTGAAATCGATGGCATCGCCCTCGACCCGTTCGATCTGACCGAAAAACCACTGAAAGCGCGCTTCGCCCGGCGCGTCGAGACGGTTGCGCAAGGCGCCAAGCAAGGCCGACAGCGCCGGAATGGCACTCAGGTCGAAAGCCTGGCTGTAGGCCAGCCCCCACTGGTCGAGACCGCTCACCAGCAAGGCCAGACGCACGGCCTGGGCATCGGCGCCCTCGCCGGCCAGGCACCACTGCACGCACTGGAATTCGACGTCGCTCATCGTCTTGCCGAAGGCTTCCTGATCGGCCAAGAAGGCTTGCCGGAAAATGCCGGCAAAGATGTCCTGGGCCATGCGGGCTGCCTGGCGTTGCGTCTCGGCATCGACCAGCGCGGCAAGGGCATCGACAGGAAGGCTGGCGGCAGTACTCATCTCGAATCCGGACAAACAGAAAAGGGAAGGCATTCTAGCGACCGGGCCGGATTGCGTCACCCACCGGCCATCGAGCATCATGCCGATGGCGTACCCGGAATGCAGACACCCCCTTGCCGAGGGCGAAAATACGCCAATTTTCTTTGCCGGCAGGCGGCCTGTGGGATAATTGGCGCCTCTACGCACCCCAACCAGCAGGCATGGCAAAAGATTCACCGATCCAGTTCAAGGGCACGACGCTCAAGATCATCCAGACGCAACTTCGCAGCACCGATCTGGCGACACTGCATGCCGCCCTGGCCGACATGACCGGCAACAGCCCGGATTTTTTCGAGAACGAACTGGCCGTGCTCGACTTCAGCGCGGCCGAGGACTTGCCGGCGCACGCCGAGTGGACGCAGATCGTCGAATTGCTGCGGCGTTCCGGCCTCAACGCCGTCGCCACGCTCGGCTTGCCCGAGATGCTCGCCGCCCAGGCCGCTGCGGCTGGACTTCCGGCGGTCGGTGCCGACGCACTGGGTCGCCCCAAGGCCAAGGCAGTGGAAGCCGCCGAACCCGCCCCGCCGCCTGCTCCGGTCGCCGCCCCGGTCGAAATGACGCCCCCGCCCCCACCGCCCGCCCCGGAACCGGCCCCGCGTACCGTCATTCTCGACAAGCCGCTGCGCTCCGGGCAGCGCTTCTATGCCAAGGGCTCCGACCTGATCGTCATGGCCATGGTCAGCGCTGGCGCCGAAGTCATCGCCGACGGCAACATCCACGTCTATGCGCCGCTGCGCGGCCGCGCCCTGGCCGGTGCCAGTGGCGACAAGGATGCCCGCATCTTCACCACCAGCCTGGAGGCGGAACTGGTATCCGTGGCCGGTCTGTACCGTACATTCGAGGCGGGCGTACCCGTCGAACTGGCCCGCCTGCCCGCCACCATCAGTCTGCTCGAAGAGGGCGGCACATCCCGTTTGAACATTGCCGCGCTGGCGCTCCGTTAACCCCATTCAAACCACTTATTTGCGAGAAACCACCGTGACCAGAATCGTCGTCGTAACCTCCGGCAAAGGCGGGGTCGGCAAGACCACCACCAGCGCCAGCTTTTCCTCCGGCCTCGCCCTGCGCGGCTTCAAGACCGCCGTCATCGACTTCGACGTCGGCCTGCGCAATCTCGACCTGATCATGGGTTGCGAACGCCGCGTCGTGTACGACCTGATCAACGTCATCAACGGCGAAGCGACGCTGACCCAGGCCCTGATCAAGGACAAGCATTGCGACAACCTGTTCGTGCTGCCCGCCTCGCAAACCCGCGACAAGGATGCGCTGACCGAGGAAGGCGTCGAGAAAGTCATCAAGGAACTGGAGCACCAGGGCTTCGACTACATCGTCTGCGATTCGCCGGCCGGTATCGAATCGGGCGCCGTCATGGCCCTGACCTTCGCCGACGAAGCGCTGGTCGTGACCAACCCGGAAGTCTCTTCGGTGCGCGACTCGGACCGCATCCTCGGCATCCTGCAGGCCAAGTCGCGGCGCGCCATCGAAGGCCGCGAGCCGGTCAAGGAACACCTGCTCATCACCCGCTACAACCCGGGCCGCGTCGAGGCCGGCGAAATGCTGTCCTACAAGGACATCCAGGAAATCCTGCGGGTGCCCATCATCGGCGTCATCCCGGAGTCGGAAGAAGTCCTGCAGGCCTCGAACCAGGGTTCGCCGGTCATCCACCAGAAGGAAACCGAGGCCTCCGAGGCTTATCACGACGTCATTGGTCGTTTCCTGGGCGAAGACAAGCCGTTGCGCTTCGTCGACTACGTCAAGCCCGGTCTGCTCAAGCGCCTGTTCGGAGGCAAGTAACATGTCCTGGCTCCAGAAACTGTTCGGCAACCAGCCGAAGACCGCCCAGGTGGCCAAGGAGCGACTGCAACTGATCATCGCCCACGAGCGCGATGGCGGCGGCAGCAGTGCCAACTTCCTGCCCGACCTGCAGCGCGAACTGATTGCCGTGATCTCGAAATACGTCAAGGTCAATACCGACGACATTCGTGTCTCGCTGGAAAAGCAGGGCAATTACGAGGTGCTGGAAGTCAATATCGTGCTGCCGGAAAAGGGCTGAGTTGGGCGACGGGCCCCTCCTGCATCGCCAGTCACCGCCGCGCCGGTAAAAACCGATCAATCGCCTTTACCGGCGAGGCGGAACGGGCATAGCATCGGGGCATTCCGAACCGGGGATTGCCCATGCCTGTCCAATTCAAACCCAGCGACATCGTCCGCCAGCTTGCCGAGCACGTCATCGGCCAGGACGAAGCCAAACGCACGCTCGCCGTCGCCATCTACGCCCACTTCCGGCGCATGGCCAACACGGCGCCCGACAGCGTCGAGCTGATGAATTCCGATATCAACCGCGTATCCAGGCGGTC
>DAIMCQ010000140.1:0-10510 GCA_036726285.1 Azonexus sp.
CGGGTTCGGGATCGCTTGTTGCCGACCAGTCTGCCGGTGAAGGAGGCTGAACTCGGTTCTTCGTTCGGTGTGCGCAACGACCCGATTGCCGGTTTGCGTGCCATGCATGAAGGGATCGATTTCAACGCCGAAGTGGGGACGCCGGTGCTGGCGGCGGCCGACGGCGTCGTTCTTGGCGCGACCTTTCATCCGGAGTTCGGCAATGTGATCGATATCGACCATGGCGAAGGTTTGTTGTCGCGTTACGCGCATTTGTCGCGTATGGACGTCAAGGCGGGAACGCTGCTCAAGCGGGGCGAACTGATCGGTGCGGTTGGGACGACCGGCCGTTCGACCGGGCCACATCTGCATTTCGAGGTGCGGTTGCAGGGCGTGGCACAGAATCCGGCGTTGTTCCTCAAAAAGAGTCGCGAGTTCGCCCAGCTCAAGCGTCGCTGAAGCGATGCTGCCGGCACAGCAATCAATACCTTGATCCAGGTCGCCCTCGCCGGGGCGGGGTGGCATGCTAGAATCGTCGCTTTGCTGCACTGCGCAACCCATATCTCATCGCGATGATTTCCGGCCTACTCAAAAAGATTTTCGGCAGCCGCAACGATCGGCTGGTCAAACAATACATGCAGACCGTGCGCCGCATCAATGCGCTCGAGCCGACGCTCGAAGCCTTGAGCGACGAACAGCTGCGTGCCAAGACGGATGAATTCCGCCTGCGTCACACCAATGGCGAATCGCTCGACGATCTGCTGCCGGAAGCCTTTGCGGTGGTTCGCGAAGCCGGCAAGCGCGAACTCGGCATGCGCCACTTCGACGTCCAGATGATCGGCGGCATGGTCCTGCATTACGGCAAGATCGCCGAAATGCGTACCGGCGAAGGCAAGACGCTGGTCGGCACGCTGCCGGCCTACCTCAATGCCATTTCCGGCAAGGGCGTCCATGTCATCACGGTGAATGACTACCTGGCGACCCGCGACTCGGAGTGGATGGGGCGTCTGCATCGCTTCCTCGGTCTGAGCGTCGGCGTCAATCTGTCGCAGATGGATCACGAGGCCAAGCAGGCAGCCTATGCGGCCGACATCACCTACGGCACCAACAACGAATTCGGCTTCGATTACCTGCGCGACAACATGGTCTATACGGCCGGTGAGCGCGTCCAGCGCGGCCTCAACTTCGCCATCGTCGACGAAGTGGACTCCATCCTGATCGACGAGGCCCGCACGCCGCTGATCATCTCCGGCCAGGCCGACGATCAGACCGATCTCTACGTCCGCATGCGCGCCATCGTGCCCTTGCTGAGCCGCGCCGCCGAAGAGGCTGGCGAAGGCGATTTCTGGGTGGACGAGAAGGGTCATCAGGTTCATCTGTCCGAAGCCGGTTATGAGCACGCCGAACAACTGCTGGCCGAGCATGGCATCCTCAAGGAAGGCACCAGCCTTTACGACGCTGCCAATATCACGCTGATGCATCACCTGAACGCCGCCCTGCGCGCCGCGTCGCTGTTCCACAAGGATCAGCATTACGTCGTGCAGAACGGCGAGATCATCATCGTCGACGAATTCACCGGTCGCCTGATGGCCGGTCGCCGCTGGTCGGACGGTCTGCACCAGGCTGTCGAGGCCAAGGAAGGCGTGCAGATCCAGGCGGAAAACCAGACGCTGGCTTCGATCACCTTCCAGAACTACTTCCGCATGTACGGCAAGCTGGCCGGCATGACCGGTACGGCCGATACCGAAGCCTACGAGTTCCACCAGATCTATGGTCTGGAAACGGTGGTCGTGCCGACGCATCGTCCGATGGTCCGCAAGGACATGAACGACCTGGTGTTCAAGACCGCTGACGAGAAGAACGCGGCGATCATTGCCGACATCCGCGAATGCGCCAAGCGCGGTCAGCCAGTCCTGGTCGGCACGACTTCGATCGAGGCGTCGGAACTGCTGTCCGGCTTGCTCGACAAGGAAAAGCTGCCGCACAACGTGCTCAATGCCAAGCAGCATGCCCGCGAAGCCGAGATCGTCATCGAAGCCGGCCGGCCGGGTGTGATCACCATCGCCACCAACATGGCCGGTCGCGGTACCGACATCGTGCTCGGCGGCAGCATCGAGAAGGCGACGTCGGCCATCAAGCACGACGAGTCGCTGCCCGAAGCGGAGCGCGAGGCGAAGATCGCCGAAATGCGCGCCGAATGGCAGAAGGTGCACGACCAGGTGCTGGCCTCCGGCGGTCTGCACATCATCGGTTCCGAACGTCACGAATCGCGTCGCATCGATAACCAGTTGCGCGGCCGTGCCGGTCGCCAGGGTGATGCCGGTTCCTCGCGCTTCTACTTGTCGCTCGACGATCCCTTGTTGCGCATCTTTGCCGGCGAGCGTCTGCGCGCCATCATGGACAAGCTGAAAATGCCCGAGGGCGAGGCGATCGAGCATCCGCTCGTGACCCGTTCGCTGGAGTCGGCGCAGCGCAAGGTCGAGGCCCGCAACTTCGATATCCGCAAGCAGTTGCTCGAATACGACGACGTCGCCAACGACCAGCGCAAGGTGATCTACCAGCAGCGTAACGAGCTGCTGGAAACCGAAGACATCTCCGAAACCATTACCGCGATGCGGCACAGCGTCATTGTCGAAATTTTCCGCACTCACGTGCCGGAAGAGTCGGTCGAGGAGCAATGGGACATGGAAGGCCTGCAGCGCGCGCTGGCTGCCGATCTGCTGATCGAAGCCCCGGTTGCCGAATGGTTCAAGAACGAGCCAACGCTGTCCGACGAGGAAATCCTCCAGCGTATTCTCACCGAAGCCGACGCCACCTATCAGGCCAAGGTCGATCTGGTTGGCGCCACCTCGTTCCAGCAGTTCGAACGCAATGTCATGCTGCAGAGCCTGGATTCGCATTGGCGCGAGCATCTGGCGGCGCTCGATCACCTGCGTCAGGGGATCCATCTGCGCGGCTATGCCCAGAAGAATCCGAAGCAGGAGTACAAGCGCGAAGCCTTCGAACTGTTCGAGGGACTGCTTGATCTGGTGCGCAAGGAAGTGACGCGCGTCGTCTTCACCGTGCAGATCCGCTCGCAGGAAGACGTCGAAGAAACGGCACCGCATGCCGACGTTCAGAACGTCCAGTACCAGCACGCCGGCTACGACGAGGCGCTGGGCGACGAGTCCGGCGAGGCCGCACCGGCAGCCGCCGACAGCGGCCCGAAGGTGGGGCGAAACGATCCCTGTCCTTGCGGTTCCGGCAAGAAATACAAACACTGCCACGGAAAACTTTCCTGATCTGAACCCCAAGGCACCCGAAACGGTGCCTTGATGCTTTTGGAGCCTTAAGCATGCCCGTCAATTACGCTACTCCCGCCGCCGATCAACTGTTCCCGGTCGCCGGCGTTCGTCTTGGTGTTGCAGAAGCGGAAATCCGCAAGAAAAACCGTCGCGACCTGACGCTGGTTGCGCTCGATGCCGGTTGTACCGTTGCCGGGGTGTTTACCCAGAACCGTTTCTGTGCGGCGCCGGTGCAGCTTTGTCGCAACCACCTGGCCGGCGGCAAGGAAATTCGTGCGCTGGTGATCAACACCGGTATCGCCAACGCCGGCACCGGCGAGCCCGGCCGCCAAGCCGCCCAGGCTACCTGCGAGGCGGTCGGTGCCTTGCTGGCCGTCTCGCCCGAGCAGGTCTTGCCCTTCTCGACCGGGGTGATTCTCGAACTGTTGCCGGTGGAGCGGATCAAGACCGGCTTGCCGGCGGTGCAGGCCGATCTCAAGGCGGACAACTGGCATGCCGCGGCGCACGGCATCATGACCACCGACACGGTGGCCAAGGCGGCTTCGCGGCGTGTCGTCGTGGCCGGCAAAACGGTGACGATTACTGGCGTTTCCAAAGGCGCCGGCATGATCAAGCCGAACATGGCGACCATGCTCGGTTTTCTGGCGACCGATGCCGGGATTGCCCAGTCGCTGCTCGACAAACTGGTCAAGGAGGCGGCCGATGCCTCCTTCAATTGCATCACCGTCGATGGCGATACCTCGACCAACGACTCGTTCGTGATGATTGCCACCGGCCAGTCCGGCGCCCGCTTCGAAACCGAAGGCGATGCCGGCTGGGCCGACGTCAAGGCCGCGATCATCGCTGTTTCGGTCGAGTTGGCCCAGGCCATCGTGCGCGATGGCGAAGGCGCCACCAAGTTCATCGCGGTGGCCGTCGAAGGCGGCAAGGATGTCGAGGAATGCCGCAAGGTCGGCTACGCCATCGGTCATTCGCCCCTGGTCAAGACTGCATTTTTCGCTTCCGATCCGAATCTCGGCCGGATTCTCGCTGCAGTCGGCTATGCCGGCATTGGCGACCTCGATGTCGATGGCGTCAAGGTTTGGCTGGACGACGTGCTGGTTGCCGAAAATGGCGGCCGGGCAGCCGCTTACCAGGAAGCCGACGGTGCGCGCATCATGGCGCAGGCAGAAATCACCGTCCGCGTCGATCTCGGGCGCGGTGCGGCCCGGGCCAGCGTCTATACCTGCGACTTCTCCTACGACTACGTCAAGATCAACGCCGACTATCGCAGTTGAGGCATGGTGCACTTGATGTAAAAAGGGCGGAACCACCGGTTCCGCCCTTTGTTTTTGCTCGGTCCGTAACTTACTTGGCCGGTACGGCGATCTGGTTGACCATGTGGATCACCGCCGAGCGCATTTCGGCATCGCTCAGGTCGGCCATGCCGCCGCGGGCGGGCATCGCGTTGTGGCCGTTGATGGCAGATTTGACCAGCGGATCGACGCCATTCTTGAGGCGTGGTTTCCAGGCTTCGCCGTCGCCGATCTTCGGGGCGCCGTTCTTGCCTGCGGCATGGCATTCCTGGCAGCGAATCTTGACGATTTCCTCACCGCTCTTGGTCTGCGGCGAGGCATAGGCCTTGTTGGTGTCGGTCGAATGGCCGCCACTGACCATGTAGGCCACGGCGCGACTCATTTCGACATCGGAGAGCTGGGCCTGGCCGCCGTGGGCCGGCATCTTGCGGACACCGGTAATGGCGTTGGTGGTCAGGTTGGACAGGCCTTTTGCGGCGCGCTTCGACCATTCTGCCTGGTCGCCAAGCTTGGGCGCGCCATCCTTGCCGCTGGCGTGGCAGCCGATGCAGACTGCTTCGACGATTTCCTTGCCGCTGCGTTCTGCCGCCTGGGCCAGGCCGATGCTGCCAATGGTCGCGATCAAGATGGCAGCGTATTTGAATGAAACAGCCTTGTCTCCGGCTTTATGGGTCATCATATTTTTTTGCATGATCGTTCCTTCAATGGCGTGATGTAAGCATGTGCAAATACAGCATTGGGTTCAAGAAAAATCCGCGGTGCGGACAGGCATCGGAAGAAAAGTGTTTGCAAAAAGGTATCTCACTAGGAATTTTCCTATTAATTGCCTTGAAACCCTTATTTATCTTCTGCTTTCTTCGACCGTTTCAGCATAGCACCGCCGATTCTGCCTTGACTAGCCCAATGACCCGCCAGACCGGTTCCCCCGGGTGGTACACCGGGTTTCCGGAGCGGCGGAGGGCGAATGTGCCGTTGCGCTTGGCGAGCGGTGCTAGACTGCCTCGTTTGATGCAAATTGGGTTGGATTCTTGCATCAAGGGCGATTAAATGGCATCGGCTGACGTTTGGTGCCGGTTTTTGATTTTTCGGCGAGGGAAAAAATGCCGGATGTTCTTCGTGATTTGACGCGCAACCTGTTGGCGATGCTGTGCATCGTCGGCCTGGGCGGATTATCGCTCTGGGTGTTGCGTCCTTTTCTAGCGGCCGGGGTGTGGGCGGTGATGATCGTGGTGGCGACCTGGCCGCTGTTCATCCGATTGGAAATCCGCCTGGGCAGGCGGCGCTGGCTGGCCATCGGGATGATGCTGCTGGCCATGTTGCTGCTGCTCGTTCTGCCCCTCTGGCTGGCGGTCGATACGATCGCCGAGCATGCCGAGCAGTTGGCTGCCTTGGGGCTTTCTCTAGTCGAAAACGGCTTGCCGAAGCCACCGGCCTGGCTGGCGACGCTGCCCGTGATTGGTGACGGGTTGAGTGGCGCCTGGACGCACCTGGCCAAGGGCGGGAGCAACGGCATCATTGCAAAAATCACGCCCTACTGGGCTGATTCGGGTAAGTGGGTGTTCGCCCAGATTGGCGGCTTGGGCGGCATGCTCATCCAATTCGTATTGATCATGACCTTGGCCGCCATCATCTACGCGGGAGGAGAGCCGGCGGCCAGCCAGGTCTTGCGTTTGGGGCGTCGACTGGCTGGGGAAAGAGGCGCGCACTCGGTAATTCTTGCCGGTCAGGCCATTCGAGGTGTGGCGCTGGGGGTCGGGGTGACGGCCATTGTCCAGACCGTGCTCGGCGGCATCGGCCTGGCCATCGCCGGCGTGCCGTTTGCCTCGCTGCTTTCAGCGCTGATGCTGATGTTCTGTATCGCGCAGGTGGGGCCGACGCTGGTGCTGTTGCCGGCGGTGGGCTGGATGTACTGGACGGGCGATAACGGCTGGGCGACCTTCCTGCTGGTGTGGAGCCTGATCGTCGGCACCCTGGACAATTTCCTGCGGCCGGTATTGATCAAGCGCGGTGCAGATCTGCCGCTGCTGCTGATTTTCGCCGGCGTGATCGGCGGCATGCTGAGTTTCGGGCTGGTCGGTATTTTCGTCGGGCCGGTGGTGCTTGCCGTCACCTATACCCTGATGCTGGCCTGGGTCGAAGATGGCTTGGGGCAGGAGAGCCTGCCGCCGACCGACGAAAACTCAGAACTTGCGGAGCCGGATCAATCGGAACCAGCCGCCGGCTAATGCGGCCTGGTTGCTTTCGCTGACCAGTGCCGGCGTTTCGGCGAGCAATTCTTCGAAAACGACATCGAGGCGGGTGGCGATCCGCCGTAGCAGGGGGTTGAGCAGTCGCCGCAAAGGCGCGCGCTGGCCGCGCTGCAGGAATTTGTCGAAAATCAGTATCTCGCCACCAGGACGCAGGCAGCGCGAGATTTCTGCCAGGCAGCGAGCCGGTTGCGGGACGACGGCAAGAATCAGGTGCAGCACCGCGCAATCGAAGCTGTTGTCGGCAAACGGCAGTCGCTGGGCATCGCCCTGTACCGGCTGGAAATCCAGTTGCCCGACGCGCGGGCGGGCGCGATGCAGCATGGCGTGCGTCAGGTCGAGGCCGATGTAATGGTGGTGGGTCGGCAAATGCGGCAGGTCGAGACCGGTGCCGATGCCGGCCAGCAGGACTCGGCCGGGGTTTTCGGGCAGCGCCTGCAGGCTGCGCTGGCGGGCCGCAGCGGTGGCGCGGGCGATCGCCGCATCGTAAAACGGGGCGATCAGCGTGTAGCTCTGCTGCAGGCCCATGCTTCGATCAGTGCAGGCTACGCGGACTGGCCAGCACGAACTCCGGAATCTCGGCGTCGAAGTGGGTGCCGTCTTCGGCGACCATCTGGTAAGTGCCTTTCATCGTCCCGATCGGAGTCGTCAGCGAAGAGCCGCTGGTGTATTCGAAGCTCTCGCCCGGCTGCAGCAGGGGCTGTTTGCCGATGACACCAAGGCCGCGCACTTCCTGTACCTCGTTGTTGCCGTCGGTGATGATCCAGTGGCGGGAAACCAGTTGCGCCGGGATCTCCCCGACGTTGGTGATGGTGATGGTGTAGGCGAAGATGTAGCGATTGTTGTCCGGGTCTGACTGTTCGGGAATGAACTGCGGTTGCGGTTGAACCTTGATTCGGTACTTGTTGGTGTCGGGCATGGGATAATTTCGTCTGTTTTTGTTTATGGAAGCCGCAGCATGTCAGCCAAAGATTACGTCATTGCACCGAGCATTCTGTCCGCCAACTTTGCCAAACTGGGCGAGGAGGTGGCGAATGTGATCGCGTCGGGCGCCGACTGGATTCACTTTGACGTGATGGACAATCATTATGTTCCAAATCTGACGATCGGGCCGCTGGTCTGTGAAGCGATCCGCCCGTGCACCACGGCGCCGATCGACGTGCATCTGATGGTCAAGCCGGTGGACCGGATCATTCCGGATTTCGCCAAGGCCGGCGCCAACATCATCACCTTCCATCCCGAAGCTTCCGAACACGTCGACCGCAGCCTGTCGCTGATCCGCGATGCCGGTTGCCAGGGCGGCCTAGTCTTCAATCCGGCGACGCCGCTCGACTACATGGATTACGTGCTCGACAAGATCGACGTCATCCTGTTGATGAGCGTGAACCCGGGTTTCGGCGGGCAGAAATTCATTCCCGGCACCCTGGCCAAGGCCCGCCAGGCCCGCGCCAAGCTCGATGCCTACGAGCAGCAGAGCGGCCGGCGTATCCGGCTGGAAATCGACGGTGGCGTGAATACGGCCAATATTGCCGAAATCGCCCGCGCCGGCGTCGATACCTTCGTTGCCGGCTCGGCTGTCTATGGTGCCGGCAAGGACACCGACCCGCATCGCTACGATACGATCATCGGCGCCCTGCGCAGCGAACTGGCCAAAGTCTGATGCATTTCCAATCGGTGACCTTCGACCTCGACGGGACTTTGCTCGACACCATCGCCGATCTCGCCGAAGGCTGCCGGCTGATGCTGGCCGATCTCGACGAGCCGCCGCGGACCCAGGCCGAGGTGCACAGCTTCGTCGGCAAAGGCATGGCCGTGTTGGTCGAGCGTTGCCTGACCCATGGCCAGCCGCCTACTGCGGAAAAGCTGCAGGCCGGCATCGAAGCCTTCAAGCGCCACTATGCCGAAGTCAATGGCCGCCTGGCCCAGGTTTATCCGGGCGTGATCGAGGGACTGCAGGCCTGGCAGGCCAGCGGCATCAAGATGGGGGTGGTCACCAACAAGCCGGGCATGTTTACCGAAGCATTGCTCGACCGGATGGGCCTGACCGACTATTTTGATGTGATCGTTTCCGGCGATACCACGGCGCACAAGAAGCCGCATCCGGAGCCGATCCTGCACGCCTGCCGCATTCTTGGCGTGCGCCCGGACCGTAATCTGCATATCGGCGATTCGCTGAACGATATCCACGCGGCCCATGCCGCGGGCTGTCTGGCCTATGCCGTCCCCTACGGCTACAACGAAGGCACGCCGGTGGACAGTGCCGATTGCGATGCGCTAGTATCCGATCTCCTTGCCGCCTACCGGCAAGCCCTCACTTTCAAAGACCTCACGAACACATGACGACTCTGCGTATCTGGCACGAATGGCACGGTTGGCGTCGCTGGCGCCCCTGATCTCCCTTCGCGCGCCCTGGCGGCGCAACGCACCAGTACGCATCACCCCTGTCATTTCCGAGGCTTTACCATGACCGAAATCGAATTCAACGCGCTCGCCGCGCAAGGCTACAACCGTATTCCCGTTACGCTGGAAACCTTTGCCGACCTCGATACGCCGCTCTCCATCTATCTCAAGCTGACCAGCGGTGCCAACGGCAGCCATTACTCCTACCTGCTCGAATCGGTGCAGGGTGGCGAACGCTTCGGCCGCTACTCGATCATCGGTCTGGCCGCCCAGACACGGATCGTCGTCAATGGCCACCAAGTGCTGGTGCTGACCGGCAATCGTGTTGCCGAGCGTGAAGACGATACCAATCCGCTCGAGTTCATCGGCAAGTACATGCAGCGCTTCCGCGCGCCGGCGACCTCCGGCCTGCCGCGTTTCTGCGGCGGCCTGGTTGGTTGCTTCGGCTACGACACGGTGCGCTATGTCGAAACCAAGCTGACCCGGACCCACAAGCAGGACGACATCGGTACGCCGGATATCGGCCTGCTGCTCTCCGAAGAAATCGCCGTCGTCGACAATCTTTCCGGCAAGCTGACGCTGATCGTTTATGCCGAACCCGGTTTCCCCGGCGCTTACCAGAAGGCGCGTGCCCGGCTGAAGGAACTGCTCGGCAAGCTGCGCACTCCGGTGACCCTGCCCAACGAGCAGCCGGTACAGTCAGAGCCGGCGGTTTCGACTTTCGGCGAGGCCGCCTTCAAGCAGGCCGTGCTCAAGGCCAAGGCTTACATCACCGAAGGCGACGTCATGCAGGTGGTCTTGTCGCAACGCATGACCAAGCCCTTCCCGGTCAGCCCGATGGCGCTCTATCGCACCTTGCGCAGCCTCAATCCCTCGCCTTACATGTTCTACTTCGATTTCGAGGATTTTCATGTCGTCGGCGCTTCGCCGGAAATCCTGGTACGGCTTGAAGGCGAGCGGGTGACGGTGCGGCCGATCGCCGGTACCCGCAAGCGCGGTGCGTCGCCGGAAGAGGATGCCGCACTGGCTGCCGAGCTGCTGGCCGATGAGAAGGAACGGGCCGAACACACCCAGTTGCTCGATCTCGGTCGCAACGATTGCGGTCGGGTCGCCAAGGTCGGTACGGTCAAGCTCACCGAAAACATGATCGTCGAGCGCTATTCGCACGTGATGCACATCGTCTCCAACGTCGAAGGCAAGCTGCAACCCGGTCTCGACGCCCTCGACGTGCTCAAGGCCACCTTCCCGGCCGGTACGGTTTCCGGTGCCCCGAAAGTCCGCGCCATGGAAATTATCGACGAGCTGG
>DAIMCQ010000141.1:0-10491 GCA_036726285.1 Azonexus sp.
CGGCGCATAGCGGCCTGCCCTTTACCAGCGCCGACAACAAGTTTGCCGCACTGGCGGCCCACGACGGGCTGGTCGCCGTGCATGGCACGCTGAAAACCCTGGCCGTGGCCTTGATGAAAATCGCCAACGATATCCGCTGGCTGGCTTCCGGGCCACGTTCAGGCCTGGGCGAGATCGGTATTCCGGAAAACGAGCCGGGCAGCTCGATCATGCCGGGCAAGGTCAATCCGACCCAATGCGAAGCCCTCACCATGCTCTGCTGCCAGGTCATGGGCAACGATGTCGCGATCGGCATCGCCGGCGCTTCCGGCAATTTCGAACTGAACGTCTTCAAACCGGTGATCGCCCACAACCTGCTGCAAAGCATCCGCCTGCTCGGCGACGGCATGCTGGGCTTCGAACGCCACTGCGTGCGCGGCATCACGCCGCACCGCGCGCGCATCGACGAACTGCTCGAACGCTCGTTGATGCTGGTTACCGCACTGACGCCGCATATCGGCTACGACAAGGCGGCGGAAATCGCCAAGCGGGCCAATGCCGACGGCAGCACGCTGAAAGAGGCGGCGCTGGCCCTGGCTTATGTCAGCGCCGCCGACTACGACCGCTGGGTCGTACCCGCCGACATGATCCAGCCGTCGATCTGACGGCGGCCCAGGTCGGCGAGCCAGGCTTGATCAGCGCAGGGCGATCACGCCGCAAGCGACGCGCTTGCCGGAATTGCCGGCCGGTTGCGACTTGTAGTCATCCGGATCGGCATGCACCACGATGCTGCGGCCGACCACACCATTCGGGCCACTCAACGCCACCCCTTTCAGCTCGAAACTGTAAGTTGCCTCACCCTGGGCATTGACCACCAGATTCGGCATATCGCCGCCGTGATGTTCCTCGCTGCCATGATGGCCATGCGTCTTGCCGGCCGGATTGAAATGCCCCTTGGCACTGCTCGCATCGGCCGCCGAACAATCGCCGACCTCATGAATGTGGAAACCGTGCTCACCCGGTGTCAGCCCGGCCAGCTTGGCCTCAATGCGCAGGCCGCTGCTTGCTTCGACGAAATTGACGCTGCCGCTCACCGTACTGCCGGAGCGTGCCGCCAGCGTCGCGCTCGCGGCCGGACCGGAAGGCGTGGTCGCACAAGCGGCCAGCAGGCCGGCAGCCAAAACGCTCAAACACCAAACTTTTTGATTCATTGTCATCTCCCGAAAATCGGCTGTCGGCCACCAGGTGAGGCCAACACCGCCAAGCAAATGACAATAGCAAAACGCAAACGTTCAGCAATAAATCAAATGACTTTATAACCACAAGCGATAACAAGATGCTCACTTGTTCTTAATTGAATATTAAGGCCTTGCTACAATAGCGCCCATTCGACAATCCCCGCGGATTACCCAGCAATGACCCAACGCCCTACCCCATCCACGCTCAGCCATCTCGACTGGCTCGAAGCCGAAGCCATCCACATCATGCGCGAAGTGGCCGGCCAGTGTTCCAACCCGGTGCTGCTCTTCTCCGGCGGCAAGGACTCGATCTGCATGCTGCGGCTGGCCGAGAAAGCCTTCCGCCCGGGCAAGTTCCCCTTCCCGCTGATGCACATCGACACCGGCCACAACTACCAGGAAGTCGTTGCCTTCCGCGACAAGCGCGCCGCCGAACTGGGCGAGCGCCTGATCGTCCGCTCGGTCGAGGATTCGATGAAGCGCGGTACCGTCGTGCTCAAGCACGAAGGCGAATCGCGCAACAAGCACCAATCGGTGACCTTGCTCGAAGCCATCGAGGAATTCGGCTTCGACGCCTGCATCGGCGGCGCCCGCCGCGACGAGGAAAAGGCCCGCGCCAAGGAGCGCATCTTCAGCTTCCGCGACGAATTCGGCCAATGGGACCCGAAGAACCAGCGTCCGGAACTGTGGAGCCTGTACAACGCGCGCAGCCACAAGGGCGAGAACATCCGCGCCTTCCCGATTTCGAACTGGACGGAAATGGATGTCTGGCAGTACATCGAGCGCGAAGACCTCGAACTGCCGTCGATTTACTTCGCGCACACCCGCCCGGTCGTCATGCGCCAGGGCGCCATCGTGCCGGTCAATGTGCCGCTGATGACCGGCGAACTGACCAACCTGCCGAAGGCCGGCGAGGAAATCATCGACAAGCTGGTGCGCTTCCGTACCGTCGGCGACATCTCCTGCACCGCCCCGGTTGAGTCCGATGCCGACACCGTCGAGAAAATTGTTCTCGAAACCGCCACCACCACCATCACCGAGCGCGGCGCCACCCGTCTGGACGACCAGACCAGCGAAGCCTCCATGGAACAACGCAAGAAAGAGGGTTACTTCTGATGAGCGCCCATCAAGTTGAAGATCGCGGCCTGCTGCGCTTCCTGACCTGCGGCAGCGTCGACGACGGCAAGAGCACGCTGATCGGCCGCCTGCTGTTCGACACCAAGACCATCCTCGCCGACACCCTGTCGGCCATCGCCAAGACCTCGGAAAAGCGCGGCCTCGGCGCCGTCGACCTCTCCCTGCTCACCGACGGCCTGCAAGCCGAGCGCGAACAGGGCATCACCATCGACGTCGCTTACCGTTACTTCTCGACCGGCACCCGCAAATACATCATTGCCGATGCGCCGGGCCACGAGCAGTACACCCGCAACATGGTCACCGCCGCCTCGACCGCCAATCTCGCCATCATCCTGATCGATGCGCGCAAAGGCATCCTGACCCAGACCCGCCGCCACTCCAAGCTGGCTTCGCTGGTCGGTATCCCGCACCTGCTGGTGGCGATCAACAAGATGGACCTGGTCGATTACTCGCAGGAAGTCTACGAGAAGATCAAGGCTGACTACCTCGAAATCGCCAGCAAGCTGGGCATAGCCGACGTCCGCTTCATCCCGCTGTCGGCGCTGAACGGCGACATGATCGTCGATCGTGGCGACAGCCTGAACTGGTACGACGGCCCGACCCTGCTCGAAATCCTCGAAGAAACCCCGGGCGCCCACACCGAGCACACCGAGAAGTTCCGCTTCCCGGTGCAGTACGTCTGCCGCCCGCAGGATTCGGCCAACCCGGAGCTGCACGACTACCGAGGCTTCATGGGCCGCGTCGAAGCCGGTTCGCTGAAGGTCGGCGATGCCGTCACCGTGCTGCCGAACGGTCTCTCCTCAACCGTCAAGGCCATCCAGATCGGCGGCGTCGACATTCCGGAAGCCGTCACCGAACAGTCGGTCACCATCCTGCTCGCCGACGAGATCGACACCTCGCGCGGCGACATGATCGTCAAATCCAGCGAAGTGCCGGCCGCCGTCAAGCAGATCGAAGCCACCGTCTGCTGGATGTCGGAAACCCCGATGGACCGCGCCCGCACCTACCTGATCCGCCACACCACGCGCGACTCGAAGGCCAAGCTGGCGGCCATCGACCATCGCCTGGATGTGAACACCCTGGAAAAGGTCCCGGCCGAAAAGCTGGCCATGAACGACATCGCCCAGGTCACCTTCAAGCTGGCCCAGCCGCTGTTCGCCGACCCCTACACGGAAAACCGCGGCACCGGCGCCTTCATCATCATCGATGAAAGCAACAACAACACGGTTGGGGCGGGGATGATCCTGTAAGAAAAACCCTGCGGTCGACCAAAAAAACAGCCGGAAAATGAAAACGCCCCCGTTATGGAGGCGTTTTCATTAGCGCAAAAAAAAGAACTAAGCCACCAACTGCCGCAACTTCGAATAACTATCGACCACGTCATACCTCACCTGATCGACCGCCACCTTCTTGTTGATCTCATCGAAGAACTTCCGCGCACACTCGATCTTGGTTTTCTCGATTGGCCGTAGCTCCAGAGACGACATCGAGCCCTTCGTCTCGGCAACAAAATAGATATGCTTGACGGCACCGCGCTTAAAAGAAATTGCCCAGTCCGGGTTGTACGGCCCAAGCGGCGTCGGGATGGAAAATCCGCGCGGCAGCTTGGCGTACACCACAACCTCTTCGCTCGTATCCAGTACTTCAACGAACTTGCGCTCAACCGATGAATCGGTCACCACGTAGTCGTAGATGTGCCGCTTCAACGCATCCCCCGCCTTGCTGAAATCCTGTTTCGCTTGCGACTGGGTAAAAATATCGACGTGATGGGTTTCGGCAATTGGGTCGTAAGCCAGATGCTCAATGATCACCGATGCCTTCTGCTCATTGATCAAGCGCACCGCTTCTGCGATGAAATGCTCCGGATTGCTCCTGAATTGGGCAAAAACTGCCTTGTTGATTCCCTGCAGAATAGCGCCGACGGTCGCACGCGTCAGTTGCGTTCCCTCGGCGACCTTGCCCACCAGATCGTATTTCACCGCTGAATGAATTGAATTGCGCTCGATATCGGTTTCAGTGGCCGTCAGTTTGAAGGCGGTTCCTTGCTTGAGACCATCATAAGTCGTCAGTTCAATCTGCTCACCACGCTGCACGGTGTATTGCAGAGGGCTCACCCGCAGGCCATCGTTCTTGTCATCCAATGCCCTGATGCACTTTTTGACCAACTCGGCACTATCAAAATGGACGCTGTAAGCCGCTTTCCGGTTAATCCGCCTCCACAGCTCCTGGAATTCCTTCTTCTCGAAATTGGCGTTAAGCGGGTTGATCTTGGTGCCGCGCTCATTTTCCGGCAGCGGGATTTTGGCTTCGCTGAATACACTGTCAATCAGTGCCAGCACCTGCTCGGCGTAGGGTTTCAGGTCGGGCGGCAGATCGGCCAAGGTCTCCGACTTTCTGGCGTCGAGGTAAGCCGGCGCGATGCGATCCTGCTCGTCGGTGTAATCATTTTTGAGCAGATATTTGTAGATTTGCTTGGCCAGTTGCGGCGTAACCTCGACATCGCCCTTGTCCGTTTTCAGCACCTTGCCGGTGAAATATGTCTCGTCGGCAATACGCGGGCGTTCCGACAAGGCATCGCTGATGTCACGCTGTAGAGCCGCGACGAAATCCTTGTAGCTCTCGCTGGCCACCACCGTCAGCACATTGAGCTGGTGCACAGTGGCCGGGTTGTCCATCCGTTCGCCAAGCTGATTCACCGCCAGACGCAAACCACGGCCAACTTCCTGCCGGCGTGAAATCGTGTTGTCGCTATGTTTCAGCGTGCAAATCACGAAAACGTTCGGGTTATCCCAACCCTCACGCAGGGCCGAATGCGAAAAGATGAAGCGCACCGGCTCGGCAAGGGAAAGCAGGCGTTCCTTGTCCTTCAGAATCAGGTCGTAGGCATCGACATCATCGGCCTCGGTCGACTTCTTGCCCGTCTCCGAATTCACCTGGCGCTTGGTCTTCTTGTCGATGGAGAAATAGCCGCTGTGCGTCTTGTCGCCGGCAATGCCTTTCAGGTAGTGGTTGTATGGCGTTTCTTCCAGCGTCAAAACTTCATTGAGCGCCTGTTTGTACTCTTCCTCGAAAATGCGGGCGTATTCGCCCTTTTCGTCCGGCTGCCCGTAATCGCGGTATTTCGCTACTTCATCGATAAAGAACAACGAAAGCACCTTCACGCCCTGGTGAAACAGCACCTGCTCCTTGTCGAAGTGCGCCTTGATGGCTTCGCGGATCTGGATACGGCGCAACGAAATTTCATTGACATCCCCCAGCGCATCACCGGCCGTGACTTCCACGCCGTTGGTAAAGGAAACCGTATCGCTAATCGCGTTGATGTCAGAAACGACATAGCCGTCCCGATACTGATCGAGGCCTTCGGAAAGGACGAACAGGTTGTCGCCCTTCGACACCTTGCGCATCACCCGCCTGATCTCGCCGCTTTTTAGCTTCTGCTCGAATTCCAGGCGGGCAACCGGCGGTTTGCTCGGTGAAACCTCGATCCCCTCCAGGTAAAGATAGGCATTGGTGCCGGCCAGCCCTTTCACGGCAATACCGCGCACGGCAATCTTCTTCACCAGCTTCTGGTTGTAGGCATCCAGCGCATCCAGCCGGTGCACCTTGTTGTGCGTGGTCTTGTGCGTTGCCGAATAGCGCAGCACCATCAAGGGCTTGAAGTTCTGCAAAGAATCTAGCGTCTTGCCGCCTTCCATCTTCTGCGGCTCATCGAGAATCAGGATCGGACGGTTGGCGCTGATCACGTCGATGGGTTTGCGCGACTGGAAATCATCCAGTTCCTCGTAGATACGGCGCGCATCCTTGCCGGTGGCATTGAAGGCCTGCACATTGATCACCATCACATTGATGCCGGCATCCGAGGAAAAGCTCTCCAGATGGTGCAAAGCCTTCGAGTTGTAAATGAAAAACCGCGCCTTCCTGCCGTAGGACTCGAGGAAGTGGTCCGCCGTGATTTCCAGCGACTTGAACACCCCTTCACGGATGGCAATGCTCGGCACGACGATGATGAACTTGCTCCAGCCGTGCCGCTTGTTCAGCTCGAAAATGGTCTTGATGTAGCAATAGGTCTTGCCGGTTCCCGTCTCCATCTCGATGTCGAGATTGATCGGACAGACCTTGGTGGACACCAGCGTCGGTGAAACGGGCAGGTTCTGCCGATGCTGTACCGCCTGAATGTTTTGCAGCAAAGCCACCTGACTGATCCCCAGTTCGACGTTCTTGAAACCCGCATCGAACAAGGCTGACTGTTCCGGCGTACCCGACCGGCGACGACCAGGATCGACCCGATACTGAATTCCGCCAGCCGACGGCGGTTGACCGTGGAAACAATCGGCAATGCTATCGACGGCCTGCGTCTGGTAAGACTGGGTTTTAAACTTTAGCTTCATCAATCAACCTTGCCAAAAAAGAATAACACCCCATAACAATCAGCAACATAGAAAACAATCTCTCTGCAATTCACTCTTTTTTCTCTGCAATTTTCTCTGCAAGTCGCCAGCAGGGGACGCTGTCGGAACCCACGTTGACGATCACGCCCTTCCGCCTGAGCTTGGTCAGCAGATTATTGACCTTGGTGATCTTCTGTTCGGGAGAAAGCGCTTCACTCAGCTTGTCCAGCAGCAGTTGGTTGATCTCTTTGCGTGAAGCCTCGACGAATTTCTCCAGATAATCGGTCAGCAACTTGGCATAGAAAACATCGTCCTGCGCCCGCGTGCGGATGTAAGCCGCCTTATCGGCAGTCGCCCCGGCCACCAGCGCAGAGACATGCAGATTCGGCTTGCGCCCTTCGATCAGCCCGACGCGGCGCAGATGATCGACCATCGCCTGATCCAGCGGCAGGCGTTTCTGCACCCGGTCCAGCGCCAGAATGTCAGCCAGCGGCAGATCGGTTTTCTGCATCAGCACCCGACTGTAAGCCGGATCAACCACCCTGCCGTACACCGTCATCGTCACCACACCGGCCTCGCTCAGGTCGTAATCCGGCATCGGGAAATAGCGCCGCGCCTGCCCCACGTGCATCTCGTGAATGCCGTAGCCCATGGTGTCGATCATGTTCAACTCGGCCATCGCCTGTGCCAGATAGGGGTTGCGATAGCGGTGCGGCGTCTTGTTGCCGCTGATGTAATCAGCCGGCTGCCCCTCGAAGAAACTGCCCTCGTTCTCGAAAATCAGCCGGTCTGGCTGTTCGATGACGACAATCCGCCCATTGCGCCGGTAATCCTGATGGGCAATGCAGTTGTGCAGCGCTTCCAGCACCACCTTCTGGTCGTACTTGGCCACTTCGACCGCCAGCAAGGCATCATCGGGCAGGATACGCACCTTGGTATTGCGCACCTTCTGGTAGAGCGCCGTCGTGTTCAGCAAGAACGGCGGGCCGAAATGCTCGTAATCGCGCTCGGCGCCTTCCAGCTTCCAGGTCAGTTGCGCCAGATGCGGCAGTAAAAAGTGCGCCGACTCGCGCTTGCCGAGCAGTAACAAGGCCGTGCGTGTGATCCTGCCTTCCAGCGTCAGGCGGGCGCGGTCAAGAAAGGTCGCCAGCGACCAGCCCATCACCTCGTCAGCGGCAAAACGGTTGGCGTATTTGCGAGCGAACGATTCACGTGCGATCTGCATAGCGACAACATCCAGATGCTCAATCGTCGCTCCCGCCACCACCTGAGCCGACCAATCTTCCGCCAGGGTCTGCTGGCGAATCTCGTCGAGCTTGTCCAGCCCGAGCGGAATCAGGCTTTCCCCGGCCCGCGCGTAGTAATGCCCTTTCCAGGCAATTGGCATACCGCAGGGCGCGGCGGGAATCTCGAACAACACCACCCGGCCACCGGCATGCTGCAACACGTGGATATCCCGAAAGGTCACGCTCGGCTCGGCGCTCTGCGCCACCTGCATCTTCAGGCTTTGCAGCCGCTCCGGCTCCAGCCGGTAGGCTGAACCGACCACCGTCCGCGTCTTGTTATCGACCCCGAACACCAGCCAGGCCCGCTCCAGCCCGCGCAGATTCGCTTCGTTGGCCAAGGCCGAGAAATACTCGCCGAGCTTGTCGGTGTCGTAATCATTGCCCGCCTGCTTGAACTCGGCGACCTCGTTTTCCCAGGTCGCGATCAGGCCATCCAGCGTCGCTTGCAATGCCGAGGCGTCCATTGGCTCCCCCTTAGATACACTTCACATCGGTCGACGGCGACAGCAGCTTGAAAATCTGCTCGACGTTGATCTTGACGCTGTCCGACTTGAAACCGGCATCGCGGAAGACCACGCGCAGCGGCTGGCGCTTGGCCAATTCCTTGACGAAATCCTCGTCGACCCCGCCCTGCTTGTCGAAGCAGGCTGCCAGGGCATTGACGTCGACGAAAAGAACCGACTTGCCGGCGACCTCTTCGCGCCGGATGGGCAGGGAAAGGTCGACGCCCCAATCAAGCAGGACCTGGAACAGCAGGTCTTCATCGCTACGGTCGGGGCGGATGTTGTCGGTCTGGGCGAACAACTGGTCCTGGGTCACGGCGTCCGGGGTGTAGTGGATGTCGTTGAGGTTGGAGGTATCGATTTTCAGGACGCGGAAACCGATATCTAAGGAGTCGACACCATCCTTATCGGCATTATCGGCCTCGATTTTCTTGCCGGCGCGGCGGATACGCTCTTTGCTCAACTCAGCAATCGAGCTGACACCTTTTTTGAACGGATCGGTTTTCTCGCCACATCTCTCTGGAATTTGAACCAATATGAAACGGCGTGACCCTCCGTCATTTGCATTTAGACCCATCACCGCATGTGCACTTGAAGATGATCCTGCGAAGAAATCTAGGAAAATTTCACCCTGCTCTTTAAGGACAAGTGGGATAAATCGCTGAAGAAATTTTACCGGTTTTGGATTTTCAAATGCGGTCCGATACTCCGGAAATAACTCACGTACATCGTAAGCACCAGACCTTCCATCAATTTCAATTACGCTACTGAGCTTCTCCTGGTACTCGTGAGCATATGCTTTCAGCTCAATAAGCTTGGAGTGATCTTCTCCAAATATAATTTTTCCATCTGACAAGAGTTTTTCCATTGTCTCTCTAGGAAAACGATAGCCCATGAGAGGCTCAGTGCAAGGCTCACCAGTAATCGGATGAATAACGTCGTACCTATATCCTTCCTTACCCGGATTGTGCACACCACGAATGCCTGCAAAAACGCCTCCACGATCAATAAACTTATAGCCGTCCAACGGCCATAGTTGAGACTTATGCTCTTTAAACCATGCGCTATATCTAGCTTGTAACTCTGAATCATCATCAGTCTGGTCAATAAGCTCCTCAAATTTTCGCACTAAGACTTGCTTTAGATCCGAGATAGATGACTTCCACACAGCCTCAATATTGTTTTTACTCTTGCTACAGACCAACACATATTCATGCTCAATTGCGATATTCGTTGGATTATTATCAGTTGAATTTTTCCAAATCAAACGCCCAAGAATATTATCTTCGCCAAATATTTCTTCAGTAATTTTTTGAAGGTTGTCCACTTCATGATCATCGATAGAAATAAAAATAACACCATCATCACGAAGTAAATTTCTTGCTAGCTTTAGGCGCGAATACATCATGCTTAGCCAGTCCGAATGGAATCTGCCATTAGTCTCAGTATTTGCCCGCATACGATTTCCGTTTTCATCTTGCTGATTAGAGCTAGAGAGGTAGGAAGCAATGTTTTCTTTGAAATCATCCTCATAAATGAATTCGTTCCCCGTGTTATACGGCGGATCGATATAAATCATCTTCACCTTGCCCAGATAGGTTTCCTGCAACAGCTTCAGGGCATCGAGGTTGTCGCCTTCGATGAACAGGTTCTGGGTAGTATCGAAATCGACGCTTTCCTCGCGGCAGGGGCGCAGAGTCTTGGCGATGGGGGCATTGGCGGTGAGCAGGGCTTCGCGTTTGCCCGGCCAGTTCAACTGATAACGCTCCTGCGGGCCGTCGACGATGTGGTCCGACAATTCCTGGCGCAGTTGATCGAAGTCGATGGCCCGCTTGAGCTTGCCGCTTTCATCCCGTGCTTCGCTGACGCAGTTGGGGAAAAGCTCGGCCAGTTTGTCGATATTGGCGGCCGTCAGGTTCGGGGAATGCATTTTCAGTTTGTCCATCGTCCATCCTTCGCT
>DAIMCQ010000142.1:0-10489 GCA_036726285.1 Azonexus sp.
CGGCGGCATCAGCAGCGACAGCCGCTACTTCCGCCTGGATGCCGGCGAACGCTTCACGCTCGGCTATTACCGCAATCGTTTCGCCAGCCTGACCAGTACCGGCGATCTCAGCTCGGCGGCCCTGTTTCTCGACGATGCGCGCTGGAACAGCAGCATCGAGACCTGGTACGGCAAGTATCGCTTCGATCTTGCCCCCGACCTCAAGTCCGAACTGGTGATCGACTATTCGACTTACGAAGTCAATCCCTACAGCCGCTACGTCAACGTCTTCACCAATTTCGCAGACGAAGGATACGACTACTCGAAGTCGCGCCGCCGCGGCATCGAGGAAAACCTGACCTGGCGCGCCAACGACCGTCATGTCGTGCTCGCCGGCCTCGGCTACCGCGATTACTACGCCCTGGAAACACCGGATTTGCCCTATCCCTACGATCCTGACAAAGGGCCGTTCGGGCAAAACTACACCTATCCGAACACCAAGCTGCCGCTACGCCTGTTTCAGAGCAGCCACTACAGCTGGTCCGGCTACCTGCAATGGCAGGCGCAATGGACACCGACCTTCTCCTCCACCATCGGCCTGCGCGACGATTGGTACTCGACCTATGGCAACAGCCTCAACCCGCGTATCGGCGTGGTCTGGCAACCGCTGCCCGGCAATTACCTGAAACTGCTTTACGGCGAGGCCTTCCGCGCCCCGGCCCCGGACGAAACGCTGGGCGCCTTCGGCTCGTTCGACGGCAGCACCGATGCGAGCGGCCGCTATATCGGCAAGAACTTCCGCGCCACCAACATGTCGCTGCAGCCCGAGAAGTCGAAAAGCCTGTCGCTGACCTGGGATTGGCGACCGATGAAAAATTTCAACCTGGTCACCAGCCTCTATCACTCGAAAGTGACCGACATCATCGTCACTCGCGACGAGGTGGTATCGACCCAGTACATTCCCGGTGCCGTGCTCTCCAAGACGACCGCCAAGCAGAACGCCGGTCGCGACCAGTACCACGGACTCGACCTGATCCCGCAGTGGCAGGTTCATCTCGGCGGTGCCTGGACCGCCGATCTGTGGGGCAGCTACAGTTACATCAAAGGTACGGTGCTGGATTCGCTCGACGATATCGAGTGGGACCAAACCTATATCGCCACCCATAAAGTCAAACTCGGCACGACTTTTCGCTACCAGGACTGGTTCACCGTCACCCCCAGAATGCAGTGGGTCAGCGAAACCAATACCGGTCGCAAAAACGCCCTGGTCCCCGGCGAGCGCCTGAAAGTCGATGCCCACACCGTGGCCAGCCTGCATTTCGGTTTCCACAAGCTGGCCGGCGAGCGCCTGTCGATGTACTTCGACATCTACAACGTGTTTGATGAGCGCTATTACGCCGCCCACGGCTCGTCGAGCACGACCATGCTGGCCGTCCCGCAACAACCGCGCAGCTACATGGCCACCCTGCAGTACCGGTTCTGAGCCGCGCCATGCGACTGCTGCCGTCACTTTGCCGCCGACTGTTCAGGGGCATCGCGCTGTGGACCGGCCTGCTTGCCGTGCTGCCTTGGCCGGCGGCGGCCCAGGACGTTTCGGAATACGGCATGAAAGCGGTGCTGTTCTACCGCCTCTCGCAATTCGTCTATTGGCCGGCCGACGAAAAGCCGCCGATGCCACTGGTGCTCTGCGTGGTGGGAAAAAACCCGTTCGGCAACAGCATCGCGCAACTGAACGAGGGAATCGGCAATGTCGAAATCCGCCTCGGCCCCAGCGAGACCAATGGCTGCCACCTGCTCTTCATCAGCCGCTCCGAAACCGCCAACCTGGACAGCTGGCTCAGCCGGACCGAGGGGCGACGCATCGTTACCGTCTCCGATATTGTCGGATTCGCCCGAGCCGGCGGCATGATCGAGTTGCCGCTCGACGGCGAGCGAGTCAGCATCGTGATCAATCGCCGAACGGCGCAAAGGAAGGGTTTCGGCTTCAATGCCCAACTGCTTCGCCTGGCCCGGATGATCGAACAATGAAACGCCTGGCCTATCTGCTGCATCGCTGGCTGCTGCCCACCCCAAGCATCCGCAACAAGCTGGTGCTGCTTTCGTTCTCGCTGCTGCTGATCATCATCAGCCTGGTTTACCTGCTTGTCTTTCACCAGCAAAAGCGCTTGCTGCAGGCTCAGCTGGCCGAATCGATGACAGCCCAGGCACGCCTGCTGGCAACCAACTCCCAGGCTGCCATCGCCTTTCTCGACCGCTTCGAAGCGGAACGCCTGCTCTCTTCCCTGACCGTCAATCCGGCGGTCGAAGTCGGTATCGCCGTACTCGCCGACGGCACTGTCCTTGCCCGTTATCGGCGTGGCCCGGCCGGCGAGCACAAAATTCCGGCCGGCGAGAAAAGTATCGAATTTACCGATACGCACCTGATCATCCGCGAAGCGATACAGCTGCTTGGCCAGGAAAAAGCCGCCGGTCGCATCGAGTTGCTGGTCTCGCTCGAACAGTACCGGCAAACCATGCAGCGGACGGTTGCCGAGACCAGCGCCCTGCTGCTGATCGCGCTACTGGTCTCGCTGGCCCTGACCCGCTATGTCGTCGGCAAGCTGACGCGGCCACTGGAAAATCTCGACAACCTGGTCAAGCGCGTCTCGTCCCAGGCCAGCCTGGATCAACGGGTGAGCATCGACAGCCATGACGAAATCGGTCGCCTCGGCCAGGGCTTCAACCGCATGCTCGACACGCTGCAGGGACGCGATCAGGAACTCAGCCGCTACCGGGCCTCGCTCGAACGCATGGTGGATGAACGAACCCGGGCCTTGCAGGATGCGATCGCCGAGGCGCGTCACGCCAACCAGGCGAAATCGGACTTTCTGGCCCGGATGAGCCATGAAATCCGGACCCCGATGCATGCCATCATCGGCCTCAGCCGCATGGTTCTCGAAACCCCGCTCGCGCCGCAACAGCGCGAGCACCTGGAGCAGGTCATGCAGTCCTCGGACGCCCTGCTCGGCATCATCAACGACATCCTCGATTATTCGAAGATCGAGGCCGGCGGACTGGAACTGGAAAAGTCGCCTTTCACGCTCAGCCAGGTGCTGCAATCGGTTGGCAACCTGTTCAATGCCAAGGCGCAGAGCCAGGGCGTCAGCCTGCGCTTCATCTGCGCCAGCGACGTGCCGTCCACGCTGATCGGCGACCCGTTGCGGCTGGGACAAATCCTGATCAACCTGGTTGGCAACGCCATCAAATTTACCCCGCAAGGTGAAATCGAAGTCAGCATCAAGCTCGAATCGGAGCTGCCGGAACACGGACTCCGCCTCGCCTTCGCCGTACGCGACACCGGCATCGGCATTCCACCGCAACAGCAGGCCACGCTGTTCGCCCCCTTTACCCAGGCCGACAGCAGCATCACCCGTCGCTTTGGCGGCACCGGCCTCGGCCTGACCATCTGTCGCCAATTGATCGAGCTAATGGCGGGCAGCATCAGCCTGCAAAGCACGCCAGGACAAGGCAGCACGTTCAGTTTCACAGCCTGCTTCCAGCGCGCTCACCAGATCGATGGCAACCCGCCCGGCGGCGAGCCGGCCAAACCGGCGGCACTGCCGCGCTGGGCTGGAGAACGCGTGTTGCTGGTCGAGGACATTCCTATCAATCGCACCATCGCCATCGCCCTGCTGCAAAAAGTCGGCCTCAGTGTCGAGGTCGCCACCAATGGCCAGGAAGCACTCGACCGGCTCGACCGGGAGGATTTCCAGGCGGTCCTGATGGATATCCAGATGCCCGTGATGGATGGCCTGAGTGCGACGCGGCATATCCGCGCCAATCCTCGCTGGCGGCAGTTGCCGATCATCGCCATGACGGCCCACGCCACCAACGAGGACCAGGAGCAAACCCGACAGGCGGGCATGAACGAACACCTGACCAAGCCGATCAAGCCGGCCTTGCTTTATGCCGCCCTCTCGCGCTGGGTGCCGGCGGCCGGCGATCAGAACAGCCCCCAGGCAAGCGCTTCACTTCCGCTTCCGGCCGACTGGCCAACACTCCCCGGCATCGACTGCGAAATCGGCCTCGGCATGCATCTGCAGCGCCCGGAGCTCTATCTCAAGTCCTTGCACGCCTTTCACCGCGATTTTGCCGGCATGCCAGAACGCATCCGCAACGAGTTGGGCCTGCGCCCGTTCGAAGCGCGCCGCCTGGCGCATTCGCTGAAATCGGTCGCCGCCTCGCTGGGCGCAGGCAAACTGAGCGAGCGGGCTCGCCTGCTGGAGCAATCCCTGGCCGATGAAGGCCCTGACAGCAGCCGGCTTGCCACGCTGATCGATCAACTCGCCATCGAATGGCGACAAGTCGACGATGGACTTGCCGATCTTCCTCCATTACCCTTAAACCCGGCTGGCATGGAAAACGTGCCGGCCGGCGATATCGACTTGATTTATGGTCAACTGGTGCAAATGCTGCGCAATGCCGATGCCGGTAGCGAAACGCAGCTCGGCAAACTCAAGGCAGCCTTGGCCAGCCAGCAGGCCGGCGCTGCCGACCTGTCTGCCCAGCTTGAAGAAATCAAGGCCCTGATCGAGGACGTCGAATACGAGCAAGCCCTGGACAAACTGCAGCAACTCAACCTGGCAACAGAAACCGATCGAAAATGAGCGCGCAGCAAACCGTACTGGTTGTCGATGATGAAAAGCAGAACCGCACTCTGCTGGCCGAGCTATTGATCGACGACTGCCGTATCGCCCTGGCCAAGAATGGCCTCCAGGCCCTCGAACGCGCCCATGAATTGCAACCCGACCTGATTCTGCTCGACGTGATGATGCCCGACATCAACGGCTACGACGTGATCCAGGCCTTGAAGTCCGACGATGCGACGCGGCAGATCCCGGTGATCTTCATTTCGGCCCTCGATTCGACGGCCGATGAGGAGCGCGGTCTGGACCTGGGCGCAGTCGACTACATCACCAAGCCGTTTCACCCGTCGATCGTCCGCAAGCGGGTGCGCAACCATCTGCAGTCCTGCCACCATCGCCACCTGCTGGAAAACCTGGCGAAGATCGACAGCCTGACTGAAATCGCCAACCGGCGGCGTTACGACGAAGCCCTGGAAAACGAATGGCGGCGCTGTTCGCGCACGCGCAGCCCGCTGTCACTGGCCATTATCGACGTCGACCATTTCAAGGCCTATAACGACCATCTCGGTCACGCCGAAGGCGATCGGGTTTTGCGGCTGATCGCCAAAAAACTAAGTGAATTCGTTCGGCGCCCGGGTGATCTGATCGCTCGCTACGGTGGCGAAGAGTTCATCCTGCTACTGCCCAACTCCTCGGGCAACGCCGCCTCGCAACTGGGCGAGGAAATCCGCTCGAGTATCGAAGGTCTGCGCTTGCCCCACCCCGCCTCCGCCGTATCGCCATTCATCACGATCAGCCTGGGCGGCATTACCGTCCAGCCATGCGGCGGAGAAATCGATCCCCAGTTTTTCCTGGCAGCCGACGCGGCGCTTTATCAAGCCAAGGCCAGCGGCCGAAACTGCAGCCTGTGGCGACAGGCTGCAGTCGCGACGACCTAGGCCGCTTTTTCATCCCCCTCGACCCGATCGGGTTCGAGGTCTTCCCAGATGCAGGCGCATTCCTTGCGGACATCGTGCAGTCCGGGCTTTTGCGTCTCCTGGACCAGGCACTCACCCTGGCACTCTTCGGAAACAACGACCAATTTCATGTCCGCATCTACCTGGCGTTCGCCATCCCAGTAGCTGCATGTGGCGCAGACTTTGACTTCAGTCGGCAGTATCAATTTTTCGGCCATCTCGTCCTCGATGGAAAGCCCTGTTGTGGTTGCGGATAAGAGTTTACCCGGTTCCGGAAGTTCCCCCTAAATTTCTCGGCACTTGCCACTGCTTTAAGCTGTCACTCCGTCGCTATAATGTTTCTTTGCCCAGTTTCCGGAAGATCATGGACATCAAGGAATACATGCAGAACGTCGGCCGCCGCGCCCGTGCTGCCTCGCGCCGCCTGGCCGGTGCCACTACCGCCGAAAAGAACAATGCACTGCTGCAGCTGGCCGCCGCCATCCGCCGCGACAAGGCCGCGCTGATTGCCGCCAACGCATTGGACCTGGATGCCGCCCGCGCTGCCGGCCTCGAACCGGCGATGCTCGACCGCTTGGCGCTGACCGAAAAAGGTGTCGACAACATGGCGGAAGGTGTCGAGCAGGTTGCCAAGCTGCCCGATCCGATCGGCGAAATGACCGACATCAAGTACCGCCCGACCGGCATCCAGGTCGGCAAGATGCGCGTGCCGCTCGGCGTCATCGGCATCATTTACGAAGCCCGCCCCAACGTCACGGCCGACGCCGCCGCGCTGTGCCTGAAATCCGGCAACGCGGCGATCCTGCGTGGCGGCTCGGAAGCCATCAACTGTAACCGCGCCATTGCCGCACTGGTCCATGAAGCCTTGCTTGCCGCCGGCCTGCCGGCCGACAGCGTCCAGGTCATCGATACCACCGATCGCGCTGCCGTCGGCGAGCTGATCACCCTGCGCGAATTCGTCGACGTCATCGTACCGCGCGGCGGCAAGGGCCTGATCGCACGCCTGCTGGCCGAGTCGCGTGTGCCGATGATCCAGCACCTGGACGGCAACTGCCACGTGTACCTGGAAGAGGAAGCCGATCCCAACAAGGCGCTGAAGATTGTCGAAAACGCCAAGACCCAGCGCTACGGTACCTGCAACACCGCCGAGTCGCTGCTGGTCGACCGCAGCGTCGCCGCCATGCTGCTGCCGCCGATCGCCGCCATGCTCACCGCCAAGGGCGTCGAGATCCGCGGCTGTGCGGAAACGCAGGCCATCGTGCCGAATGTAGTGGCCGCCACGGAAGAGGATTACTACACCGAATACCTGGCGCCGATCATCTCGGTCAAGGTGGTGTCCGGCATCGACGAGGCGATTGCCCACATCAACCAGTATTCGTCCGGCCACACCGAAGCCATCGTTACCGACAACCATCCGAAGGCGATGCGTTTCCTGCGTGAAGTCGACTCGGCCTCGGTCATGATCAATGCCTCGACACGTTTTGCCGATGGTTTCGAATATGGCCTGGGCGCCGAAATCGGCATTTCGACCGACAAGATCCATGCGCGCGGCCCGGTCGGCCTGGAAGGACTGACCAGCCAGAAATGGGTGGTCTTGGGCGACGGTCATGTCCGCGGCTAGGCAGCAAATTCATTTTTTTTGGGAGAGAACAACATGAGCATCGTATGGAGCGCGGACCTGAACACCGGCATCGACGTCATTGACCAGCAACATAGACGCATTGTCGATTTCATCAACGACCTGGAAGCCGCCCAGGTTCTCGGCGACCAAACCAAGATCAAGGCAGTGATCGACGATTGCGTGGACTACACCCTGTCGCATTTCGCCTTCGAGGAAAGCTTGCAGGAAGAAGCCGGCTACCAGTACTGCAAACCGCACAAGAAAGTGCATGAACTGTTCGCCCGCAAGGTTTCGGAATACCAGGAGCGGATCAACCTCGGCGATGACGTGGCCGAGGAGCTGCATGCCATGCTGGCCCGCTGGCTGGTCAATCACATCAAGCGCGACGATGCCGACTACGTGGCAGCGGTAAAAGCCAACATGCAAGGCGTCGTCAAGGAACACGAACCGGAGAAGGACAAAGAAGAAATCGTCGGCTGGTTCCGCCGTTTCTTCGGTAAATGAGCCGTCCGAATTTCGACTGGCCCGACCCGCTGCGGCTCGATTCGCAGCTGGCGGCCGACGAACGCATCGTGCGCGATGCCGCCCGCGACTTCGCCCGGCGCCAGCTGGCCCCGCGGGTGCGCGACGCCTTCCGCAACGAGCAGACCGATCCAGCCATCTTCCGCGAGATGGGCGACATGGGTCTGCTCGGCTGCACCCTGCCGCCGGCCTATGGCGGTGCCGGCCTGAATTACGTCTCCTACGGCCTGATTGCCCGCGAGATCGAGTACGTCGACTCCGGCTATCGCTCGATGATGAGCGTCCAGTCTTCGCTGGTCATGGTGCCGATCTTCGTGTTCGGCAGCGAAGCACAGCGCCAGCAATACCTGCCCGGCCTGGCCAGCGGCAAGACGATCGGCTGCTTCGGCCTGACCGAACCGAACTCCGGTTCCGACCCGGCCAGCCTGTCCACCCGCGCCCGCCGCGTGCCCGGCGGCTGGAAGCTGTCGGGCAGCAAGATGTGGATCACCAATTCGCCGATCGCCGACATTTTCGTGGTCTGGGCCAAGGACGACGAAAACGTCATCCGCGGCTTCATTCTCGAAAACGGAATGGCCGGCTTGAGCGCCCCGGCGATTCACGGCAAGGTCGGCCTGCGCGCCTCGATCACCGGCGAAATCGTCATGGACGAAGTCTTCGTGCCCAGCGAGAACCAGTTGCCGAACGCCGCCGGTCTCAAAGGTCCGTTCACCTGCCTCGACTCGGCCCGCTATGGCATCGCCTGGGGCGCGCTGGGTGCGGCCGAATTCTGCTGGCACACCGCCCGCCAATACACGCTCGACCGCAAGCAGTTCGACCGGCCGCTCGCCGCCAACCAACTGGTGCAGAAAAAGCTGGCCGACATGCAGACCGAAATCACGCTCGGCATCCAGGGCTGCCTGCGCCTGGGCCGGATGAAGGACGACGGCAGCGCGACGCCGGAAATCACTTCGCTGATGAAACGCAATTCCTGCGGCAAGGCCCTCGACATTGCCCGCACGGCGCGAGACATGCTGGGCGGCAACGGCATTTCCGACGAATTCGGTATCGCCCGCCACCTGGTCAACCTGGAAGTGGTGAATACCTACGAAGGCACGCACGACATCCACGCGCTGATCCTCGGCCGGGCCCAGACCGGCATTTCGGCCTTCTAGACCGGCCCGGACATGTCCAGTCAGGCCGTAGCCCACTACCAGGCCATCGTCGCCGCCCCCGGTTTTGCACTGGGCGTGCGTTGCGATGCCGACGAAATCATCGGCATCGACTATCTGCCGCCGCAAGCCGCGCAAGAACCGTCTTCACTGCTCGCCGCCGAAGCCGTCCGGCAATTGAACGCCTATCTGCGCGACCCGGCCTTCGCCTTCGGCCTGCCCTTGCGCCCGGCCGGCACCTTTTTCCAGCGCAAGGTCTGGGCCCAGATCGAGCAGATTCCGCTCGGCCAGGCCTGGACCTATGGCCAGGTCGCCAAAAACATCCGCAGCGCGCCACGGGCCGTCGGCCAGGCCTGCGGCCGCAACCCCTATCCGCTGGTCGTCCCCTGCCACCGCGTGGTTGCCGCCGGCGGGCAGTTGGGCGGATTCAGCCAGCACGGCGACGGCTTCCTGCTCGACATCAAGCGCTGGCTGCTCCGCCATGAAAACTGCAACTTTGCCGCTGCGCCCCGCTGACCTCGGCGAGATCGACAACTTCTGCGATGCGCTGTGGCTGGAAGACGGCCTGGCCAAATCGACGCTCGACAGCTATCGCTCCGACCTCGGCCGCCTGGCCGTCTGGCTGGCCGAACACGGCCACGAAAGCCTGCTCGATCTGCGCGAAACGACGCTAACCGCCTTTATCGCCCACCTATCGCGTAATACCCGTGCGACCTCGCAATCGCGCTACCTGTCCACACTGCGTCGTTTCTACCGCTGGCAACTGGGACGCGGCCGCATCGTTGTCGATCCGACCCTGAAGTTGCTCAACCCGGCCCGACCATCCCGCCTGCCCAAGGTCATGTCGGAAAAGCAGGTCGACAACCTGCTCGCCACCCCCGATCTCGACACCCCACTCGGCCTGCGCGACCGCGCCATGCTGGAGACCCTCTACGCCACCGGCTTGCGCGTTTCGGAACTGGTCAACCTGAAAATCCACGAGATCAGCTTCAACGACAACGTGCTGCGCGCCATTGGCAAGGGCAGCAAGGAGAGGCTGGTGCCGCTCGGCGAACTGGCCATCGACTGGATCGGCCGTTATCTCACCGAGGCCCGGCCCGAAATTCTCAAGGGACAGCTCAGCGAAGCGCTGTTCGTCACCGCCCGAGGCGGCCCGATGACCCGCCAGGCCTTCTGGCAGCTGATCAAGCGCTACGCCTTGCAGGCCGCCATCGACCCGGCCAAGCTGTCACCGCACGTGCTGCGCCACGCCTTCGCGACGCACCTGCTCAACCACGGCGCCGACCTGCGCGTCGTCCAGCTGCTGCTCGGCCACGCCGACATCTCGACCACCCAGATCTACACCCACGTCGCCCGCGAGCGGCTGAAAAACCTGCACGCCATTCATCATCCACGCGGCTGATTGAATTCAGGCAAAAACGTCCACTTCATTGCCCAGCGTCTCACTGCGCGGGCCGGTAGACGCGCTTGCTGGTGCCGTTGCAGTTTTTGCAGCGGCCTCATCGGCTTGCTGTTTCTGCAGTTGCGCAATACGGGCCTGCAAAACCTGAATTTGCTGCTGAATTAAATCAGCACGCTGAAGCGCCTCTTTCGAGTCGCGATCCCGCAAACTCGATAATTCCTTCAACAAGGCGG
>DAIMCQ010000143.1:0-10474 GCA_036726285.1 Azonexus sp.
CGTCGACGATCAAGGTGTCAAAACGGACACTCAACAACTCGCTGGCGTTGAGCAACAATTCTGCGGCACCTTCGCGGAAGAAGCGGGCGCGTTGCTCCGGGTTGTCGATGATCTCGTAAGGCAAGCCAGCATGTGTTGCCATCTGGTGCACAAGTTCATGAAAATTGGTGACCTGCACTTCATTACAATCGGCCAGACAAGCGGCTAGATGGTTGGCCAGTTGCTTATTGAAACAGGTGACCAAAACAGATTTGCCCTGTGCCGCATGTTCGCGCGCCAACATGCAGGCGAGCAGCGTCTTCCCCGTACCCGCGCCGCCTTCGACCAATAAACGTGACTGACTGCGCAACATTCGTAATACGGACATTTGCTGCTCGGTTGCCTGATGGAGTGTTTCCAGCGTGCTATCAACCTGCACCGATAGCGGCACCAGCAAATGGCAATCCGGTGCGAGCAACTCCTTCAAAGCTTGTTGCTGGCTACGGCTCCACGCCGGGCCGTTGGGTGCCGCCTCACGCAACAGCGCGAACAAAGCAGATTCCGGATTTTTCAATGCGTTGCGGTCAAGCAGAAAATGCCGCGAAGGGATTTCTATCGGCGCTGCAGCCTTCCAGCTTATCTCGGGAAACCAGACGGCATGCGTCACCATCAGGGTATCCGCGCCTGCTCTCAGGCGTTGCCGGAGTTTTTCCTGCAGTGCGTAGCGATTGCGCCGTGCTTGCGCCATCGGTGACTGCTTCATCGGCAATCCGGACCCGTAATACCAACTGCCGTTACGTACCCCGATTTCTCCAGCCTTGATTTCGAATACCACCAATCCATGCGTAGGATGAAAAACCACCACATCCGCCTCACCAATACTTTCGCCTTCACGCTGCAACAGGCGCCATTCCACCGTGGAAAAAAACTGCCAAGGAGCGGGGAGGGTTGAAAGTGCGCTCAGTACGCGAGATTCCGCGCGTTGGCCGATGGCGTGTATATGCAGGTTGGGTTCGTCGATGATTGGCATGCAATAAAGTTCAGTGCTATAGGCTGTTTTTTCTGGATCAAATAACATAAAAATGGGCGTAAACAGCCTCTAAAACTGCCATGCCTCCCAATCAGTCGCTCCCAAGTTTATGTTGGCCGAGAGTTTTAACATCCGCAGCAGGTTGTTCGGATTGGTGAAAATGCCAGTCAGACAACCCGAGGTAAATTTGTGGCAATTATTCAGCAATAAATGGTATTCCTCTCGTTTGCCGACTTGTGCGAGGGCGCGCTCGGCAACGATTGAGGATCCGACTGCTTTACCGTTGCTGCTCGACACCCGAATTCGTAAGCCAAGTCCACCACTGATAAATTGATCAGGTGTGACCAGACAGATATTTCCTTCACTGTTCAACTCAACGATCCGGTTGTCTCCGACGTAAATGCCGGAATGCTGCATATAGTTGGGAATCAAGTCGGTGTAAACGACGCTGCCGGGTACAGGAGAAAATTTGGGAGTGCTGGCAAGGCCACTCCCTGCGAGATTTTCCAACAGTGGTGGCACACCAATTGATGTGTCGGTGAATTTACGAACATAACCAGCCGGGTTGCTTCTGAATTCCTCCAGCGTGCCTTGGGCAATTTTTCCAAGCATTTCGGTGAAATCAAAAGACATTTTTGATAGCGATCTGAACGCATACATCGACCGTCTTCCCTCTTGTCTGGGAAAGTGCCTGTAAGGCAGAGAAAGATTGTTTTTGCATGACAATTGAGAAAAGCGCATCCCAGCCACGGAGTGACGATGACAGGGATTGGGAGATATCACGTTTAGGCAGCAAGAATACGTTGCTGGATTGCAGAAGCCTTTTCCATTATTTCGCTGTTGGCGCGATCTTCGTTGCTAAAGCCTTCGCGCAACGCATCAATCTGCATCGAGATGTTGGCAAAGAAAGTATCGATCGACGGTGTGATGGCGGCTGTTGTTGTTGACTCAAAATCGTTGGCCAGCTTTCGGGCGAGATCGTCGATTTCTTGCAGGGCACGTTCGCGTTGCTGATTTTGTTCGTCAATTTGCCGTTCGAGCTGTTTTGCGTCGGAGTCGCCGGAAAAAATATCCCACAATCCCATCACGACAGTGATGGTTGGGCTGATGTACGGCACTTTTGTTAGGATGCCGCCAGCAATTTTTTCCATAGTCTTGGGGCCAATTCCTTTCATAAGGCTTGGGAGCCAATCCTTGGTCAGCTTCAGTGCGTCGATGATATGGCCAGGCTGAACCAGTGCAGCAATATGGGTCGCCATCTGGGCCACTGTGTCAGGAGAAACGGTAGAAGTCGATGGAGCATTTCCCGTGCTGGTAGGTTTCTCCTGCACAACGCCCACAGCCGTTTGTTCGGAGATTATGATTTTTTGCTCACCCAGATCAATCGAGGGCAAAGCGGCCTGAAGCTCCTCGATGTCATCTTGGATTTCGTGCACGAAGACGGTAAGTTCATTCTCAAGGGCCATCGAAATGTGGTGTCCTTTTTGCTGAAACAATACCTCAATGGCGTTCTGGCTACTTGTCGGAGAATTTCTGAGCAGCGCCTTGCTGCTCTCGTAAATTGTTTGGCGGCAGCGGGAAATTTCCTGGTGGATTTCCTTCCTTGTTTTATGTTTTTGTACTTCGGTTTGTTTCAGAAGCGTGCCATATTTTTTCACTAAATCGGCACTTGAAAGGCCCTTGAGTGCTTGTATGTATTGCTCTGAAAACGTTCCCAGTTTTTCTTTTAATCGACCATAAACATCGTCGTGGGAGATGCCTTCTAAAAAATTCAGAAGGTCAGCTTCGAACTCAGGGACGCCGCTACTGGCAAATAGCTTTTCCCAATGGGCCATTTTTTCTGTACGGCTTTGGAATGCTCGTTTTGCATTGACCTTGAGGATCGGAATATCTTTGAGTACCTCTGTGAGTCCGTGCTCCGTGGCTAGTTTTTGCAAGCGTTGGCGAGTTTGATCCTTGAGCTTGATGTAGTCCGTTTCGCTTAGGGCATCTTTCTCGTTGAAAACCAGGAAGACCTGTTTTCTCTCTTTGACCAATTCGATCAATGTGCTTAGCGTTTTTTCTTCTTCGGCAACTCCGATCGGGTTAACGACAAAAATGATCGCATCCGCTTTTAGCAACTGACTATTGGTGACATTTTCGTGTTCGATGGGGGCATCGATACCTGGAGTATCCAGAATACGGAATTGCTGCCAAACGTATGTAGCAACCGAATCGGTTGTCGGTACGTCGTCGACAGCAGCAGCTTCCTTGCCGATCAGGGCATTGATCAGAGTGCTTTTGCCTGCGTTATACACACCGTACACCATGATTGAGGCATCCGGTTCGGCTTTCTTGGCTTCAAAAGCAGGTTTGATGTTGCTGAATTCGCTTTCCAACAGTGGTTTGGTAGCAAGCAGATTTTGCATTTCATCGTAGGCCCCAAACAATTTTGCAGCGTTTATGCTCATGGTGGTGTATGCCTCAAATGTAGTTCAGTCTTTTTTGGGTTTCGTCGATCAGGTTTTGCAGCGACATTTCGATGGTTGCAATTTCGCTCACCAAATCTCCGATCAATCGCTGGGCATCGTTGATTAGGGTGGTAAGCAGGGTTTCTGCTTGTGCATTGATCGTTTCTTCAAGTCCATCCATGCATGCGTTCATTGCCGATTGCTTGATAGCTTGGAGGTTGTCGCCTAAAGGGATTTCAATAGTCCGAGTCTCCACCGCTGTGTCGCTCCCTGTCATTGCACCGCCCGCACCACCAAGAGCCGCACCTGCTGCCATGCCAATTGGCCCGGCAAGCATGAAACCCAAACCCGCACCGATCAAACTTCCAAGGCCGCCATTACGCTTGCGCGTTCCCCCGCTGACGCTGACCGGAATTTCCTCCTCAGCGGTTTCGATTGCAAACTCAGGGAGTTTGACCAAGCTACTGGTTTGATAAGTATTGATAACCGATTTTCGTAAATCCAACATGACTTCAGCAAAGACTTGCGCCAAGCTATCTTCGATTAGGCTTTGCAGTTTTTTGCCGAGTTGCTCTTGCATTTTTTTAATGCTTCTTTGCGTACTTTCCCGGTTGTTTCGGTTTTTTTCGAGCGTCTCGAATTGATGGTGAATTTCATTGCGGATGTTTTCTTGTGCGACGCGAATTACCTGCTTGACCGCTCTTGGGATGTTTTTTTGAATTTCACCCATGGGCGTTTCGAAATTCTGAATGAGCTGACGATAGGGCTTCAGGTCTTCCGTGCAGTCTTCGAGAAACTTACGAAAATTGGTCATCGGCACTTGTTGCTTGAGCCTGACTCCTTCGGCATTTATTAGTCCCCCGATAGTGCCGAACAGCTCCCCCATACCGCTGTCTGTAAGGGCTTGGGCATCCTCCTCATTTAATTGGGCGTAGCGAGCCGAGAATGAGACGATGTGGATGTTACTGGTTTCCGATAAATCCAGCTTGTTCAACTCTTCGCGCACGTGAGCCTGCTGTTTGGCGCAACGTTCCTTGTCCTTCATGACAATAGTGCGGACGGGCTTTTCTGTTTCTTCATCCCATTCTTCGACGACATCATCACTACCCGTCAGAAGCAATAGTATTTTCTTGTCTTTTCTGACAAGCTCTTTGATTTCTGCCAGATCGCTAGCACGCCCGGGGGCGTCAGATTTCATGGTGTAAAGAATCAGGTCAGCATGGTCCACATACTCTTTCGCCAGTTGTCCATTTTCTTTGTTGACCGAATGGAGACCGGGCGAGTCGACCCAAGTTAACCCAGAGAGCTTAAATCCCTGGATGGTACTGGTTGCTTCCGTTGCGCCGACGCGGAATTCGAGCTGTTGTTCCGCTTCCTTAGGCGCATCTCCACCTATGACGCCACTGTTGTCGTGTGAGAAATACTTGGGCAGAAGGAAAGCCGGAATTTTTGTTTTTTCGATATCCTTCGGGTCGGTATTGCCCCAGGCCATGTAATTGCCCAAGGAGCTCTTGCACGATTTGACCTTGCCGTAGACGAAAATAAGTAGCGAATCATTAAAGCCGGCGCGGAATTCAAGGCCCTTGTTGCGGCTTGAGATTTTCCTGTCCCAAGTTTCGTTGGTTTTGCCTATCAAAGAAATGAAACCCTTGATGTTTTCTGTCAAAGGGTTGTTGCTGGGAAGTTTTCCGCGTGCTTCGTGCAACCTGTCGGTGAGCCGTTGCTGAAAGGTTGTGCGGATACTCTCGAATTCGTCATCCTGCAGTTTGGCTTCAGTTAGTGCTTGACTGAACTGAGTTTCGAGTTTTTCAAAGGAATGAAGCAACTCTTGGCGACAGATTGGCATTTTAGTTGGCGACCTTTTTTAATTGTCTTTTCCGCATAGCTAAAGCCTGTTTCACATGCATTAGCTCCTCGATCGATGACATGGAGTCATCGATTGCCTCTCTGTGCTTCTTGAATTGCGCGGCCGGCAATATCTCGACCGCATAGCTCTCGGCTAAGAACGAAAGGTTCTGCTTGATTTCCGTCGTGCAGTAATTATTGGCCCACGAAATCTGTTGCTCGGAGCCTGCTTGAGATTCACCAACAAGGGTGCGACAAAACCCCGATGTTTTCTCAAAATTCAAGGAGACAATATTGTTTAGCGCGCAGCTAATGTCGTGGCGATACTTTTCGCCAGTGTTGGCGAACTCAGTTTCCAGAAGTTCTTTTTTCCTTTTTTCTTCTGCCTTTCTGGTTTTTTTTTCAGCTTTTTCCTGTCGGCGACGCTCTTCTTCATAAGAAGAGTAGTCATCGCGGCCGCCGGATGAGTCGTCGTCTTCCATCATTTTTTTTGCTGCATACCCAGCGACACTAGCAGCTGCCGCACCGACTAGCCATAAGAGAGGAAGTGGCATTTTTTGCTCCATTAAATGTTTTTGTATTGGGTTTGGAAGTTTTCAATAGTGCTACGAAGAGTATCGATTAGCCGATTGAAAGGGCCGAAACTCTCGTGGAGTTCCTTTTGGGCTTTTACGCGGTAGTGTTCTAGGCTTGCTTCAGTCAGTTCGATCCTCTCCAGCAGTGCATCAATGGTCTGTATCGTTCTGGTATCACGTATGTCTGCACTGTCATCGGCAACGGTTTTGACATGGTTGGCGAGGTCGTTGATGTGGCTATGTCGGATCAGGCCATCCTTTTGCTGTTGGGTACCGCTTTTGAAACGCTGGCCGGATACCTTGAATATTCTTGGCGAAAAGTTCAGAAATTCGAGGCATTGCTGTTGCACCTTGTCTGCAATCTCGTCAATTTTCTCCTGCCCTTCCTTGTCTGCCTTGCTTAAGACCAGAATGATGTTTTTCTCGGCAAACTCTCCGAATGATTGCTTGAGGCGGCACAGAAATTCCTTTTCGTTTTCCTCAAGCTCCCCCTGTGGCTGGTGAACAAAAAGAACGATATCGGCCTGGTCAATGCCGGTCATGGCTTCCCTGGTATCCTCATTGCTGGCATCAAGACCCGGGGTATCAACGTAGATATATGTATCCGTCTCAAGCGACTTGATTCGAGCAGTTTCCCGTTGATCTGCAACGGGAAAAAAATCGTCATCAATATGCTCTGTAAGCATGTTCAGAAGATAGCTTTTCCCGGCATTGACCAATCCGCAGGCGGCAATGACGGGCTTATCTGAGCGAGATGATGGGGTGATAATCAAATCAGCCTCCCGGCACAGAGTTTCCTTTTGATCTATCAAAATTGAGATGTCGGTATTGATCATTTGTTTTTCAGCCTTATATGGAATTGGTCGTCACGTATTTTTCTAATCTTTTTGGCGGCAGGATGTATAGCTCTAAGTGCTGGTTCTGGCGGGCGGTGACTTAGAAACGACCTATCAGCATCGAGAACGTCGTACTCAGTTTATCCAGCATGCTGGCTGGCGTTGCTTCGAGTGCGTCACTACCGCATTTTTCGCATTGTTCCGGTGGCAATGTGGTCAGTGCATCGGATGATGGTGCATACAAGGTCTTCCAGCCGCATTGGCGGCATTGGTATTGCATTGCTTGGGGCTTGATAGGCATCTTTGCTCCTTGCGTCAGGTGTTCAGGTAAGCCTGCAGTTGCCGCTCCATCTCACCCTGCCAATCCTCCGGACTGACGATGCGCACGAGCGGAATCCAGTAGCGGACGATGGGCAGGATCTGGTTGGGATGAGCAAATTTGCCGGAAACGATCAGCCCGCCGTTTTCAAGTTCCTTCTCGATGATTTGCTGGGCAACGAGCTTGCGGCGGCGGAAATAAATGGCGGCGGCGGGAGCTACTGTGAGAACGACTTCGGTTTTCTTTTCATTGAGCCAGATGCTGTCTTCTTGATCGAGCATCGAGTCAATATCAGGGTCGGTCGTGTAGTTCGTGCCAAGGCAGGTGAGGGCGCTGATTTTGCCGAAGGCGTAGGCCTTTGGCTGTCCACGGTCAGCGGCGGCGAGATACCAGATTCCGGTGTGATTGATCAGGCGATAAGGAGCAACTTCCACCCATTTGTCACCATCCGCTTTGCGGTAGCAGAAGTGCACCATGCGGCGTTGTCCGATAGCGCTCTGGAGGGCACGAAAATCATCGATTCTTTGCTGCAGATTTTCGTAATTGCCGCCGTGTATATCCAGCGTTTCTTGCAAGCGGCTGTCAAACAGCTCGCGGATAAACTGCGTGTCTAGGCCAGGAAACAACCCATTCAGTCCGGCCAGACCGGCGAAGCGCTCGATATCCTGGATGGTGATGCGGCCGAGGTAGGCAGGGCTCAGAGCAAACAATCCGTTGATTTTTTCCAGAGGAAGAAAGGCGAATCGCTCAAGCAGATCACGCTGGATAGTTCGCCGATGCACGCCAAAGTCCTCGGCCAGTTGGTCAATATCCAGTCGCTCCCCCTGGTTTAGTTTCTGCAGGATGGCACAAAGACGCCAGGCGAGAAGGTCGTGTCCGGATTGACTCATGATGTTTTGCCAAAAATATGATCTGTAGCTGATTTGACTATTTTGACTAGTATGCTCCCACAGCCTGACAGGTTATGTCATCCCAATTGCATCAATATTTGACAGAGAAATTTCTTTCGAAAAGTCATCGGTATGGTTATCGTTTCATCCTTTAGCCAAACCCCGTCAGCATTTCGTCTCCCGGGAAAGCATGGCCCCACAGTCAATTCCGTTCTTAGAGAGATGCCATGGAGCCTCTTCAGGCAATAATGTTTGTGCTGGTGAAACAGTTTGCTCGGGAATTCGTTCCTTCGCCCTTGCTGGCTCAATTTGCCGCTGCACTGGTTGAGGCACAGCAAGCTTTAGCCGATGATCCTCAGCCTGGCTGAATGGGTTGAAAGCAAAGTTGCCCGGATCGATACTTGGCAAGGGGTTCTCCAGCCTCCGCGATTGCCTGATGAAGTGCTGTCTGTTGTCTCTGCGGCCATCTTCAATAACCAGTATCTAGAAATTTTGTACCACAGCGAAAAGGGGGAGCGGCGCAAGGAAGCCCGACCTCTAGCCCTGATTGAACGGGACGAAGTGTTCTACGCTGCATTGCAATTTTCGGGCTATCAGGATGTCCGACTCTTGGCGATACATCGTATCCAGGAGGCAACGGTAATACCTAAAAATTACGCAACTGATAAGCAACCATTTTCACTCGATGATTTTTTGCAACACGGCTTACCTTTCATATCGTCCGGAGGGAAAACGCTGGACATCCAGTTACGACTGGATGCCTCAACCTATCGGACCTATTTTGGGCGAGCACTTCGTGGCACTTTTTCGGTATCGGAGCCGGTCGACGGCTGGTTCGAAGTAAAAGCTGAGGGCGTTCCGAACACGATGGAATTGCGCTGGTGGTTGCTCGGGCTGGGAGAAAAAGTACTCATTCTTGCCCCGGAGCCACTGGCCGTTGAATTGCAATACTTGCTCTACGATTCTCTGACTGGCCTGCTATCGCGGCGTGCTTGCCAAGAACACTTCAAAAGAATGGCCGCAACGGTACTTCGCAACGGACGAACATCGGCAGTCGCCTTGATTGATATCGATCACTTCAAATCGATCAATGACAACTTTGGGCATGGTGCTGGCGATATGGCACTGAGGGAAATTGCTAGACGGATCAAGTCGGCATGCCGTTCCATGGATATTGTTAGCCGTTGGGGAGGCGAGGAGTTCTTGATCCTATTGCCCGAAACCTCGTTGCAGGAAGCTGCATCCCTCGCTGAGCGGGTTCGCCTTGCTGTTACGTCAACGGCTTGCTTGCTGGACGCCTTCGGGACAGCACGAGAAATAACTGTCAGCATCGGCGTTGCCTCGTTCAGAAAAAGCGATGAAATGCACGATATAGATATTCCGGGAAAAATCGATGAGGTACTGAAAGAAGCTGACGGCGCACTGTACGCCGCCAAAGTTTCTCGAAATTGTGTCAAGTGCAGCGACTAATTACAGGTTTAGCTTTATTTACATGTTCAAAATGACCAAGCTGTCAGTCATTTTTGGCAGCTTGGCCTAAGCCGTTAATGCTCGCTTGCTGATTCAGCGAATTGAGCCGTTTTAGCCCTCATTTTTTCGATTGTGTATACCCTGACAACGCTTTTTCAATACAAGAACTTAGACTACGTAGATGCCTACGTAATGCATTGTTTCCTTGCTGCTTAATGCCAGTCTGCCGCGATTGCTCCTTGAGTCACAGAGATGGCAGCAACGGGTCAGGCGCACGTGAAAAGTTGTCGTTCAAGACCTTCCACGGCTGAGCGGCAGCTAATCGGCAAATAGCCGCTGGATTCCGATAAAGGATGGAAGTCTGCTCTGGCCGAGGAGTTCTCGGTGAGACTCCACGTTGTACGACCGCTCCGCTCGGAAAGCTGCTGCAGGAACATCAAAACGATGAATGTCTCTTGTGGGTCGGAAGTTCGTATTCGCTGAATAGGAAAGCAGCCGTTCAAGGGTTCCCAAGGCTGAACGGCAGGTAAGCGACAGATTGCAGCCCGATTCCGCGCATTAGGCCAACGGCCGGATTGGCCGATGAGTCGGAATCGCACTTACTTGAGCCAGGCGCTGACTTTCCTTGGGGTCGCGAAAGACTAATGGTTGTGCCTGGCGTGCCGGTTTTGCGGCGTTTTCTAGCGCTGTACTGACAATCTCATGGTGCGGGCTTTGCGGGCAGACCGGGTCGGTCGCATAGGCGTCGCCGGCGAGCAGGTAGGCTTGGCAGCGGCAGCCGCCGAGGTCTTCTTCCTTGTGTTCGCAGTCGCGGCAGGGCTTTTTCATCCAGCCGGTGCCGCGGTAATGGTTGAAACCTTCGGAGTCGAACCAGATTTGGCGCAGGCTGCTGTCGCGCACGTTGGGGAAGCTCAGGCCGGGCAGCATGCGGGCGGTGTGGCACGGTAGCGCCGTGCCGTCCGGTGTTACGGTCAGGAAGACGTTGCCCCAGCCGTTCATGCATTTCTTCGGTTTGCCTTCGTGGTAATCGGGGACGACGAAAAGGATGCGCATGCGTTCGGCGAGCTTTTCTTTCCATTC
>DAIMCQ010000144.1:0-10460 GCA_036726285.1 Azonexus sp.
CGGTTCCCCCTTGATGAGGAGCGGGCGCTGAAGCGTGACGGCGGCGTTGACCGCCAGGGTCAGGTCGCGGGTGGCAACGTAGCTTTCGGTTCCTTCGAATTTCATGGCGGGCTTCCCGGTTTGGCAGTCGATGTCGATGAATTGTACGGGCAAAGCGCGCCGCCATCTGGCCTACAATGCCGCATGATTTCAGATGCCCATCCCCTCATCCGCTGGCAGGAAGCCGGTGCCGAACACCGCGCCCGCTGGCGCTCCGAAGCCGGCCTGCCGCCGCCGCAAAACGTCGTCATCGCCGACGATACCCTGAAGGCCGATGCCGCCTACCGGCTGGCGGCGCAGGGGACGGCGCTGCTCTGGCGCGGCGATTACCAGAATGCCCGCAACCTGTTGCAGGCCCTGGCGCGGCGGGCGGACCGCAAGCCGCGCGAAGGCGCCATCAGGAAGCCGGCCTCGCTGGCCGAAGCCTTCCAGCAGCATCGCGAAGCCCAGGGGCGGCGGGCGGCCTTGCTCGGCCAATTGCTGGTGCCGCTGGGCGCCGACTACCGCGTTCAGCTGCGTCGCGGCCAGGAGGTGGCCGATGCCTGTCGTGCCGCGCTGGGCGAAGGCGGCGAGGATTCGGTGATCTCCTTGCGCGGCCTGCTGGCCGTGGTCAGCGCCTGGGAGTGGCGCAAGAAAGGCGCCCTGGTGCCGGCGCTGGGGGCGCGCATCCATCCGCATTTCGGCGTGTTTTCGCCGGTGCGTGGCGAATATGTCGACCTGGTTGCCCAGGCGCCCTTGCCGGCCGGCTGCGATCTGGCTTTCGACATCGGTACCGGTTCCGGCGTGCTGGCGGCGGTGCTGGCCAAGCGCGGTATTGGCCGCGTCGTCGCCACCGACATGGATCCGCGTGCCCTGGCCTGTGCCGCCGAGAATGCCGAACGTCTGGGCTTTGCCGGGCAGGTCGAGGTGCTGCGCGCCGATCTATTCCCCGAAGGCCGGGCGCCGCTGGTCGTCTGCAATCCGCCCTGGGTGCCGGCGCAACCCAGTTCGCCGGTCGAGTACGCCGTCTATGACCCGGATTCGCGCATGCTGCGCGGTTTCCTGGACGGGCTGGCGGCGCACCTGACGCCGGGCGGCGAGGGCTGGCTGATCATCTCCGACCTGGCCGAACACCTTGATCTGCGGACGCGCGATGAACTGCTCGGCTGGATAGCCGGGGCCGGCCTGCAGGTGATCGGTCGCCTCGATACCCGGCCGAAGCATCCCAAGGCGCGCGACGCCGACGACCCGCTGCATGCAGCCCGCGCAGCCGAAGTGACGTCCTTGTGGCGTCTGGCTGCGGCCTGAGTTTTCCGGTGGGGGGAATAAATCGTGCGCACTGCTCGTTTATCTCGATGTAGCACCCCAAAACCGACGGAGGACATCATGAAAACGAACAAGCTGATGATTACCCTGAGCCTGGCTGGCCTGCTGGCTGCCTGCTCGATGGCTGAAACCCGGCCGATGGCGCCCGCCATGCAGTCGGGCGGCATGTTGACCGGCAGCAACGGCATGACCCTGTACGTCTTCGACAAGGATACGGCAGGCAGCGGCAAGAGTGTCTGCAACGGGCCGTGTGCCACCAACTGGCCGCCGCTGTTCGTTACCGATGGGGCGATGGCGCACGGCGACTACAGCATCGTGCAGCGCGACGACGGCAAGCGGCAGTGGGCTTACAAGGGCAAGCCGCTGTACTTCTGGGGCAAGGACCAGAAGGCCGGCGATACCACCGGCGACGGCTTCAACAACGTCTGGCACGTCGCCAAGCCCTGACGCCCCGCATGGATAGCCGCGACATCCTGGTCGAGATTCCCCGCCTGCGCCGTTACGCGCGGGCGTTGCTGGGCGACCGGGCGGCCGCGGACGATCTGGTGCAGGACACGCTGGAGCGGGCCTGGACGCGTTTCGCCCAATGGCGGGCGGGGAGCGACCTGCGTGCCTGGCTGTTCAGCATCATGCATAACCTGCGCGTCGATCAGTTGCGCCGCCCGGCCCTGCCCACCGAGACGCTGGGCGAGGATGCCGGGCAGGTGCCGACGCGGCCGACGCAAAGCGATCAGCTGGAAGTGATGGACATCGAATCTGCGCTGCGCCAATTGCCCGAGGAACAGCGCGAAGTGCTGCTGCTGGTCGGGCTGGACGACATGAGCTATGGCGAGGTGGCGAGTGCGCTGGGGATTCCGCTCGGCACCGTGATGTCGCGCCTGTCGCGCGGCCGGGAGCGGCTGCGCCAGATCATGGCAGGGCGGCAGCCCGGCGCCAGCCTGAGGGTGGTGAAATGAAGCCGCAAGTGATTTCCGAAAACGATCTGCACGCCTATGTCGATGGCGCCCTGCCGGTAACCCGGCGGGCCGAGGTCGAGGACTGGCTGGGCGGCGAGCCGGCCGAGGCGGCCCGGGTCGAGGCTTACCGGGCGCAGAAGGCGGCGCTCAAGGCCTTGTTCGAACCGGTGCTGGCCGAACCCTTGCCGCCCGAACTGGCCGGTTTTGCCGAACGACCGGTGGTCGATCCCTTGCCGGCGGCGCATGCCGGCTGGCGTGCGACCTCACTGCTGCGCCTGGCGGCCAGCCTGGTACTGGCGCTGCTCGGCGGCGTCGCCGGCTGGCTGGCGCATGGTCAGTATGGCGCTGGCGAGCGTCTGGCGCAGGGCCTGCCCTTGTCGCATCAGGCGGCGGTGGCGCATGTCGTCTATAGCCCGGATGTGCGACGCCCGGTCGAGGTCGCGGCGGACCAGGAAGAGCAACTGGTGAAATGGCTGAGCAAGCGGCTCGGCACGCCGGTCAGCCCGCCCCGGCTGGGGGCGGTTGGTTATGAATTGGTCGGCGGGCGTTTGCTGCCCGGCAACAGCGGTCCGGTGGCGCAGTTCATGTATCAGGACGGCAGCGGCCAGCGACTGACGCTGTATGTGACCACCGAAGGCGTCGGCAAGCCGGAGACCGGCTTCCGTTTCGCCCGCGAGGGGGCGATCAACGTCTTCTACTGGATCGACGGCAAGTTCGGCTATGCCTTGTCGGCCGGCATCGACAAGGGCGAACTGGCCAAGGTGGCGACGGCGGTCTATGACCAGTTGGAGAAAGCCAAATGAGGATGCCGTGCCGGTCGAGCTGAACGAAAGCGAAGTCGAGTTTACCGCCATTCGAGCTCAAGGCGCGGGAGGGCAGAACGTCAACAAGGTGTCGAATGCGGTGCATCTGCGCTTCGATATCGCCGCCTCCAGTCTGCCCGATGTCATCAAGCTGCGCCTGCTGGCCTTGCGCGATCAGCGCATCAGCAGCGACGGCATCGTCGTCATCAAGGCCCAGACGCAGCGCAGTCTGGAGCGCAATCGCGAGGACGCCCTGCTTCGCCTGCGCCAACTGATTGCGGCAGCGGCCTTCGTGCCGGTCCTGCGGCGACCGACCAAGCCGACGCGCAGCGCGCAACGCAAGCGGGTCGATAGCAAGGTCAAGCGCGGCCAGGTGAAACTGTTGCGCGGCCGGGTCGGCGAGTAGTTCGGATGGCCGCGGCCTCGCTCACCAAGGGCAATCCGGGGCGGTGAAGCTGGCGACCAGAAACTCGATCAGGGTACGGACTTTGGGCAGCATATATTTGCGCGTCGGATAGACGACGAAGATGTTGCGCTCGGCCGACTTGTATTCGGGCAGGAGTTCGATCAGCGTGCCCTCCGCCAAATCTTGCGCCACCAGGAACAGCGGGGCCCGGGTAATGCCGCCGTGGGCCAGCGCCACCGCCCGGCAGGTATCGACGTTGTTGGTGCGAAAGCCGGGCGTAATCGGGATGCTGACTTTGCCTTGGGGGCTCTCGAAATGCCATTCATCCTTCATCGCCGGGAAGTGATAGGCGGCAACCGGATAGCGCGATAGATCCTGCAAGTCGCGCGGCGAGCCATGTTGTGCGATGAACTGCGGCGAGGCGCACAAGACCCAGCGTGTGCCGGCCAGGCGGCGGCTGACCAGCGACGAGTTGCTCAAGGCGCCGCTGCGGATGGCCAGATCGTAGCCTTCGTCGACAATGTCGATGACGCTGTCCGACAGGGTGATATCGAGCGTTACTTGCGGATACCTGGCCCTGTACTTGCCCCAGAGCGGCGCCAAATGGCGAATTCCGAACGACACCGGGGCGTTGACGCGGACAACGCCGCTGACTACCCGGCTGTGCGAGGTGATCTCCGCCTCGGCCTCTTCGATCCCGGAGAGCAATTCCTTGCAGCGCGGATAGAACAAATGTCCTTCCTCGGTCAGCGATAAGCGACGGGTCGTCCGCTGCAACAGCCTGACGCCGAGCCGGGATTCGAGATCGTTGATGTAGCGCGTGACGGAGGCTTTCGACAGGTTCAGCGCTTCGGATGCCCGAACAAAACTGCCGGCCTCGACAACAGCGGTAAAGGCCTGCATCTCCATGAATTTTTCCATGATCGCTCCTTGGGCGTACTGCCAAGTCTAGCTTCTATTGTTCCGAATTTCGAAACAAATTATTGATAAATGCCTTGTTTATCTTGGTTTGTGCGGCGGATACAGTGTCTTCCACAGACCGGGCGGTTGAAAAGGCCATCCGGTCCTGGCCAGGAGTGCACCGCATCATGCGCGGCGTTGCCTGAACGAAGAAACGAACAAGGAGTTGATATGAACGACAAATCGATTGCCGGGCTGAGCCTGGTACTGGCTGCTCTGTTGTCGGCGTCGGCCGGCGCTGCCGACCTGGCGCAACAGGACCGGCCGGAATATCTCGCCCGGCCGGCCGTGGCGGCCCATGCTTTGGCGCCGACCCGCCAGCAGGTCCTGGCCGAATACGAGGCGGCGGTACGTGCCGGCAGCCTGGTTGCCGACGACACCGGCCAAAGCCTCCGCGAGCGCAATCCCGGTCGATATCCGGACCCGGTGGACGGACACGCAAAAACGCGGGCACAAGTGATTTCGGAGTACGAAGAGGCGGTGCGTGCCGGCGATATCGTTACCGGCGATAGCGGCCGCAAGCTGAAGGAGCTGTATCCGCCCCGTTACCCGTCGCGTCGGACGGGCTGAGCCACGGCATGTTGCCCGGGCCGGGGTCGGGCAGCCGGTTCCGGCCGGGCGACATGCGAACCAAACATTCTGAATCAGAGGCTTGTTGAAGATGACTTTCAAAGTATTGGCCATTTCCGGCAGTTTGCGCCAACAATCCACCAACACGATGGCGCTGCGGGCAGCGCAAGACCTGGCACCGGGCGGCATGGAGATCGAGATTGCCGATATCGCAGCCCTGCCGATGTACGACGACGATCTCAATGCGGCGGGCGAGCCGCCCTCGGTGGCCCAACTCAAGGCCAAGATCAGGGCGGCCGACGCGGTGCTGATTTCGACACCGGAGTACAACTTCTCCATTCCCGGCCCGCTCAAGAATGCGCTTGATTGGGTTTCACGTCCGCCCGAGCCGCCGTTCGACGGCAAACCGGTCGCCATCATGGGGGTTTCGCCGGGACCATTGGGTACGGCAAGGGTGCAATATCACCTGCGCCAGGTCTTGGTCTACATGAATACCTTCACGGTGAACAAACCTGAGGTTTTCATCGGCCAGTCAGCCAGCAAGTTCGATGCAAATGGGAGACTGACCGATGCGTTGACCGGCCAGTTCATTACCGATTTGCTGGTCTCGTTGCGGCGGTTGGCCGAACGGGTCGCGCCCCGAACTCAATGATGCTGTGGCGATGAGGTCGGGCGCGAGTGCGTCTGGCTTGTCGTAAATCGTATCAGCGGGTGATCGGCGTGCCGCGGCCGGAATACTCGTCGCTCATCCGGTAAGCCGCATCGATGAACTGGCCAGCAGGCTTGTCCTTGCAATAACGGGTGATGTAAAGCTCGATCGTGCCGCTGGAGACATCCGTCACCTGGCGGCTCTGGTTGGCATAATTGTGGCCGCTGAGAAAGCCGCGCGCCCAGGCGATGTACTGCTGGCGCAGTTCGGGATCGTCCTTCGACTGCAGCCAGGTTTTGCAGGACGAGTCCTCGAAGGCGAGGATCTTGAGCGGTGCCGCCCGGCTTGGAGCGGCAGTCAGCAGGGTGAGCAGCAGCGCGGTCAGCGCTTTCAAGTGCCTGCGGGTCATCGTGGTCTCCAGAGGATCAACAGCATGCCGGTCATCGGTTTGGCGGCGTCGGCGAGTATAGCCCAGGCGGCCTGCCTGGCCCTGGCCCGGCATTCTGGCCGTTCAGCAGAATGCCAGGGCGAGGATGGCCGGGTCGTCGAGCAGGTTGAGCAGGGCGTAACCGGCCAGCCGGTTGGCCAGGGCCCAGGCATGCAGGGTCAGGTTGGAAAACATCGGCAGCGGGGCGTTTAGAGCTTGCGAATCTTTTCCAGCAGTGCGGTGGTCGATTTCTGATGAATGAACGGAATCGAGTGCACGTTGCCGCCCCAGCCGCGTACTTCGGTGCAGCCGACGATCTTGTCCACCGGCCAGTCGCCGCCCTTGACCAGGATTTCCGGCCGGCATTCGAGAATGCGTTGTAGCGGCGTGTCTTCGTCGAACCAGGTGACCAGCGAGACGCATTGCAGCGCCGCCATCACCGCCAGACGATCTGCCAGCAGATTGACCGGGCGGTCGTCGCCCTTGCCCAGGCGCTTGACCGAGGCATCGGTGTTGAGCGCCACGACCATGCTGACGCCGAGCGCGGCGGCTTGCGCCAGATAGGTGACGTGGCCGCGGTGCAGGATGTCGAAGCAACCGTTGGTGAACACCAGCGGGCGGGCGATTTGCGCGGCGCGGGCGGCCAGGTTTTCGGGTGGGCAGATCTTGGATTCAAAGCTGGGCGGGGCGTAGGTCATGGCAGGCGTCGATAGGGAAACAGGGACGTATTTTAGTGCGCTTCGACGCCGTTGCCCGGCAGATGCCGGCGGAAATAGTCGAGACAGTCGCCTTCGTACAAGGCCGGGCTGTGGAAATAGCCCTGGAAGCAGTCGCAGCCGAGTTCGGCCAGGCGGTCGCGCTGGTCCCGGGTTTCGACGAATTCGGCGATGACGTCGATCTGCTGGGCGCGGCCCAGCGTCGCGATGGTGCGGATGATGTCGGCACTGGTCGTATTGCTCAGCACGTCGCGCGTCAGCGTGCCGTCGATCTTGATGGCATGGACGTGGAAGCGCCGCAGATGTAGCAGCGACGAGTAGCCCATGCCGAAATCGTCCATCGACAGCCGGATGCCGAGTTGGGAGAGGTCGCGCAGGGCGGTGTCGACTATTGCGGTGTCCGGGATGTGCTGCGATTCGGTGATTTCCAGTTCGATTTCAGCGGGGGCCAGGCCATGCTTTTTGAGGATGTTGGCCAGGCGCGGTACGAACTGGCTATTGGTCAACTGCAGCGGCGACACGTTGACGGCGATATTGATCAGCCCGAAGCCGAGCTGGTTCCAGCGTGCCTTGCAGGCGCAGGCCTGTTCGAGCACCCAGTGGCCGAGTTGATGGATGTCGCCGCTATCTTCGGCCAGGGTCACGGCGACGGCCGGCGACAGCGCGCCGTGGCGGGGGTGCGGCCAGCGGAGCAGGGCTTCGACGCCGACCACCTGGCCATCGAAGGCATGTTTGGGTTGGTAGGCAAGCAGGAAAACATTGTTCTTCAGGTCGGTACGCAAATCCGACAGCAGGCCGCGGGCGATCAGGCCGACTTGGTCGTGCCGGCTGACGATCGGCACCCTGACCCGACCTTCGGAGAGGATGGCATCGGTCGTTTCGGCCAGGTTCTGGGCCTGCTTTTGCTGGCGCCGGGTCTCGACTTTTCTGACGAAAGGTAGATACAGCGCGGTACTCAGGGCGAGTTCGATAAGTTGCAAGGCGGCGCCACGCCAGGAGCCGCTCAGCAGCCAGCCGGAAATGATCGGCGGTGTCGTCCAGGGAATGGTGGTCGACTGAAAATCGACCAGGCCGAGGCTGATGCTGGCCAGGGTCACCCAGGTCAGCAGCAAGGGGACCAGGATGAAGGGCAGCAGGTAAATCGGGTTGAGGATGACCGGCAGGCCGTAGAGAATGGTTTCGTTGATGTTGAAAATGCCGGGCAGGATGGAGAGTTGCGTCAGCTTGCGGGCGGGGCCTTCCCGGACGGCAATGGCGATCGCGAACAACAAGCCGAGCGTGGCGCCGGAGCCGCCGAGCAATATGAACGCGTTGAACATCGGGCGCGAGGCCAGCGTGCCGTCGAAGCTCGTCCCCCAGGGAGCGAAGAGTGCGCTGGCATAGGTGTCGATGAAGTGGCTGCCGTGGGCGCCGAGAAACCAGACGATCTGGTTGACCAGCACGGCAATGCTACTCAGCCACCAGGCACCGCCGCCCTGGCCCTGGACCAGGTCGACCAGACCGTGCCAGAAGTCGAGCGGCAGCGGCGAAGTGCGCTTGAAGAGCAAGGCGCCGAGCGTGACCAGCAGGCCGGTGGCGATCGCCGGCGTGGTCAGCCGGATGGCGTGGTAAAAAATGCTCTCGGTGTCGTAGGGCATGCTGGCCAGCTTCAGGTAACGGGTACTGGCCGCCCAGCGCAACACCTCGGCCGAGAAAATGCCGACCCCGATCCCGAAGAAAATGGCATCGTGGCCCAGGCTGGCGGCATTGAGCGGCCCTTGGGCGGCAACGAAAATCATGAAATTGCTCAGCCCGCAGATGCCCACCATGATGTGCGGAATCTCTTCGCTGAAACGGCCGCGCAGTCGATGGGCGACATGGATCGCCACCAAGGCGCACAGCATCAGGCCGAACAATCCGTGCGTCGCATCGCGGACGAGTTGCAGCGGTGCCTGCCAACCGGGCGCCAACCAGTTGGCCATCATCGACTGGTAGGCCGGTAGCGGGAAGTCCTGCAGCAGCAGGGCGATGACGCCGAAGAGTGTTATCGGCAGCAGGGTGACGAAGCTGTCCCTGACGGCAATAACCCACAATCGCCCGCGTTTGAGCATGTCCACTCCCCGGATCAGTCGCTATCCCTGGTCGCCAGGGGACTGGTTGAAATCTGGTGATCCGGCGCCATGCGACGGCAGGCGCCGATGCTCTTTGATTAGGGCATCCGCGCAGAATAACCGCTGAACGCCTTCATCTCAATCGCATGAACAGCGTGTGTGCATATTTTTCTGCCCGCCTGTCGGTGGCGCAAGGCGGGCCGTAGCGAGGCGCTTACGGATGAGTGCTCCGCCATCCGGAAAGCGCCTGAATCGCTGCTTCCAGCGTCGGGAGCGGCGCGATCCCGTCGATCAGGGCCAGTCGGCCGATACCGCCGCCGCCGACCCAGAGTTCGATCTCGGCCGGCAGCATCTGGCGCAACTGGGTGAGCAGACCGGGTATCTGCCGCGCCGGGAAGGCCACCGAGAAGGACAGGGCGACGATGTCGGCGCGATGGGCGCTGGCGGCCCGGGCGATTTCCAGCAGCGGCATCTGGGTGCCGAGCGGAATGCATTCGGCCCCTTCCAGGGCCAACAAGGCCTCGACCATCAGCAGGCCGAGCACGTGCTGTTCCTCCGGCACGCTGGTGAGCAGGATGCGCGGCCCGCGCTGGCCGCCGGGGAGGGCGGCGATGGCCTGGCGGAGCAGGCGCTTGGTCAGTTCGGTGAACAGATGTTCCTCGAACACCTCGAAGCTGCCATCTTCCCAATATTCGCCGACGCGGCGGGTCAATGGGGCAATGGTGTCCTGGACAAAACGTTGCAAACCCTGGCGCGCCAGGCGTTGTTGCATGGCCTGCTGGTAGGCGCTGGCGTCGTGTTGCTTGATCAGCGCCAGCAGATCGCCCAGTTCGCCGGCCTCGACCGGGGTGACGCTTTCGCGCGGGGCTGAACGTCGCGGCGCCAGCGTGGTCAGTTCTTCGGCGGGAAGCGAAATCAGTTTTCCCGGGCGATGTCCTTGATCCATCAGGCGTTTGATCAGCCGCAAGCGCTCCACCTGTTCGGCCGGATAGCAGCGTTCGCCGTTGCTGTCGCGGTCGGGAACAGGGAAGCCGTAGCGACGTTCCCACATGCGCAGGACATCCTTGGAGAGGCCGGTATCCCGCTCGACAGCGGCAATGTTGAAACTGGGGGGATTCATAGTTGTCCTGAACAAATGTTAGACAAACCGTTGACAATCAATCTTTTGATGTCTATCTTACGAACAAACGTCCTATTTGTCTAGGACAAAACGAATCGGAGTTGAACATGATTTCACGACTCAAGCGCTGGATCGGCATCGCCGGGCTGCTTTCTGCCGGTGCCCTGTCGCCCGCCCTGGCCGGCGAATGCCCGGCCCTGCTCAACCACACCTTCAGCAACCTGCAGGATGGCAAGCCGATGCCGCTTTGCCAGTACGCCGGCAAGGTGATCCTGGTGGTCAATACCGCCAGCTACTGCGGTTTCACCTCGCAGTACGACGGTCTGGAAAAACTCTACGCTCGTCTCAAGGACAAGGGCCTGGTCGTGCTTGGTTTTCCCTCGAACGACTTTGGCGAGCAGGAGCCGGGAACGGAAAAG
>DAIMCQ010000145.1:0-565 GCA_036726285.1 Azonexus sp.
TGCGCCTGCTGGGAATCGACAAATTGCGAGAAGCGGTTGAGTGCCGCCTTGAGCCGGTCGTAGGAAATCGGCTTGATGATGTAGTCGAAGGCACCGTAACCGATCGCCTTGCTGCAGGTTTCCATTTCGCTGGCCGCGGTAATGAAAATCACCCGGGCATCGCTCTTGTGCGTCACCAGATACTCGAGCAGATCGATACCCCGGCCATCGGGCAGGTAATTGTCGAGCAGGATCAATTGCGGCTTGAAATGCTCGATCATCTGACGGGCTTCAGCCATCGTTCCGGCCAGCCCCACGGCACTGAACCGGCTGTGCTCGCGAATGAACTCGGCATGCAGCTGGGCCTGCCGCAACTCGTCTTCAACAATCAACACTTCATACGTCTGCACAATCCGCTCCTTTAGGGATGAAAACCGAGAACACCGTCCCCTTCGGTTCATTATCGTCGATGGTAATCGCGCCGCCGGCCTGTTCGACGTAAGTCTTCACCAAATACAAGCCAATCCCACGCTCGCCACCCTGCTTGCTGCTGACGCCGCGCTCGAAGACCTGGTGCCTGACGTCG
>DAIMCQ010000145.1:575-10425 GCA_036726285.1 Azonexus sp.
GCACTGACGCCGCAGCCATTGTCCGCCACCTCGATGATGATCTCGGTAGAAGAATCGGCGAGAAACAAGGTCACCTTTTCATTGCGGCCGCGCTCGGCAACGCTCAGCGTCGCCTCGAAGGCATTGTCGAGCAGATTGCCGATGATCGACATCCACTCGGAAATGGCCAGTTTGTCGGGCAATGCGGAAAGCTGGCAGCCGGGATCGAAGACCAGCTCCAGCCCGAGTTCGCGTGCCCGGTAATACTTGCCGAGCAGCAAGCCGCAAATCTGCGGGTTGGCGAAGGTGGCCGAAATATAGTCGAGTACCCGTTGCTGGGTCTGCGACTGCATTTTGGCCAGACGCAGCGCTTCGTCGTAGTAGCGCATTTCGAGCAGGCCGGACAGGGTCGAGATCCAGTTCATGTGCTCGTGCCGCAGCACCCGCAGGTTGTCGGCATAGCGCTTGATTTCGCTCAGTTGCAGGCTCAGCGTATTGATCTCGTCCTTGCGCCGGAAGCTGATTACCCAACCGACAATGCCCTTGCCATCCTGGAGGGCGACGCGATTGGCAATGACCTGGATGGAACGGAAAAGCAGGATTTCGTCGCGGATTTCCTTCGAGTCGGCCTCAGTGTTGCCGAACAATTCGCAGCCGACCAGGTCGTTGAAAGCGTCGCCAATGATTTCCTGGCTGCCGCGCGGCTCATCGAGAATTTCCCGTGCCGCCCGATTGATCGCGGTGACGCAGAAGCGCCGGTCGACGGCGACGACGCCCTCCATGATCGATTCGAACACGGCTTCCTGCTGACGAACCATGCGGGCGATGTCGATCGGTTCGAGATTCAGCATCTGCCGCTTGATGCTCTTGGAAAACAGCCAGGCGCAGGCGAACAAGGCAACCAGCACCAGAATCAGGAAGAAAACCACCGAACCGCGCTGCGTCACGTGGTAGCGAAAAATATCATCCTGCAGATAACCGACCGAAACGATGCCGATCACCCGGCCATCCGGTGCGACGATCGGCGATTTGCCGCGCAGGGCCGTACCGAGCGAGCCGGTATTGATGGTCAATGAACTGCGACCGGCCAGGACATCGTCGTTGTCGTCGCCCTGCATCGGCGAGCCGACTTCCACCCGCGGATCAGGGTGATAGAGATGGTGGGCCTGGTCGTCGCCAATCACGACATAGCTGGCATCCGAACGCATCGAAATGCGTTGGCTGATGCTGGCGATTTCGGGCAGGTCGTGATCAAGAACCGCCCGCACCAGATCATTCTGGGCGGCAATTTCCTTGGCCTGGACCTTGGCGCGCAAACCGACCTGCTCGTAGAGCGAGTCCTTCATCCGCAAGGAAACGTAGCTGCCGACCACCGCCAGCAATACCGACGAAACGACGAACAGCAGGAAAAACAGCCTGACCTCGAAAGACAAGGCCCAGGCTCGGTCGAGGACAGTGCGAATCCAGTTCAATGACGTGCTCCAATTGTTGCGTAGGCTCATCTGTCGAGGGCATTCCGACCGATAGAGCGCGAATCCCGCCACGGACTCAGTTTCGGCCCACCCAAGTCGGAAAACGCGAGAGGAACCAGGTCACGGCAAGCAGATCGGCGCTTCCGCCAGGACTCAGATTGCGCCCGATCAACGCCACGTCGAACTCGGCCATCTGGGCCATCCGCCGGGCCGGGCTGACCGTCCCCGAAGCCAGCAGGTGCCGGGCATGCGACTGGACATAGTCCAGTCCGGCCATCCCGCCCCGCGCCACGAGATTCGTATCCGAATTGTAAGCCAGCAGACGCAGCAAGGCCGCATGCAGGGCGGCCTCCTCGCTCTCGCCGCAAGCCAGCGCGGCCTGAAAGGCAACCAGTCCATGCTGGCGGACGGTGGCGAAGCCACTGGCCGCCTCGCCGCGGGCGCCGGTCAGGCGATAGCGTTGAAACAACAGTTCGCCCGCCGTGCGCGCCTCGCGCTGAGGCGTCAACTCGTCGCCCACCAAACCGGCGCACAACGCCGCCACTTCACGGCACATCGATTCGGCATCGGGCATCACGCCGACGCCGACCAGACGGCCGGCAGCGGCACACAACAGGCCGAGCGAGAAAATGCTGCCCTTGTGGGTATTCACCCCGCCGGTCGCGCCGAACATGGCGCTTTCGCAAGCCAGGCCATCGGCCCTCAGGTGAGGCAGGAACGGTGCGGGCGGTAGTGCCGACTCGGCCAGCCCCAAACGAAAGAAGACCGAAAACCACGGGGCAATCGCCTTGGCGCTGGCATAGAACGTGGACAAATCCATGTCACGGTGCGCCCCGGTATTGAAGCGGTCGACCAGGCCAGGCTTGGGCGTCAGTTCCACCTCCTTGATCAGGGCGGTATAGGCGGCGTGCGCGATATCGGCGGCCAGCGCCGTTTCGTCATCGGGCATCGTCCAGCCCGGATGGCATGACGCTTTAGGCCAGGCTGCAGCGATACGCATCGATCTTCTCCTCGATTTCCAACAACAATTGATCCAGCGGATGCGCCCGCGAACGGGCGCAGGCATGCGCTGCCTCGCCGCACACCAGGCACTTGCGCGGCGCCAGCAGGAGATGGGTTCGCGAGACGGCGCGCTGCGTTTCGGGACAAATCACATCCATGTCCCATAGCCGTCCCAGCGGATGCTCGTCCTCCAGCAAGGCAAGCGCCCATTTCAGGCTTTGCGCCGGGCAATCGACGACCAGCAGGGCTTCCTGACCGGTCGGCTGACTCAGGTATTGCCGACCGACCACTTGCCAGGCGCGATCAACCAACAAGATATCGATCGCGACCAGAGCCTCGGCGAAGACGAAACGGTAGGACGGACTGTCCTTGACCGGCCCGGGGGAAACCAGGGTCAAGGACAGCACGGTCTTGCCGTACCCGGTCAGCGCCGCCAGCTGACGGGCGACCCGCTGCTCGCGGGCTTCGAGCAACTGGGCTAGCGAGACGGGGACGACACGGACCGTTTCCATCGCCGCTACCTCAGGGCTTGACCTGACGAACCACGTCGATCACCGAGCCATCGCGGTAACGAATCACCCCGACGATCTTGTCGAGGAATTCGATCGGCGCCGGTTCGCCGGTGATGGCCTGGCAGCGCTCGTACAGCTCTTCAATCGAAAACACCGGCAAGCCGGCCGCCTTCAGGCGCTCGGCAACTTCCGGCCGACGCGGATTGACCGCGATGCCGTGATCGGTCACCAGCACGCCGACGCATTCACCCGGTGTGACGACCGTAGTGACATGCTTGACGACGGTCGGAATCCGGCTGCGAATCAGCGGTGCCACGATGATCGACAGATTGGCCGCGGCGGCAACGTCGCAATGGCCGCCGGAGGCCCCGCGCATCACGCCGTCCGAACCGGTGATCACGTTGACGTTGAAGTCCAGGTCGATCTCCAGCGCGCTCAGGATGACGACGTCGACACGATCGCAATAAGCCGCCTTCGAGCCCGGATTGGCATACTCGTTGGTCGAGATTTCGATGTGTCGCGGCGACTCGCGCAGCGATTCGGCGGCATCGGCATCGAAGCTTTGCGTATCGACCAGGGTGCCGATCAAGCCCTTGCGGAACAGGTCGACAATGCCGCCGGTGATGCCGCCCAGGGCAAAGCTGGCCTTGATGTTCTTGCGCCGCATGCGCTGTTCGAGAAAGCGCGTCGCCGCGGTCGAGGAAGCACCGGAACCGGTCTGCAGCGAGAAGCCGTCGCGGAAATAGCCGCCATGCTCGATCACGTCGGCTGCGTAGCGGGCGATCAGCAATTCGCGCGGATTGCTCGTCACGCGGGCCGCACCGACGCTGATCTTGGACGGATCGCCGACCTGGTCGACCTTGACGATGTAGTCGACCTGATCCTGCGAAATGCTGGCCGGCGCATTGGGGAACTCAACCAGTTCCTCGGTCAGCAGCACCACCTTGCGGGCGAAATGCGCATCGACCTTGGCGTAGCCCAGCGCACCGCAACGGGACTTGCCGCTGACGCCGTTGGCGTTGCCGAACTCGTCGCAGGCGGAAACGCCGAGGAAGGCGACATCCAGCTTCAATTCACCGCTCTGGATCAGTTTGACCCGACCGCCGTGCGAGTGGATTTGCACCGGATGCTGCATCAGCCCGTTGGAAATCGCTTCGGCGAGCTTGCCGCGCATGCCGGAGGTGTAAATCCGGCTGATCACGCCATTCTTGATGTGCTCGATCAGTGGCGCATTGCAGTTCAACAGGGATGACGAGGCCAGCGTCAGATTACGAAAACCCATGTTGGCCAGCACCTGGACGACGTTATTGATGGTCTTGTCGCCCTCACGGAAAGCATGATGGAAGGAGATCGTCATGCCGTTGGTCAGCCCGGAACGGCGAATGGCCTCTTCCAGCGACTCGACGACCTTGCGGGAAAACTTCTCGGCGGGGTCTTTCAGATACGGATTGTGCTGGGCGAAGTGCTTGAACGCTTCCAGCCCCTTGAGGCTTGGCTCGCTGGCCAGGGTGTCTTGCAATTGCTGATTCATGACTGTGCTCTCCGGATTACTTGCGCACGCCCGAGGCCTGGGCCTTCTGCAGGACGCGCTTGGCGTGATTGACGATCGGGGCATCGATCATCTTGCCGTTCAGGGCAACGACGCCCAGCCCTTCGCGCTCGGCCTTTTCGGCGGCGGCGACGACGCGATGGGCGTAATCGACATCCTCTTCGGTCGGCGCATAGGCGTTGTGCAGCAGCTCGATCTGGCGCGGATTGATCAGGGATTTGCCGTTGAAGCCGAGTTTCCTGATCAGTTCGACTTCCTTGAGGAAACCCTCCTCGTCATTGACGTCGGAATAGACGACGTCGAAGGCATCGATGCCGGCCACCCGCGCCGCGTGCAGTACGGCACAACGGGCATAGAACAGCTCGGTACCGTCGCCGCGCTCGGTCTGCATGTCCATCACGTAGTCGAAACCGGCCAGCGCGATACCGATCATGCGTTTGCTGGAGGTGGCGATGGACAGCGCATTGACTACCCCCGAAGCCGACTCGATCGCCGCCATCAGCTTGGTCGAACCGAACTCGCGACCGCAGGCCCGTTCGATGCGTTCGACCTCGGCTTCCAGTTCGTGGACATCGGCGGCGCTGTCGGTCTTTGGCAGGCGGACGATATCGACGCCGGCGCGCACCACGGCTTCCAGGTCGGCCAGGCCGAACGGCGTATTGAGCGGATTGATCCGGACCACCGTTTCAATATCCCGGTACACCGGGTTCTGCAGTGCATGGAAGACGAGCAGACGGGCGGCATCCTTCTCGCGCAGGGAAACGGCATCTTCCAGATCGAACATGATCGAGTCCGGCTTGAAAACGAAGGCCGTACTCAACATGGCGGCGTTGGCGCCCGGCAGGAACAACATGCTACGACGCAGTTTCATGACAGTTTGCTCCAGTCGAGTTGATCAACCGCCGCACCACGCAGGATGGCGGCCTGGACGCGTGCCCGGATGGCGCAATCGAGCGCCCCTTTGTCTTCGATCACGACCTGACCGGAAACCAGGCCAAGCTGCTGCAGGGTGGCCAAAACCACCTTGCGGATCTGCTCGCCGAACTGGTGCATCACTTCGCTCTGGATCACCACATCGACCCGGTCTTCGGGCAGTGGTGTCACCTTGACCAGCAGGTCGCTCGACTCGAGCGTGCCGGCAAGGGCTTCCTTGATAATTTTCATGGGTCTTTTCTCCAATTTACGTGGCGTAATTGCTGTAGAGGAAATTCAGGGTGTCCCGGGGAACCAGGGCGGGCATCTTGGCCATGTCGCCGGAACGGAGCAGGCGGCGCACTTCGGAGGCCGAGATGGCGATGTTGGAACTCACGGTACGGGGGACTTCGACGACGCTGACCGCCGGTGCCGATGAATCGGCAACCTGCAGCCACTGCTTCATGTCGTCGTTGTATTTGCGTGTTGTCTTGCAGAAGGGTTCGGTACCGACGAAGCGATGGGTAATGCCGAGCGCCGGCGCGATGTATTTGCGGAACAGGATCAGGTCGATCGCCGAGCAACATTCGCCGACCATGCCTTTTTCCTTGAAAAAGTAATCCGGGAAGGTTGCCCGCGACACCATGTATTCCGAGCCATGGTGCAGCGTCAGGTTGGGGATACCGGCGACGCCGGCCTTTACCAAGGCGTAGCGATCACGATAGGAAAATTGCGAAACGTCTTCGCGCACCACGAAGACATGCAGCCAGTCGCACTGGCTGGCGGCCAGGCGAACCAGGTACTGGTGCCCGAAGGTGAAGGGGTTGGCGTTCATCACGATGCAACCGATCTTTTCGCCCGGCTGCGCCAGCCTGCGCAGTTGATCGCTGTAGCGCTTGATGCCGACCGGCGTGTTCTCCATAAGGGTGACGTAACCCGGCATCTCGGCCAGTTCGTAAAAGCCACAACCGCCAAAGAAGGAGACATTGCTGGGATGCGTGAACAGAAAAAGATGCAGATGCCCCTGTTCCACCGCCAGGTTGACCACTTCGCCCATCAGCTTCAGGCTGAGCGACTCACCCCGCAGATCGGGGGCCGTCGCGACGCATTTGACGATATCCCCATCCAGGCCGGCGCAGGCCACCAGTCGACGACCCTGACGCCCGACCACGAAGGTCTCGATGCCTTCATCCATATCCAGGTCGCACAAGGTCAGCAAGCGTTGTATTTCAGCGCCTTCGTCCCAGTTCTTGTGGGGATTGATGGTGTAGAAAACGAATTCATCGTTCACGAACGGTTCTCCTCGCTGCAACCGGGAACCCGCCTGGCGAAAGCCACCGGCGGGTTCCTGCGAGATCAGGCAGCGATCGCCTCTTGGGCGATGTAGTTGCGCAGACGGCCCAGCCGGTCGATTTCGACCTCGATGATGTCGTTCTCTTTCAGGAACAGCGGCGGCACGCGCTTCTTGCCGACACCGCCGGGCGACCCGGTGATGATCACGTCGCCCGCCGAGAGGGCGCTGAAAGTGCTGATGTATTCGATCAGCGAAGCGATGTTGTGAATCATGTTGCCGGTGTTGTCGTCCTGCACCTTCATGCCGTTCAGGTAGGTACGAATGCCCAGTTCCTGCGGGTTGCCGACTTCGTCGGCGGTGACCAGCCAGGGGCCGAAGGCGCCGGTTTGCGGCCAGTTCTTGCCGGCAGTGAACCAGGTGTGCTGCCAGTCGCGGGCCGAACCGTCCATGTAGCAGCTATAGCCGGCGACATGGCCAAGGGCATCCTGCTGGCTGATGCGGAAGCCGTCCTTGCCGATCACCACGGCCAACTCGCCTTCGTAATCGAATTCGTTGCTCATCGACGGTTTCTTGATTGGGCAGGCGTGCCCGGTCTGGGAATCGGGGAAGCGAATGAACAGGGTCGGGGCGTTGTTGGTTTCGTTGAATTCCTTACGCTTCTCGGCGTAATTCATGCCAACGCAGAAAATCTTGCCCGGCTGCTCGATCACCGGCAGGAAGACAACCTGATCCTCGGCATAGTCGGCCGGGGCGCTCTCGAAAGCGCGGACCTGCGCCAGGCTGTTGGCGGCCAGCAGGCTCTTGATGCCGTCGAAACGGTCGCCCAGGCGCTTGCCGAGATCGACGATGCCGGCGTCGGTATGAATCCCGAAACTCTTGTCGCCGTTCGGGGTGCGGAAACTGACTAATTTCATGCTGTTACCTCATGCGGAATAGTGCTACTGCTCACTTTGGAACGAGGCGGAGGCCGACCTTGCCGGGCGGCCCCGCCCTGAAGAATGGCGATGGCTCAGACCTTGAAGAAATGCGACAGGACAACCAGGGCCAGCGTGACGTTGATGGCGCCGCCGATGCGGGTTGCAATCTGGGCGAAGGGCATCAGTTGCATGCGGTTGGCCGAAGTCAGGATGGCGACGTCGCCGGTACCGCCCTGGCCGCATTGGGTGCAGGAGATCACCGCGACATCGACCGGGTTCATGCCGACTTTCTTGGCCACCAGGAAGCCCGTGGTAACCACCGTTGCGACGGTCGAAACAATGATCAGGATGTTGTCCAGGGCGAAGGCCGAAACCAGCTTTTCCCAGGGAGTGATAGCCACACCGACGGCAAACAGGATCGGATAGGTCACCGAAGTCTGGAAGAACTTGAAGATCGTCCGGGCGCCGTCGTTGAGTTCAGGCGAAGCGGCCTGGGTCAGCTTGACCAGGACGGCGACGAACAACATGCCAACCGGGGCCGGCAAACCAAAGACGCGGAAACCAAGGACGCCAACCATGTAGAGCAGGATGGCCATCAGGGCTGCGGCAGCCAGGCCGGAGACTTCGAACGTGCCGCTCGCCGCTTGGGTCGAGGCAACGATTTCGGCACTTTCTCCCGGGAACAGGCGACCTTCGCCGGTCAGGTTCGGACGCTTCTTGCCCAGCATGTTGAGCGAACCGGCAATCATGATCGCGGTGACATTCGACATCATCACCATCGGGATGATGCGTCCGAAGACCTCGCCCTGATCCTGATTGAAAATTTCCGAGAAGCCGATCGAGAGCGGAATCGCGCCTTCACCGACACCACCGGCCATGCAGGGGAGCACGATGAAGAAGAAAGTATCGAAAGCCGTCTTGCCGACCAGGACGCCAACCAGCGTACCCACCGACATGCCGGCCAGGGCACCGCAGGACATCGGCACGAAAATCTTGGCGAAGCCCTGGATCAAGGTCTTGCGATCCATGCTCAGGATGCTGCCGACAATGATGAAGCAGATATAGAGATACAGGATGTTGCTGGCCTTGTAGAAGGAAGTCGTTGCGGCAACGACCTCGTCAGGCAGCAAGTGGTAATAAACCAGCGCCGAAGGAATGAAGGTGGCGCAGATTGCAGCAGCGCCCATCTTGCCGACGATCGGCAGGCGCTTGCCGATTTCGCCGCAGGCAAAGCCGAAAAAGGCCAGCGTCGCCACCATGACGGCAATCTCGTTGCTCAGCTTGCCTTTGGTGACACACATGGCGGCGATCAGAAGCCCGGTGAGGACAAAGAGCGGCACGGGAATCACGCCGATCTTCGCATTCATCAAACGCCACCACCCGTGCGGCCAGAATTTCTCTCCAGCCAGAGTTTTTGCAGCGGTATCTACGCCCCTTACTGCAGTCGTTGCATCGTTCATTTTCCCACTCCAATTCAATATCCGGATACCAGTCATTAACCAGGACCGGAGCAAAGCAACGATTAATTCAAATAATTAATATTGCTTTGAATCGATATTCAAAACCCGGCTTCCCGGATTAATCCTTGTCATAAACCACTACGTCTCTTCCGTGGCTTTACGACTGCGATCAATTTCGCAGGCTGGATTGAATGAATCAACAATTGAATAAGTTTTTTAAGGCGTTTATGTAAACTTAATGGCGTTAATTATCTTTACTTGCCAAACGATACAAAAAACGCATCAAGCGAAACAAGCCGCGAATAGATGACACGCCTCGGCCACGGCCGTGGGCAGAGCTTTCCTGCGACAAAAAAACGGGATAACAAACAATTAAAAAATAAAAACCATTAAGTGCACGTTGAATTCTTTAAAACCCCATTTTCAAATTGCTTGTTACCCACGGCGCTGCCAAATTAGCACCCGCCTCGAATCACACGCCATGGCGCATTTATTCGGAAGCTCATCCGACCGGCCAGGTGTATGAATACCTGGCTTCGTGCGCACGCCAAAACCCGAAAACGGGTGCGGATCGTGACGCTTAAGGGAGGAGAAAAGGTGGACAAAAACGGCGCTGAAAATCATCGACCGTTTTCCAGTTTTTCTTACGAAGGAGTTAGCAATGAATGCTTTATATAAAGTCTCAAGCCGGCAAAACGCCTGGGAAGGCTTTGCCGGCGATGCCTGGCGCAACCGCGTCGACGTCCGCGCCTT
>DAIMCQ010000146.1:0-10159 GCA_036726285.1 Azonexus sp.
GTGACTTCCACATCCGACGAGGTCAAGCTGTAGCTGCCCCCCTCGCCCGCGAGGGTGAGCAGTGCGGCGGTCACATCGTTGGCGGCGCCATTATTGGACACCAGATTGGTGCCGGTCACGGTCAGCACGTTGCTGCTGGCGTCATAGGTCGCCGAAGTCACGGTCGGTGCAGCGTAGTTGCTGACCGTGATGCTATTGCTGGTGTCGCTGCCGTTGGTCGAGTCGCCGCGATTCCAACTGGCCGCAGCCGAAAGGTTGTAGCTCGTGGCACTGACCGAGGCGGCGCCATCTTTGTTCAGCAGCGCCTCGATGTGGGTCAGGTCGGCGCCGCTGAGCGTCGTGGCGAAGACAGTACCAGAGATGATTTCCACCCCCGTGACGTTGGTCAGCGTATAGGTCGCCCCCCCTTCGCCGGTAATGGTCAAGCGGGTAAGGTCAATGTCGTTGGCTGCACCGCTCTTCGACAGAAAACCGCTGCCAGTGACCGTCAAAATGTTGGTGCCGTAATCGTAGGTCGCCGACACCAGGGTGGGGGCAGCGACATTGCTGACGCTGAGAGCGTTCGCGTTATCCGAGGTATCGCCGATCGTGACGTTGGTATTCCAGTCGTCTGCAGCAGCGAGGTTGAAGGTCGAGCCACTGGTGGACGTCGTGCCAGTCTTGTTCAGAATCTGGCTTACCGCTGCCTGATCGGTTGCATTCAGCGTCACAGCAAATGACGTCGCACTTGTCGCGGTGACATTGGCACTGGTCAAGGTATAGGTCGCCCCTCCTTCGCCGGTCAGAGTCAGGGCGTTGACTGCAATGGTATCGCCCATTGCCAGATTGGTCCCCGTCACTGTCATGATGCCCGTGCTGACATCATAAGTTGCGCCGGCAATGGTCGGCGCGGCAACGGTCACGGTAAAGGCGCGTGTGGCGGTGGCGGTGCCGTCGCTAACTTGTACGGTAAAGCTGTCGCTGCCGACGTAACCAGCCGACGGGGTGTAAGTGATGGTGCCGCCAGGGGTGATGTCGGTACTGCCAGAAGCAGCTGCCGCACTGACAAAACTCAGTGTGCCATGCGACGGAGCCACGCTCTGGCTCCAGGTTTCGGTTTGTGACAAATCAATGTCGTTTACGTGCAAATTAGGCGTCAGGCTGGTGACGGAGTCGTGCGCCACGGTGAGGCTGGAGGTGCCACCCGAGAAGGCTGGTGCATCGTTGACCGAGGTCGACACCACCGTGGTTGTGCTGTTGGTGACAGCCGGAGCAATGCCGTCATTCACACTCACGGTAAATGTGGTGGTCTCAGTGCTGGAAGGCGCGACTCGGTTAATGGCTGGCTGAAATACCAAGGCGCGAATGGCCGCCTGCATGGCGGCGGGGGTCGCAGCGGCGTGCGTATAAGTTAGTCCGCCATCGGCACTTGAAAAGCCGGAACTGATCAAGGAAGCGTTGGTGAAGGCCCCCTTTGCGGCAGCATCTAGGGCAATGCTGGCGGTGATCGAGGCGCCAATGTCCGGATCGGCGACGGTAAAGCTTGAGAACGGCGACACGGTAGCGTTGTCGTTCACAGCTTGACTCGCCATTGCACCGCCCAACGTTGGCGCATCGTTGACGGATGTTGCAGTCACCACGGTTGTCGCGTTAGGCGTGCCATTACTACCATCGTTAGGCGTGAGGGTAAATGTCGTGGCCACAGTGCTGGCGAGGGCAACTTGGTTGGCGGTGGGGGTAAATACCAAAGCCTGCAGGTTGGCTTGCACGGTAGCGGCATCTGCACCCGATACCGTGTAGCTGCCAGCCGTTCCGCTTAACCCGGTGCCAGACAAGCTGCCGTTGGCTGCCGTGTAGGTGATCGTTACCGAATAACTGGTGCCGTCCGCATCGGCATAAGTCACGCCGCTAAACGGTGTGGTGGTCGCGTTGTCGTTGACTACGCCCGCAGTGGTGAACGTGCCGCCTAACGTAGGGGCTGCGTTTGGCATGCCAAGGACCCGCGCTTCAATCCCCGCAGAAGTCGTATCGCTGGTTAAATCCGTCCAAACCGTTGCAAATAGGTCATTGGTCAGCAGCCCGGTTACGGAAGGTGTCACTTGCTCACCTCTGCGATATTGATTGATTTCAATATCACTCGCATCGACTGCCGCGCCAGTCGAGTCAAAGCGCCGACCAAAGATGCCATTGAGGTCGTAATCACCTTGATCGGATTTCCACGTCACAATGAAGCCGCCGCCTGACAATGCGGCAACGGTTGAGTCAAAGCGATAGCCTGCCGTCGCCCCCACGTCTGACTGGGTCAGACTGCCTTGGGCTACGCCCGCATTGTTATAACGCTGGAAATAGCTATCGACCCGCGAGTAACTAGCCAAATCGTAGGAGTCCCAGGTAACGACAAAATCACCTGCCCCACCGTTCAAACTGGCGACCTGCGGTCTTGGGATTCCTGTATTCGGGTCGCTCCCATATGCGTAACCATCCATCGCCGGATCGTTGACCTTGACGCGACTACCCGTACCTACTTTCTGGTAAATATTGAAATTGGTTGCATCAGCCCACGTGACCACATAGTTTCCACCGCTCAAGGCCGCGATGGACGGATTCGAGTTTGTGACACTGACGGTGTTATCCACGGTGATTTCACTGCCGCTTTTCGACCCATCTGCTGCATTGAATTTCTGAGCATAGATCGCACCGTCGGCCGACGCCCAGGCCACCATGAACGAGCCATCGGTCAGGGTAGCAATCGTTGGAAGGGATTGATCACTCGCCGCGGTGGTGTTGGCAATGAGTTGGCTGCCCACGGAGCCGTTCGCTTCAACGATTCGGTAAGCAATGTCTTGCCCGGTCCCCGTGGTGGTATACGCCACGGCAAACCTACCGCCAGCCAAAGCCGTTACGACAGGCGTGATTTCATCCGTACCTATAACTTCAGAAATAACAAACTCACTGCCCACTGCAACACCGCCAGCCGTATGTATCTGACCGTAAATACCGTGTTTGCCCCCACCTTCACCACCTTGCCCTTCCGATTGCCAGATGGTCACGAAGTTGCCATTGCTCAGAGTTGCAACATCAGGATTTATTTGCGCATTGGCAGTAGTCGTACTGACCTTGATGTCGTTACCAAAGCCAGACAAATCTTTCGACTGAGGGTCAATAACGGTAAAAGTGAGTAGTTTGCTAAAGCCATCTCCATTGAGGGGGTTACCGCTCGCATCTGTTTGGTAGGGATCGTAATATCGAGCAGTGACCGTCGCGGTCTGCCCAATAGCTGGCATCGCTCCAGTTCCCAGCGTTAGCGTGGCGGTGTTGTCGGTCGCAGGTGCAGATGAAATAACGAATAAATTGGCAACCGATTGGCTATCAATCGCCCAATACCCGCCTTTGGTCAGCCCCGTATCAACGGGAGTGAGCTTTGCCACGCTCGTACCCTGCGCGGTGCCAGACAGGAAATAGTTCTTGTCCAATGTGAGATCCGTTGGCGCGTTATCTGGTGCAATAGTCGCACCACCGCCAACGTTGCCTCCTTCGCCAACAACCGTCCAGGCATTGCCTATGGAATTGGTTGTTGTCGTGTCCCCAGGCAGGGTATCGACAAAATGCCACACGGTTCCTGCAACAGGGACAAAGTTGGTACTGCCGTTAGCCGGATAGGCGTAGTCGGTCCACGTAGTACCGCCATTGGTGCTGTATTGGAATTTCCCACGCGTCAATATCCAGTCCTCAGGGCCGACACCCGTCGGAGGAAAATCAGCGTTGTGATAGTCGACAGTCGAAATCGTGGCATAGAGAGACATGTTTGAAGGTCTCAATCCCTGACCATATGTCCAGGTAAAGCTTGTCCCCCCGGGACGGACAAAAATCGTCCCGTAACTTAAATTCATCGTGATGGGGGTGGCGAGAGTGCCATCATATTTGAACCAACTGGAATCGACATTTGAGGCAACCACAGAGTCGGTTGCATATTCCAGAGTCCAGTCTCCCTCTAATGCAGCCGCCCCAGTCAGATCATTCGAAGCGGCAATGTCAGCCTGGGTTGCAAGTGCTAGCGCGTCTACAAATGCCACCCCATCGGCCCCCTTGGCCACATCACAGCCATACACCAGGAAACCGCCACTTGTCGCCAAACTGGCTCCGATTTGGGATAACAAGGTACTCGATTCATTCAAGTTGCCACTCGTCAGTGTCAAATCCCCAAGATTGATTTGTCCCTGCGCTCCGTGGCTGAGTAAGTGAATCGCATCGATCGATCCTGCATCGAATTGAGCCAAATAATCGGCCATCTGCTGCAAGCCGTTCCCCCGACTGTCGAGCACAACCACTTCAACACCGGGGCGCCCCCCTGCAGCCAGGGTTGCCCAGTCGGATACGTTGTCCAAAATAAAAGTAATTTCTCTAAGGCCAGTTGCAGGCATGGCGTCGCCTGCGCGGTATAAGGTGGCCGAGAATGCTGTGCTGGTGGGGTTTGGGGTGGTGGCAGAGCTGGACATGTTGATTTCCTAGCAAAATATTGTTGTGCCTGGGCTGGATGGGAACCAGATCGATGTCGATTTGCGGCGCAAAGGAATGCAATTCAATATTGGTAAAGCGATTCTACAGATTACCAAGACTTTGTTGCATAAACGATCTGACGTTTGAGCCCCCTTACCTCAGATACGTTTCTTTACCTTCCCCTTCGCCCTGTGTTTTGACATCCGAGCCTTCCACCTACAGTTGCGGTACGTCATTCTTCCGACGATACGGAATGGCCGCTGCAGGGGCTTCCGGCAGCGGTAGATCGTGCTGAAATCGGGCACCAGCCAGTCCAGCGCCAGGAATTTCAGCTGACCTTCCATCAGGTCCATGCTTGAGCGGAGTGAAAGTCAATACAGGCATTTCAACGAAAGATGGAATTGGATCGCCACATTGCAATAAACCTGCGACCAAGCAACCCGTACCTGCTATGTGCACCAAAGCCCAATAGATCCGTGAAAAACCACAAGCTGATTTCTGGCTCAGCACGCTAGAAAAGGCGTGACACAGCCATGGCACAATCAAAAAGGAAAAGTCGAAAAACAAGAATGATTTTCGGGGGCCAGAAAAGAAAAAAGCCTTGATTTCTCAAGGCTTCTTTCCTGACCAAATTGGTCGGAGTGACAGGATTCGAACATGCGACCCCTGCGTCCCGAACGCAGTGCTCTACCAGGCTGAGCTACACTCCGAGCGCTGCTGAAAGATCTCAGTGATTTCTCTCAACTGCGAAGAAGGTCAATTGTAGCAGAGCTTTTTTGAATTGTGAATCCCCCAAGCACTGAATTGATGATCTTGCGAATTCAGCCTCCTGCCTGGCTCGCTCCCGGGCATGCTCAAGAGCCCCGCTATTGCGGATGGCATCCAGCACCAATAGGAAATCGTCGCGCCCGCCTTCTTCGATCGCTTTCCGAACGCAGGCAGACTGTTCAGGTGTGCCGTGCTGCATGACATAAATCAACGGTAACGTCGGCTTACCTTCGGCTAGGTCGTCGCCCAGATGCTTTCCGGTATCGGCCTCCTGTCCGGAATAATCCAGAACATCGTCTACCAACTGGAACGCGGTACCCAGATGCATGCCGTAAGCTGCCAGCGCCTGCTCGACCTCTGGCGAAGCATGACCAAGGATTGCCCCCAACTGCGCAGCCGCCTCAAACAACTTGGCGGTCTTGTAGTGAATGACTTGCATGTAACGAGCTTCATCGACATCCGCATCATGGCAGTTCATCAGTTGAAGAACCTCACCTTCAGCAATGATGTTCGTCGCATCCGACAAAACCTGCATGACCCGCATGTCGTTTACCGCAACCATCATCTGGAAGGCTCGCGAATACAGAAAGTCTCCAACCAGCACACTGGCTGCATTGCCAAACATGGCATTGGCCGTATCGCGCCCACGCCGCAGGGCCGACTCGTCGACCACGTCATCATGCAACAAGGTCGCGGTATGGATAAATTCGACGACGGCAGCCATCTCGTGATGCCGGACGCCCCGATAATCCATGGCTCCCGCTGCAAGCAGGACCAAGGCCGGGCGCATGCGTTTGCCACCACTGCCGATGATGTATTCGGCTACCTGCCGCACCAGAACCACATCGGAGTAAAGACGGTCGCGGATGACCGCATCGACGGCCTTCATATCAGGCCCTATCAGGGCGTAAAGCTGTTCCAGTGTCACGGTAGCAAGTTCTCTAAGTAAGCGCGGAATCTTAGGTGGCGGCGGGGGTCCAGTCAAGGCCGGTTAGAGTGTGATAAACGCTGATTTGGCGGGAGTTTGGGCTAAACTCTCCGGCTTAGAACAGACAGGGGGAGACAGGGATGGATATTCGCTCGATCATTTCACCGGTCATTCAGGACCGCGAGGCACTGGAGGAATTTGCCGACGTTTTGAGCGACCGGGCTCCTCAGGTCGAAAATGACGTTGCCCGCCTGAAGAAAGCGCCCGGCGACCGCGAACTCACCGCTGACCTATTCCGCGCTATCCATAACATCAAGGGGGACGCCTCTCTGTGCAAATTCGAGCTGGGTGCGGCAATAGCCCATCCGATCGAATCGATGATGTCACGTTTTCGGGATGGTGAGATTCCTTTCTCGGATCTGCTGGCAGAACTGATCCTGCTCGCCATCGATCGACTCGAATTGGCAACCGATGCGCTATTGAGTCACCGGACGCTTGATAATTTACATCTAGTTGAACTGATTCATGGACTGGAGATGCTCGCCATAACGCAGGCTGATGCAGTCGATGAAGAATGCGCCGAACTGATCGAGTCGGTTACAGGCTTCCCGTCAGTGATGGGCGACATTTCCAGTCGGGCGCCGCGCGTCGCTACGCCTAAAGGCGAACAGAAAAATGCCAGTACCGATCTGCAGTTCTTTCGCTCCCTAGCCTTACAACTGGAAAGTCGCTCCCCGCTGTTCAAGGGAAGAACCATGCGCATCCTCCGTTTGGCCCTTGAAACAAACAAGGCAACCGGCCACACGGTCGATCCGGTCCAACTTGAAGCAGCAGTTTATCTACATGACTTGGGGATGATGTTTCTGCCAGAAGCCATATGGCTTAAAGTCGGCAAGATGACCAACGACGACAAGCAAGCGCTCCGCAATCATCCTGGCTTCGCGGCCGGCCTATTGCAACGTATGCAAGGCTGGGAGGCTGCCGCAGAAATGGTCGCCCAACACCATGAGATGCCGGATGGGCGTGGCTATCCCCAGGAACTGACCGATGCAGAAATCTGCCCTGGTGCAAAAATACTCGCCATCGTTGATGCATTCGAAGCGGTCATGCTCAAGCACATCCATCGCGGCAAAAATCGCTCGGTGCTGCGCGCAATTGCCGAGATCAACGCCTGTGACAAGCAATTTGCTCCAGAGTGGATCGCCCCCTTCAATGCAGTCATTCGCAAAACCATCGAAAGCTGATGTCGATCGATCTTGACAGACGTTTTGGCGGCGTTGCCCGTCTCTACGGGAACGAAGGGGCCAGCCGTTTGCGCCAGGCTCACGCTTGCATTGTTGGTATCGGCGGAGTCGGCTCTTGGGCCGCTGAAGCCATGGCACGGAACGGTATCAGCGAAATCACCCTGATCGACCTGGACATGGTCGCCGAATCGAACACCAATCGACAAATCCATGCCCTCGGCGAGGTCTACGGAAAAGCCAAAGTCGATGCAATGGCTGAGCGTATTCGGTCAATCAACCCCGACTGCATCGTCCATTGCATCGAGGACTTCGTCACGCCTGACAATGTCGACCAAATACTTGACCGAGACTATTCGGTCGTTATCGATGCCATTGATCAAGTCAAAGCCAAGGCGGCGATGATCGCATTTTGTCGCCGCCACAAATTGCCAATCATCGTAGCCGGCGCCGCCGGCGGGCAACTGGATCCCACCCAGATTCGCATCGAAGACTTGAGCAAAACGGTTCAGGATCCTCTGCTGGCCAGACTCCGTTCAATTCTTCGTCGCGAGTACGGGTTTGCCAAGGACGGCAAGAAAAAATTCGGCATCCCCGCAGTGTTCTCCACCGAGCCGCTGCGCTACCCGGAAAAGGATGCCAGTTGCGATACCGAACGCCGACCAGCGGGCCTCAACTGTGCCGGATTCGGTTCCTCGGTTTGCGTTACTTCCGTCTTTGGCATGGCTGCGGCTGCTCATGCACTCAACCTGCTGGCGCGAGGAACAAACTGAATTTGTGGCAGACTCGCTGCCTCGCTCAATAGGGCATTCCGGTTCAGCCTTTCAGACCGTCTAGCCAGACGCAAAGACCTTGTGCATTGAGTTCGAGATCAGTTTCCCAGATCGCCAGCAACTCGCCATCCGAGAGGGTACAACCGTGGGCGCGTACGGCTTCGAGAAGATAACGGGTGATCACCTCCTTGATATTCTGATGCCGCAAATCACCGGCGCCCTTATGCTCAAGCGCCAAACCGACCAGGACATCAAGGTGCCGCAACAACTCATTGCCTTGGCGGGCGACGTCAGGTAGGCGACTGTAATGCGTCAGGTACATCGCTTCCGGGTTCAGTGACAAGAGGCGACGAATCGAGTTTCGCATCTCCTCCGGCTCGAACTGGGTAGGCGTTGTCGTCGGAAAAATAAACTGGCGGCCTTCAACATCCAACTCCCTGTAGGAGAGGCCGAACATGTCACCCGTAAAAATACCCGACGTCTTTTTATCGACGATACAAATATGATGGCGGGCATGCCCAGGCGTATCAAGGCAAAGCAACTCGCGCCCGGCCAATGACAGGCATAAGCCATCAGGGGCCTCGATAATCCTCTCCGCCGGAATCGGCAGAATTTCGCCATAAACACGCTGCACGTAGTCTGCACCGTATACGGCAGTTACCCCGGCAACCAATTTCGACGGTTCGGCCATATGGCGGGCGCCTCGAGGATGCACCACCAGCTTGGCATTGGGAAAGTGAGCCATCATCTTTCCCGCCCCACCAGCATGATCAAGATGAATATGGGTAAGGATGACGAAATCGACCGATTCTTCGCCCAATCCCAGCCGCTTCAGGGCTGCCAGCGCATTGGCTAGTGAATCGTTGCTGCCGGTATCGATAAATGCCACTCGCCCGTTTTCGACAATCATATGGATTGCCGCCAAAATCGGACGCACATAACCGGCATCAAAAGCGACGATGCCATTCCCGTAATCTCGCCAATCGAACATAGCCAACTCCTGCACAATGAACGGCGGATTATACTTGCCCCATACCAACTGAAATGCCTGCCATGACCCACTTTACAGCCGATGATGGCGCAAAAATACACCTCCAAATCAGCGGACATGGTACCCCGCTGATCATGCTTCACGGGTGGACATCCAGCCACCGCGAATGGCAGCCATTTACACCCGTTTTAAGCGAAAGCCACCGAGTATTCAGTTGGGATGCAAGGGGCCACGGCGGTCATACGCAGAGTGGAAAATCAGCCCCAACCGCCGAGCGCATGGCGCGCGACCTGACCAATCTAATTGAGCACTACAAATTGGACAAAATCACTGCAGTTGGTCATTCGATGGGAGCACTAACCCTATGGCAGTACATTCGGGATTTTGGACTCGATCATCTGGAAAAAGTCTGTTTCATTGATCAGTCCCCCAAACTGCTGACCGACCAGAACTGGTCACATGGAATCTATGGCGATTTCGATGAAAACAAGGCCAGCGAAATGATGCACTGGCTCAAGGAAGACTTTGCTGAAGCCGTACTCAAACTGACCGCCTTTGGCCTAAATAGCAGAGCAAAAGAGAAATATCTTGCCGGCGCCCCGGGATGGGAGCGCTCCAGAAACTCGCTCCGAACGCAAAACCCCGGTCCATTAATCGATTGCTGGGCAAGCCTGACAGCGGCTGACTATCGGGATGTTCTCTCGACTATCACCGTTCCCGCAATGTTGGTCTATGGCGGTGAGAGTAACTTTTATAGACTGGCCACGGCTAATTATGTTGCCAAGCAAATCCCCAGCGCCATTCTTCACATCTTCGAAGGCACGGACCACTCGCCGCACCAATGGCAGCGAGAGCGGTTCATAAGAGCGCTGCAGGATTTCATTGCCAGCTAAGCCCCAGCCTGACAGGTATATCTCGGTAAGTGTAAAAGCCAAAAGCCCCGTTACGGGTGAGTAACGGGGCTTGTAATGGGGTAGCCTGG
>DAIMCQ010000147.1:0-10051 GCA_036726285.1 Azonexus sp.
GCTCAAATTTCTGGACGGGCTCTGGCCTGGTGATCCTGACTCGATCGCACTGCTGCAGCGCTGGGTGGGGTATTTGCTGAGTGCCAGCACCAGCCAGCAGAAAATGATGCTCCTGATCGGGCCACCGCGCAGCGGCAAGGGGACGATCATGCGCGTCATGAAGGCCCTGCTGGGCGAGGCGAACGTCGCGGGGCCGCGGCTATCGGCGTTCGCAAACAATTTCGGTCTGGAGCCGCTGATCGGAAAGCGCGCCGCGATCGTGGGCGATGCACGCCTGTCGGGCAAGATTGATCAAGGTGAAATCGTGGGGAGCCTGTTAAGCATCACCGGCGAGGACACGCTGACTGTCGATCGTAAGAACCGCGCTGCATGGAGCGGCGTTCTGCCGGTGCGCATCACGATCTGCACAAATGAGATGCCACGCCTGCAAGACGCATCCGGCGCGCTTGCCTCGCGCTTCCTGATTCTCCAGATGGAAAGGTCGTTCCTTGGCCAGGAGGACCATGGCTTGGGTGAGCGAATTGAGAACGAGCTGCCCGGCATCCTGAAGTGGGCGCTCGATGGCTGGGACGCGCTCCAGCATGAAGGCCGCTTTCCGGAGCCGGCGGCAAGTAAGGCGGCAATCGGCGCGCTCGGGGAACTGAGCAGCCCGATCCGAGCATTCCTAGCTGAGAGGTGCGAACTGGATTCCGCTGCCTCGACGCCCTGCCAGGATATGTTTGATGTGTGGCAGGCCTGGTGCAAGCAGCAAGGTCGCGATCATCCGGGAAACCTGCAGAGCTTTGGTCGCGATCTGGCCGCAGCCGTCGCCGGGTTGAAGGTGTCTCAGCCGCGCAATGGAGATGGGCCGCGCCGCCGTGTGTACGAAGGCATCCGGCTGCGCGACTCCAGTGGCTCCAACGTCCATACCTTATCGTTCTTCTGGGACGAAGATGGCCTCCAGTTCATCCCCGTCATCGACGGACACGGCCTCGGAAGTGACATCACATTCGACGATCACATCAGGATGTCGGCGCCCTCAGTGATGAGACCATCAGCTAGTCTTCATCCGGCCAATGAAGACTACAGCCAACCACCGCTCTAACCGACTGCAGCCTGCGAACCAGCGAGCCGGCCTTGTGCCGGCCTTTTCTTGCCCGTGTGGCACGCAATGGCACGCGATAGCTGGGCGTGGTGGCACGTAATGGCACGCGATGCCGATGTGCTCGAAAAGCCTTGTGTTTACTTGGCTTGTTGATGATGGCACGCAGTGGCACGCGATCTTCTTCAACTCAATAATATAAAAAATATACAGAAAAGAATGGGTGGCATAGGGGGCGATTGGGTGGAGCCAACTACGGGAAAATAAATCCGTTGTAATAGGAGTGGATCGCGTGCCAGCAAGTGCCACTCGGCCATGGCTCCGCTCCCCGGAAAGCAGTGGCAAGCGATGTAGGACCTCTAAATTCTCCGCCAGTCGTTTCATCCGCTTCATCTGCCGCAATGGCTCGACCGATTCGTGACGGCATGATTTGACGCACCATGGAACACCACAACAAGCCAGATCCTGCAAACCTTCGTGCCGCCGCGCGCGCGATGTGGGAGAGCACGCCTGCGACGATGGCCGATGTTGGAGCTGCCTTCTCCGTAACTGGCCGGACCATCGCCAACTGGAGCGCTGAAGACCCTGCGGGCCCTTGGAGGAAACTGAATTCGCCAGCCATCTCTGCACAGGCGGAAGAGGCGGCTGACAAGATCACTGCCGCGATCGCCAACGTTGCCGACGAGGAAGAGCGACAAGCCGTGTTGGCCTCGATGCGCGTCGACTCTGCAGTTGATCAGCGCGCCGCGGTGTTGGCGCGCCATAGGGCGGAGGTATCTGGCCCCCGTGCGCTCGCCTACGAGGGCATGCGCAAGAAGGACATGGACCTGATACGCATGGCGAAGACTGCGGCGGAGGCCTTAAAAGTCACTCAGGACCTGGAACGTCGTGCGTGGAATATTGTTGATGCCAGTGATGCCGAGCGCGGCAATACCGTGGTGGTGATAGAACGTGGCTGAGTCGGTATGACGATATACTGAATCGACGATCAACCAGCCGGATGGCAATGACATGAGCAAGTCAATTTTCAACGTTTTTTCCAATCGCGAAGCCGATGTATTCGGCCGCCCTGAACTCCAACAATTAATCCTGCATCTGCACAATCCCAAAGCCTGGCCGATGGCGGACATGGAGCAATATCTTGCTGGCCTCAGTGATGCATCGAGAGGCGTGGCGCATGAGATTATCAAGACCTATAAGGGAGACCCCGATTTCAAGGCGCACGCTGCTGCGCTCGAGATTGCTACGCTCAAGGTCCGGAGCGAGTATCCGGACACTGAACCGGACGACGACTAAACTCGATCCAGCTCCTTTTTGCGAGTATCCCCACCGCCCCCAACACCCAGCCCGCCGAGCGCGGGCTTTTTGTCGCCTTGGGCGCTCGGGTCGGAGGCGCGGTGTCTGCATGGACAAAATGGGTGGTCAAGTTTGGCCTGGTCAATTTGACTCGGCATTAATCAAATTTGACCAAGCTCGGGCGAATGGATAATATGGGTATATTCAATTTACCCAGGCAAGCCAGCCATGACCGCCCCCGTGAAAATTGCCCGCGTTTATCTCCGAGTCTCGACCGACCAGCAAGACTTGGAGCGCCAAGAGAAGATCGTCTCCGACGCAAAGGCCAAGGGCTTCTATGTCGCCGGGGTCTATCGTGAGAAGGCGAGCGGTGCCCGCGCAGATCGCCCTGAACTGCTGCGCATGATCGCCGACCTGCAAGAGGGTGAGGTGGTTATCGCCGAGCGCATCGACCGTATCAGCCGCCTGCCTCTGGCTGAGGCCGAAGCACTGGTCGGCACCATCAAGACCAAGGGCGCCCGCTTGGCGGTGCCTGGCGTGGTCGATCTGTCCGAACTGGCGGCATCATCCGATGGCGTCGCCAAGGTGGTGCTCGAAGCTGTGCAGGACATGCTGCTCAAGCTGGCGCTGCAGATGGCCCACGACGACTACGAGACGCGGCGCGAGCGGCAGTCTCAGGGGATTGCTCTGGCTAAGGACAAAGGACGCTACACGGGCCGCCAGGCCGACACGTCGAGGCATGAGCTGATCCGCAAGCTGCGGGCTGCAGGCAACTCAATTGCCGAGACAGCGAAGCTGGCCAAGTGCTCTCCCAGCCTGGTGAAGCTAGTGTGCCGGCCGACGCAGCCTGAGCCGGTTGCCGCGTGATTTGGCTGGGTGTGTGGATAGCGGTGCGTTTTATAAAGTAGTATTCAGAAACGCACTTTGTAATTCAGTTTATCCACTTTTTCTTCGGAGCACATCATGAGCCTAGAGCAACGCGCCCTTGCTGCGTATTTCAAACACACAAACGCTGGCAACGGCCAGGTAATGCAGCCATCTGCTCCCAAAATCGTTGAGCATAACGGCCTCAAATACGTTCGACTGTCGAACACCCATGGCACGCTTGCTGTGTACCGTGTTCGGACGGTGAATGGCACAGAGGTGCTGAAGGGACTGAAGCGCTGGCCGAAGGCTTTGGACGGGCGTTGAAATGGCTTCCCTCCTGAACTTTGACCGTGTGCAGCACCAACGCGACATCGACTTGGTGGTGAAAGCCGCTGCTATCCGGCAGATGGCGGACAAGCCGAAGCGTCAGGCATTCGCCATGCATCACCCACAGACTGGGATAAGCCTTGAGGCTGCCAGCAAGCCATCCGATGCTCTCCAAGGCGTTGCCCAGCAGGCGCAGACCGGAAAAGCGGCGGCGAGAAAAGTCGTCGTCTGCCTTCCTGAGCAACCTGGAGGCTTGCGCGCGGTTTCCGTCGACGGCTCGGTCGTTGGCCATGCGCAGAAAGTGCCTGATGAAATCCGTAGGCCGTGGGGCGTCAGTTTATGTGACGAGTGGGCATTCAAAGCCGTGACGGCAGACAATCTTGAATACTTCGAAAGCCTCGCTGAGATTCGGGCATACGTGATCGAAGATAAGGCTGTTGCCTGCCGCGCCTGACGGCTTGCCCGCCTACAGGCATGAGTCGTGATGCCATGTTGGGAGGCATGAACGAACATGACATTCAAGAGTCTTTTACTAATGCCGGGCTGCATACCGTGCGAGATTTCCTTGTTGGTGCAGCTAAGGTTGGCGGCTCGCACTCAGCGAAAAACCCGCTGATGGTGTTTACAAGAATTCAAGCAGCGATAGATGCCATAGACGCAGGCTTTTGCATGGACGACAACATTATTGACTTTGTGTCGTCCAAGAAAATTGGTGATGGCCTTCTCAGAAATTATCAGAGAATTGTTGGGGAAGAGTTCCCTGTTGTTGATACTCAAGAAGCCGTAAAGGCCATTGGTTTTCGATAAATGTAGATTTTGCTCTCGCAAGCAAGGTATCAATGCCACTAGATGCCAGCAACGCCGGATTGAACGAAAATACGACAGAAAACCCCTTGCCTTGGTAGTCTGGAGTAGTCCGAAAATCAGGCGTAGACACGCAAACGCAATTTGCTGCTGACCTGAACACTAGCAAGCTGACTTGTTCATCACCGATGCTGCAATCGAACGATTGAATTTCGCCGTTGTTCATACTCCTCCCTTTGTTGTTGGCCGATCAAATTTGCATACGTCATCCTAGCACCACAGGTCTTACCCAAAACTGCCTCAGCGCCGGTGCTGGCCGTCTTCCTGTCTAGCGTCTTCCATCCCCGGCACAACGTAGCCAGGAGGCGGCTCCATCCATGAATTCGGGATGTCATACGGGCTGAAGAGGTCCCATCGCGTGAGATCGTCTTTGTAGTCGTGGAACGCCGAGGGAATCCAGCGCTGGCTGATAGCGCGCTCCAAGAGCACTAGCCAGCTTTCCATCTCCGGCGAGACGTCGCCCGCGCACATTGCCTTCATATCATCCGGAACGCTGCGCATGATGGCCCGCGCCAAGCCCTTCGGGCTGATGCTCCGACGCACCCTTCCGCCGTGGTGGTCTAGCAAGAACTTGCCGGCCGATCCTGACGAGTAGCGGTAGAAGCCTTTCTGCGGCTGGCCGACCGGGTGGAATTCGCATCGCCAATAGCACCCGCTTGGCGCGGTATAGGGCAGGATCGCCATCCTTCCGTAACCGTTCCGGATCAGCCAGCCCCCAGCGCGCAGCACATTCTCGCAGTCCCAAAACATCACATCTTTCGGGCTGTGGGGCTCGCCTTCGTACATCACTTCGTCTTCATCCAAGTTCATCTGCGGCTCCAAGACAGTTCCTGTCGTTTGACTGCGGTGTGGGGAGGCAGCCCACTTCCTGCTCGGCTTCTAGTCGGGTTTTCTTGCCCAATTTTTTTGGTCGTGACGACAGAATTTGGTCAGTCCAGCAGCGATGCCTGACGCCAACATCATATTCCACTCGGAGCAAAAATGAGCCAAACCAAGACTATCGACGAACTGAACCAACAGCTCGCCGCCGCCACCGTTGCACTTGATCAGGCACTGGAAGCCGGCGCCGACACCACCGAGGCACGCTACACGATCGGCGTCCTGGAAAACGAAATCGCCGCAGTCGTTCGCAGGCAGCGCGAAGAGCAGGTCGAGGCCGAGCGCGAGCAGCAGGCCGCAATCGCTGCTGCCGCCGCCGAACTGGCCGAGCAGACGCACGCTGCGATTGAAGCCGCCACCGAGGTGCCCGGCCTCGAAGACCTGGCAGGCGAGACTCTGGCTACCGTCGCCCGTGATCCGCAGATCGACGTTGCCGCAGCCGCCGTCGCCCGTGCTCGGGCCACGCTGGTGCGCGCAGAGGCTGAGTACCGCCCGCATGCGGAGCGGGTCGCCACCCTGCAGCAACGCATCCTGGGCAAGCTGGCCGCCATCGATGCCATCAGTGCCCGCCGTATTGCCGGCGATGAACGCGCCACCGACGCCTCCGAACTTGACATGCTGCGTGCAGATAACGCTTCCATCAACGCGCTGCTCACCAATGCCAAGAATGCAGTTGCCGCAGCGGATCAACGACCTGCCGCCCGTGCAGCTCTGTCGGCTGCTGAGCAGGCGCTGGGTCTGGCGCACAAGCAGGCCGACTTCGAAGCCGCCAAAGAGCGCGTCCGCCAGGTGGATCTCATCCTCGTCAAGCTCTTCGGCGTCATGGTCGAGACCGGGCGCGCTGCTGGCAAGAGTTCGCCTTGGAGCGAGTACCAAGCCTCGCCTGGGCTGAAGCGTGCGGTGACCGGGGCGATCGTTCCCGGCTTCCGTGGCTCATTCTGAAATTTATTCAACGAGGCGCCCGACGCGGCGCCGCTTCCCGAAAAGGACTCGACAAATGAACCAGACCAACGAAACCGAAAACCGTGACGGTGCTGGCCTTTTTCAACCGGGCAACACCGTCGGCAGTTCCGGCGGCCGCCCGCGCGGCACCGGCCCGGCGCGTCGCCTGGAGCAGCTAATCGCCGCAGAGGGGGCCGCCCTGTTTGAACTGGCCTTCGAGCGCGCAAAACACGATGACGCGGTGCTAGCTGCAGTGATTGGCCTAATTGGTGCCGCCGAGATGTCGAGCGCGGTCCAGCAATTCAAGCTCCTGCAGGCGCAGACGCAGCCTGGCACCCACTGATTTATGGCTCGCCGTGTACTCCACGCGGCACTTCGCCCGGGCGCGCGCTGAACGCGCATAAGGAGCGCCTGGGCATTTTTTTGAGGATCACATCATGACCTACTACAGCCGTAACCGCTTCGACGAACCGGCGGAGATGAGCGACGAAGACCTTTTCGCACTGATGGCCAAGGCGCTCGCCCCCAAGCCTCGCCTGCTGCTGACGAAGAGCATCGCCGGCATTAAGCGCAAGTCGATTGCACCGAAGAAACCCGCCCTGCTGATCCCGAGCAAGATATTGAGCGACCGCGAGCTGTTGGGCGGTCTGTCCGATGCCGTTGCGCGCGGCTGGCTGTCCGGGCATGACGCCCTCGCCGCCGAGAAGCTGGTGCAATCCGGTCAGCCGCTGCCGAAAGCAGTGCGCGACGCAATCCTCGGGAAGCGGAGCTGATCATGTCGGGCGGCATCAAGATCCCGGTCAGCGCGGAACTCAACTCAGCTGACTTGAAACGCGAAATTGATAGCGTAAGAGCAGCGCTCAATAGCCTGGGGGCCACCGTAGCGAAGGCGAACGGCGCAAAATTCAAGCCGGTCGACGACATGGATATTGAGCGCGTTCGTCGGCTCAGGCGCGAGTTCGAGTCGCTGCAGCGTGTCTCTCCTGGCCTTCGGCGCCGAATTGTTGCCAGCGGCCAGCATGGCGTCCCCTTCGAATCCATGGATTGGGAGCGCGCAATCCCGGACGCGGGGCAGCGCACCAAGTATGCGCGGCAGGTTTTGGGTTACGTGATGCCTGGTGCGCTTACCGGAGGGCATGTCGGTACCCAGTCACCACATGGCAGCGGCACTGCTGCTTCTGCGGTTAGCGGCATCGCACAAGCGGGCCTGCGCGGTGTATCTGGCGCCACCGGTGGCGCTGGCGGTGTTGCTGCGGGGGCCATGGGAACCGGCCTGTCCGCCGGTTTCGGTGCTGGCCTGATGGGGCTGCTCGGCGGTCTTGGTGCGTTGGGGATCGGTAAGCTTGCTGGTGCTGCTGTCGAGAACCTGGGCAGGGCCGAGGACAACGCCATCGCACTCGACAAACTCAAGCGCACGCTGGGCGACGTGAATGTCGCATTCGGGTCGCTGAATGCAGTGATCAAAGGAACCGCTGGCGCAAATGGCGTCACATATGGTGAATCAGGCAAGCTGACGATGCAGTTCGTCAAGGCCGGAAATCTCTCGGATGAGCAATTAAAGGGTTTGCCCAGCGAACTTGGCTCGGGCATTGGCCTGGCGCGCTCATTTGGTCTCGATCCAGACCAAGGGGTCGGTGTCTTGGGGCGCATGCGCGGCCTTGGCGTCACCCGTGACGCGCAGGACACCCGCCGATTCGCGCTGTTAATTGGCGAGACTATCGGCAAATCGAACGCCTTCGCTAAGGCCGACGAAGTCATGGAGGCGATCAGCGACTACGCAACGATGCAGACGCGCAATGGCATGGGAGCTGCGAACGTTGCCGGGTTTGCAGGGACGCTATCTGGGCTCATCGGGTCCGGCATTCCTGGGCTAGACCCGACTGGCGCTGCTGGCGTGCTCGGCAAGATTAACGCGGCGCTGATGGCCGGCGGCGCCAAGGGCGAGGCATCGCAGTTTTTGACGGCACGCGTCGGCCACCGTCTGGGGCTCGATCCGTTGCAGACGCAAGTTTTGCGGGAAGGTGGCGCCTTTGCGACCAACGACGAGGCTTTCGGCCCTGGCTCGGCTTACGCCAAGTACATGGGAAAACCCGGTCCTCGTGGCAACACTACGCACATTGCCGCCCGCCTCGAAGAGTTACGATCGAGCTACGGCAATGATCCGATGATGCTGGCTCAGGCGACTGCGAACGACTTCGGCGTCAATATGCGCCAGGCCATGGCATTGCTGTCCACCAAGCCAAACCAGATGGGTGAGATGGGCAAATATGCCGACCTGACGAAGCTCTCCGATAATGGCATCGGCAACCTGTCCAAGGCGCTCTACGGATCCTCTGCTGACCGCCATGGATTGGCCGAAAGCCTGATGCAACGAACGGGTGCTGGGGCTCTGTCATCCGAGGAAAAAGCCAAGCTTTCCGATGCAATGGGTGGCGATGAAGGCACCCAGAAGCAGGTCCTTGCCCAGCTCGTCGCCAGTCGCGATCAGGAGCGGACGCAGGGCAGCGACATCCGCGACTCCAAAAACATCCTCGACAATATCAAGACCGACATTGCCAGCAAGCTGATCCCAGTGGCTGAGCAAATGCGCGCGGGCATTATTTTCATGGCTGGCAAGGATGGCAAGCTCACGACCGAGTCGATCATGCAAAGCGTGATTGAAAACGACTCGAAGGGGCGCATCGCTGCGATCCATGGCGATTTTGATCCGAAGCGGCAGGCGATCATGGACCGCCGGGATGCTTTGCGTCCCAAAATGCGCGATGGCACAGCGACAACGAGCGAGCGAGAAGAATTCGCTGCCAGTGAGGGGAAGATCAAGGCTCTCGGAGAAGCAAAGGCCAAGCAACTTGAAGCTGAGCGGGCACGGCGAACTCAAGAAATTGACTCAATGCGTTCTGCTGTCGCCACTCAGCGTTCCCTGCCGACCGGGGGCAGTACTGGTGCGGGTGCCGCCGGAGATGCACTGTTCGACGCGTTAGTACAGCAGGAGTCCGGTGGCCGGCACACTGACGCCAACGGCCGCCTGATCACCTCGTCCGCGGGAGCGCGTGGTATCACTCAACTGATGCCGGGCACAGCGGCCAACCCTGGTTACGGAATCAAGCCGGTCAAGGACGACTCGGAGGGGGAGTATCGGCGTGTTGGCAAGGAATACCTGGATGCGTTGCTGAAAAAGTACGGCGGCGACAAAAGGAAGGCTTTGGCGGCCTACAACGCTGGCCCTGGTAGCGTCGACGCGGCGATCGCCAAGAACGGCGCCAACTGGCTGAGCGGACTTCCGAAGGAAACGCGTGATTATGTGCCGAACATCCTGGAGCGTGCCGGGAACACCCCTATGCCTGGTGGGGCGGTAGCGGCCGGACGGCAGGCGGAGATCGCACGGCGGCAGGTCGACGTTTCAATCGACCCGGTCGAGATTATTCACCGAGACCCGCGTGGCCAGGAGATTGCTCCTCGGCAACAATTGACTACGCGGGTTGGCCCAGCTAGGCCGTTCGGCGCGCCATCGTGACAAAGGCGGGCGCCTCGCGCTGGGGCGCCCTCTTGTTTCAGCAGCAGCCGGCGGAGCATCTGACGTGGATGCCATCCAGCGCCCGATAAGCGTGCAGCATGCCTTTCCGGCACTGGCCGCAAGCGAATTGAAGTTGATGCCAGTCGACATTGAGCTCGTCGCCTTCGCCTGAGAGGGCCAGCCATTCGGCGGCCTCTTCTGGTGTCAGCATCAAGGTCGGCATTGTGACCGTCGCCGGCTCTTCGCCCGGGTGCAATTGGTCGACACCGACGTACTCGAGC
>DAIMCQ010000148.1:0-5501 GCA_036726285.1 Azonexus sp.
ATACCGGCCTGTCACGCCGGGGGTCGCGGGTTCGAGTCCCGTCCACTCCGCCAATTATGCTAAAGCCCGTTGAGTTCGCTCAACGGGCTTTTTTGTTTTTGGTTGTTCAATACTGAATGCCCTGTGCCCGGCAGAGGTAGTTGACCAGAGGGGTTGCTGCAGCGAAGCGATTGGCGACGAGTTCGACCAGGTCGGTGCCGAGTATTTCACTTTTTGTGATCTCTGCTAGGGCAACAAAATCCTTGCGCTTGAGATCATCAATGGCTGGGTGATCAACAGTGAAGCCGCGAGGTGGGCGAGCCAGGCTTTCGCCGCTCAGCACCCAACCTGCCTTGCGCTGTATGTCATTACGAGCTTGAAACCAGCATTCCGGTTCGTGGGCGATCTGCTCGCGTATCTTGTGCAATGTATCACTGTCTGGGTGCCAGCAACCGGCGCCCAGAAAGCACTCTTCGTTAGCGATGTGGAGGTAATAGCCGGGGGCGTGAATGTCCTTGCCTTGAGCGTGACGAAACTGGATGCCAATATTCGTTTTGTAAGGGGTCTTGTCGTGTGAAAAGCGAGTGTCCCTGTATACGCGCAGCAAGGACCCTCCTGTTTTGCGTGCCTCGGCACGGAAGTACGGGGCAATTTTGGCAAGCTTGCCAGCCATTGCCGAAACGAAGTCGAGTGCAGGCTCGCGTACCAGCAACTCATAGCGAGCTTTATTCTCGCTAAACCAGTTTTTATTGTTGTTGACGGATAGTTCGTCGAGGAAGGTGAATGTTGCTTCGGTAAACATGGCAACTCCTGATTCGCAAAGAGAGTTCGAGCGCCGTTGCATTGATTGTTATTGAGCGCTGATTTGGGTGGTGAGGTTTTGGGTGCTTGAATGATCAAGCATTTCCTAAATTATTTCTGGCAGATCTGCCTGATTGGTCTAGAGTCAACACAGCGACAGTCAGATTAAGGAGAAGCTCATGGACATTCAATCGGTATCTTCCGGTTTTACTTCCGCAACGACCGGGACCAGTCAGACCCAATCGGTGCAGCAAACCGAGCGGCGTGAACAGGCGACCCAGCAGAAGGTCGATACGAAAGATGAGGGACCGCGTCCGGTGGTGAATACTGATGGACAAAAGACCGGCACGCTGATTAACGTGACGGCGTAGTTGGCCTACTGAATCCTGTAACCAACCCTAGGTGATGGGAGGGGATAGCAATGGATTCGCTCTCTTTCGCAACGTCGAGCGCGGCAGGCGGTCTGTGGATTCAGTTGCAGCGGCAACAAGCCGAGCGCACTGCCAGTCAGGCGAGTCAGAAGGCGATGGCGTTGCGTGCCCAGGCGGGTGAGGCTCAGGAGGCGGCAGATCGGGCTCGGGAGAATGCTCGCTCCCTCAAGGTTCAATCAGAGCAGGCGCAGGAAGATGCGAACTTGGCTCAATTGAGTCTGGCTACAGCAAAGTCTGTTGGGAAGGTGCAGCAGGAGTTTAGTACCCGGCACCTTCAGCCTGCGATTGCTTCTAGTGAAGTTGCGCCAATAAGCATAGCGGCTTCTGGCAATGCAAACTCCTCGGGTGTCGTGATCAATACCCAGGGGCAGCCTACTGGTGGTTTGGTTAACGTCACGGCCTGATTTCATTCGGTTATTTTTGATACGCGAGTAATCTACTGCGATATTTCACCGGCCTCATCTAAAGGCTCTGGTATCTTTGCGGCTCGTATTTTCGAGTCAGTCGAGGAGAGTCTTAGTGTTAGCCAACCACTGGTGTGCTTCGGTCGATGCAACTATCCAGTTGCGTACGGGGTGTAATCCCCTTGAGAAGCATGGTCCGCAGGCAGTGATCGTTCATGTCGATGCGTGGGCGCCGGTCGAAGCGGTGGCGAATCCCCATGATATCGGGCAGGTGGTCAATTACGAGGTCATCTTTCTGGCGGTTCGCAAGCTTGAGGAAAATGCACATTGCGAATGTCTTGAATCAAGCATTCTTGAGGTGATGGATGCCATATTCGGTATTGCAGCCGTCAGCCAAGCCTTTATTTCGATGCATAAGCCGCATGTATATAACGGCCAGGGGACGCCGGCGATTTCTCTTTCGCTGAGCCGGGAGCAATGGCTGAAAGCGAAAGCATGATTGCGGCCATTGGAGCCGTGGCGCGTAATGGCATGATCGGGCTGGCCGGATGGTTGCCTTGGGATATTCCGGAAGAATTGGCCTATTTCGAATCGACAGTTGCCGGCTCTGCCTTGGTGATCGGGCGCCAGACTTACGAGTCAATGGATGTCGTTCCCGAAGACTCCTTCATTGTTAGTCGGCAGATTGGTTTGCATCTCAAGCCAGGTTGCCGGCAGGTGGCCTCAGTCGAGGCTGGGCTCAGCGCAGCATTGGCAACCGGCAAGCCGGTTTTTGTCATTGGCGGAGCTTCGGTATATGCCGCCGCCTGGCGTTATTGCCGCTATTTTTATTTGACGCGAATCGATGCAGATTTTGCCGGGGATACCTTGTTCCCTGAAAGTGTCGAGTTGTCGGATTGGACTGTTGTTGGTGACGAGCTTCTCCGTTATGTGGAACACAAATCCGGTCAGACCGTTGCTTGTCGTTTCATGAAATATGAGCAGCCTGTCCCACTTAGGTTGCCTGAGTGATTGCAAAAGCCGGTTGGTCTCAGCAAAATCGTCATAACTAATAAGAAGGCTGAGCGGATGAGTCGAGTACCGGCGTATTACGCCCGAAGTGGCAAGCAGTTGTGGGCGGCGTTGCTTGTTCTATTCATCTGTGCGCTTGCGCTGTTGGCCTACATTCTTCGGGCCGCCTATCAAGAGGCCCGGTTTGAGGCCGAGCATGCTGCCGTCAATTATGCGGAATTGCTTGAGGCAAGGTTTGAGGGCACGCTGAGCCGCGTTGATTCGGATCTCGCGCAGTTGAGCGGACGGATATCGAATGAGGTTTTGACGGCTTCGGCTGATGCGGACAGTTTGCTCGCGTTGAGGCGCGATCTGGAGCAATTTCGTCTCGGATTTACAGATGTTGCCGGATTTCGCGTTGCCGATGCCAATGGCCAGATCATCAATTCCACCGCAGGCAGCCCGCTTGTCAGCATTGCCGATCGTACCTATTTTAGGCAACTGCTCGATCATTCCGAGGTTGACCTGGTCTTTTCGGATGTCCTCGTTTCGAGAATAAATCATCAACCTAGTATCGTTGCGGCGCGGGCGGTACGTGATGCGCAAGGCGGCTTGCTCGGAGCCATCGTGGCCCCCCTGGAAATACGCTATTTCGAGCGTATGCTCGATGCCATCAAACTGGGTCCCAAGGGCGTTGCGGGTATTCGGCGTATCGGGAGTCACTCATTGGTCATCAGCATGCCCGCGACTCAGGATGAGCGTGGTCGTGATTCGATTGGCGATTCCGTGAGCGATGGCAAAAGGCCAGGCGACAGTTTGGGGGCGGCAGAGTTTGTCCCTTTGCTCGACGGGGTGGCGCGGGTTTATACATATCGCCGTCTGCACAACTACCCGTTTTATGTCTTTGCTGGTGTGGCCGAGGAGGATGTTCGAGGTACTTGGCTGGGGCGCGTCGCCATTGTGGTGGCGATCAGTCTGATGCTGCTGGCGGGCTTGGGATTGGTTCTTTTCAGGCTATTTCGCACCCGAGGCCGGGAATCCGGCATGGCTGCGGACTTGATTCTCAAGCAGGTTCAGTTGGAGGCAGCGCAGCGGATTGCCCAATTGGGAAGTTGGGAACTCGATCTGCAAACACGCCGGATGGATTGCTCGGTTGAGCAGTTGCGGATTTTTGAACTGGATCCCGAAATCGGTACGGTGGATTTCGATCTGTTGCTTGCCTTGGTGCATCCGGAGGATCGCAAGATGGTTGAGGATAATTTGCATACCCTCATCGCTGGCGGAATGTCATTTCAGCACAAGTACCGCTTGTTGCTGGCGGGGGGGCGAATCAAGTATTTACTTGAAAATGGCGAGGTACACAGCGCAGAAGATGGGGGCGGTAAAGTCCTGATCGGTACCTCGCAGGATATTACCGGACAGCATCAGATGGAGTCGCAGATGCAACTCCTCGCGAGTGCGTTTCAGTATAGCGGCGAGGCAATTTTGATTACTGACCGCGACAATGTGATTGTCACGGTCAATCCTGCTTTTTGTCGGCTGACGGGATATTCAGAGGCCGAAGCCGTTGGCAAAAATCCCCGCTTCCTGTCGGCTGGGCGGACGACGCGCGAAGACTATTTCGATATGTGGAAAATGATCCACGAGCGAGGCTTTTGGCAGGGGGAAATCTGGGATCGCCGAAAGGATGGCGGTGTCTACCCCAAATGGATGTCGGTGTCGGTCATTCAGGATAATGACGGCGCTATTCAGTATCACGTTGCCCATTTCACCGATGTCTCTGCCGAACGAGCCGCTGAGGCGCAATTGCAGCATCTGGCGCATCACGACATGCTGACCGGATTGCTCAATCGTCTTAGCTTGAACGAGCGCCTTGATCAGGCTCTGGCCGTTGCGAGGCGGGAGGGGAGCAAGGTAGCCGTACTTTTTATCGACCTGGATCGATTCAAGGTGATCAACGACACGCTTGGGCACCATGTCGGGGATGAACTCCTGATCGAGGTGGCGGGGCGCCTCAGCAGTAGCGTCCGCGACAGCGATGTCGTGGCCCGTCTGGGAGGGGATGAATTTGTCGTCATGCTGACCGGCATCGAACACTCCGGGGCGGCGGCGATGATTGCGGAAAAGCTGGTGCGCAGTGTCGGTGAATCCTATGTCGTCGATACCTACGATTTGTACACGACGCCGAGTATCGGTATCGCGATCTTTCCGACCGATGGCGAGGATGCCGAAACCCTGATGAAAAACGCCGATGCGGCCATGTATCACGCCAAGTCGGCTGGGCGGAACAATTTCCAGTTTTTCGATTCGCGGATGAACGATGCTGCGCTGGAGCGTCTGAATATCGAGCACAGCCTGCGCCAGGCCTTGTCTCGCGATGAGTTTCTGCTGCATTACCAGCCGGTGATCGAAGTGGCGACTGGGCGGGTCTGTGCGCTGGAGGCCCTGGTGCGTTGGCATCATCCGGAAAAAGGCATGATTCCGCCGGGGCGCTTCATCGGCATCGCTGAGGAGGTCGGCCTGATCCAGCCGTTGGGCGAATGGGTGTTCTGGACGGCTTGTCGAAAATTGGCGGAATTCAACGAACTCGGTTTCCGTGGTTTGCGGATGGGCATCAATATTTCGGCTGTGCAATTGCGCAACGGCAACCTGCCGATTCTCGCCAAAGGCGCCATCGAGGCCTTCGGGCTCGAACCCTCGACGCTGGTCTTCGAGATTACCGAGTCGGTTGCCATGCACCAGCCGGATGAAACGGTGCGCATTCTCGATTTGCTCGATGACATGGGGGTGGGCCTGGCGATCGACGATTTCGGTACCGGTTATTCGTCGCTGAGCTACCTGCACCAGTTCCCGTTTGACACGCTCAAGCTGGACCGTTCTTTTCTGCGCAATCCGC
>DAIMCQ010000148.1:5511-9995 GCA_036726285.1 Azonexus sp.
CTATTCGTCGCTGAGTTACCTGCGCATGTTCCCGATCAAGAGCCTCAAGCTCGATCGTTCCTTTGTCCAGGAAATCGGTCAGGGACCGGACAGCGCGGTGATTTGCGATGCCACCATCGGTCTCGCTCATAGCCTGGGGATCAAGGTGGTTGCCGAGGGGGTGGAGACCGAAGAGCAGCTGAACTATCTGCACAGCAAGGGCTGCGACCTGGTGCAGGGCTTCTTCTACAGCCGGCCCGTTCCGGCCGATGAGGTGCTGGCATTTATCCGGGAACGTAACGGCTGAAGAAAAAACGCTTGCATCGGGCAGGTGTTTTTCCTATGATTCAAACGAACGTATGAATCATAGGAGGCCCCAATGGCCGAAGTCCGATCTGTCGATACTCGCGAGCGCATCCTCGATGCCGCTGAGCATCTCTTCATGGCCCATGGCTACGAAGGCACATCGATGCGCCAGATTACCAGCGAGGCCGGCGTCAATCTGGCGGCGGTGAATTATCACTTCGGCTCCAAGGAGTCGCTGATGCAGGAAGTTTTCCGGCGTCGTCTCGATTGGCTGAACGACGAGCGGATGCGCGTGCTCAACGAACTGGAGCGCGAGGCTGCCGGCAAGCCGTTGAAACCTTCGCTGATCGTGGACGGTTTCTTCGGTACCTTGCTGCGCATGGCCGACGACGAAGAGCGCGGCGGCAAGACTTTCCTCCGTCTGCTCGGTCGGACGCTGACCGATCCCTCCGAGTTCATCCGTACCTTTCTGGCCCATGAGTACGCCGTCGTCGTTGACCGCTACAAGGAGGCGCTGTTCTGTGCCTTGCCGGATGTGCCCAAGGCCGAAATTGTCTGGCGCTTCCATTTCATGCTGGGCGCAACGTCCTACGCCATCGCCGGGACCGATGCCCTGCGCCTGGTGACCGACTGGCAGATCGAGGAAGAAGACGCGATCGATCGTCTCGACCGCCTGGTGCCGCGCCTGATGTCCTTCCTGCTCGGTGGCTTGCGGGCGCCCTTACCGCAGTTTTCCGATGCTGTGGCCGACAGCAAATAAGCGGTCAAACACAGAAAACCATAATTGGAGACAACCATGTTCAACAACCTTATCCCTCTGCTCGGGTGCGCCGCCCTGGCGGCTTTGGTCGGGTTGATCGTCATCCGGCCTTTGCGCCGGGCGGTGATCAGCCGGCCGCTTTTTTCCACCTACCGCAAGGTTCTGCCGCAGATGTCCGATACCGAGCGCGACGCACTGGAGGCCGGTACCGTCTGGTGGGAAGGCGAGCTGTTCCGCGGCAAGCCGGACTGGCAGAAACTGCATGCCTATCCGCAGCCGAAGCTGACGCCGGAAGAGCAGTCCTTCATGGATAACGAGGTCGAGGCAGCCTGCCGTCTGGTCGATGACTGGAAGGTGACCCACGAGCTCTACGACCTGCCGACCGAAGCCTGGCGCTACATCAAGGACAAGGGCTTCCTCGGCATGATCATTCCGAAGAAGTACGGCGGACTGGAGTTTTCGGCCTACGCCCACTCGCAGGTGGTGACCAAGTTGTCGACGCGCTCTTCGGCCTTGTCGGTGTCGGTCATGGTGCCGAACTCGCTCGGCCCGGCCGAACTGTTGCTGCACTACGGTACCGACGAACAAAAGAATCACTACCTGCCGCGCCTGGCCAAGGGCATCGAGGTGCCGGCCTTTGCGCTGACCAGTCCGTGGGCCGGTTCGGATGCCGCTTCCATTCCCGATGCCGGCGTCGTCTGCAAGGGCATTTACCAGGGCAGGGAAGTGCTCGGCATGCGGGTCAGCTGGGACAAGCGCTACATCACGCTGGCCCCGGTATGCACGGTGTTCGGCCTGGCTTTCCATCTTTACGATCCGGACGGCCTGCTCGGCGACAAGAAACACATCGGTATCACCTGTGCGCTGGTGCCCTACGATCATCCGGGCGTCGATACCGGTCGCCGCCATTTCCCGCTCAACGCCATGTTCATGAACGGGCCGACCCGCGGCAAGGAAGTCTTCATGCCGCTCGATTTCATCATCGGCGGTCCGAAGATGGCGGGGCAGGGCTGGCGCATGCTGATGGAGTGCCTGGCTGCCGGGCGTTCGATCTCGCTGCCTTCGTCGAACACCGGCATGGCGCAGATGACGGCGCGTGCCGTCGGCGGCTATGCCCGTGTCCGCAGTCAGTTCAAGATGGCGGTCGGCAAGTTCGAAGGGGTCGAGGAAGCATTGACCCGCATCGGCGCCTACACCTACATGATGGATGCAGTGCGCAAGATGACGGCCGGTGCGGTCGATCTCGGCGAAAAGCCGTCGGTGGTCTCGGCCATCGCCAAGTACCACGTCACCGAGCGGGCTCGCCAGGTGGTCAATGACGGCATGGACGTGATCGGCGGCAAGGGCATTTGCCTTGGCCCGTCCAACTTCCTCGGCCGCGCCTACCAGCAGGTGCCGATCGGCATCACCGTCGAGGGCGCCAATATCCTGACCCGTTCGCTGATCATCTTCGGGCAGGGCGCCATTCGTTGCCATCCCTTCCTGCTCGCCGAAATGCAGGCGGCGCAGAACCCGGATGTGAAGCAGGGGCTGGTTGCTTTCGACAAGGCGCTGTTCGGCCATATCGGTTTCACCATCAAGAACGGCTTCCGCGCCCTGTGGCTGGGTATGACCGGCTCGCATTTCGCTGGCGTCAGTGTCGATACGGCGCCGGAAATGAAGCGTTACTACCAGCAACTGACCCGCTTCTCGGCCGCCTTCGCTTTCATGGCCGATATCTCGCTGCTGGTGCTCGGCGGCAGCGTCAAGCGCCGGGAGAAATTGTCGGCCCGTCTCGGCGACATCCTGGCCCAGATGTACCTGATTTCCTGCACGTTGAAGCGCTACGAGGAAGAAGGCCGCAAGGCCGAGGATGCGCCGCTCGCCCACTGGGCGATCTGGGATGCCATGTACAAGGCCCAGGAGGCGTTCGATGGCGTGATTGCCAATTTCCCGGTTCGCTTCATCGCCGCCTTCCTGCATCGTTCCATCTTCCCTTGGGGCCATCCCTATGTCGTGCCGTCGGACGATGTCGGGCATCAGGTTGCCAAGCTGCTGATCGCGCCGTCGGCGACGCGGGATCGCCTGACCGCCGAATGCTTCCTGCCGCTGACCGAGAACGAGCCGGTCGGGGCCATCGAACTGGCCCTGAAGGCGACCCTGGAGGCCGAGGGTATCGAGGCCAAGATTCGCAACGCCGAGAAGGAAGGCCGCTTCGAGGCCAATCCGCTGGCCAATGTCCGCGATATCGCCATCGTCGCTTTCGAAGCCGGGGTGATCAATGCGGCCGAGTACGAAGTGATGAAGCGGCGCAACCATCTGCGCGACATCGTCGTCCAGGTCGATGATTTTCCCTTCGATTACAACGTTGCGACCGCCAACAAGCCGGCCGAATGCCGGAAGGCAGCCTGACAATGAGCGGCCGAACCATCTACGTGGTGGACGGGGCGCGCACGCCCTTCCTCAAGGCGCAGAAAGGGCCGGGGGCGTTCGCCGCTTCCGACCTGGCCACCCAGGCCGGGCGCGCCCTGCTGCTGCGCCAGCCTTTCCTGCCCAGCGATCTCGATGAGGTGATCCTCGGCTGCGCTGCACCTTCGCCGGATGAAACCAATATCGGCCGCATGGTGGCGCTGCGTCTCGGCTGCGGCCAGAAGGTGCCGGGCTGGACGGTGATGCGCAATTGCGCTTCCGGCATGCAGGCGATCGACTCGGCCATCGCCAACATCCAGTGCGGCCGGGCCGAACTGGTGCTGGCCGGTGGCGTCGATGCCCTCTCCCGGGCGCCCTTGCTCTACTCGGACACCATGGTGCGCTGGTTCGCCGGCATGATGGGCATGCGGACGGCCGGGCAAAAAATTGGCCATTTCCTCAAGCTCAAGCCGGGGGCGCTGCTGTCGCCGGTGATCGGCCTGATGAAGGGCCTGACCGATCCGGTTGTCGGCCTGTTGATGGGGCAGACCGCCGAGAACCTGGCCTGGAAGTTCGGCATTAGCCGCCAGCAGATGGATGAATTCGCCGTGCGCAGCCACCAGCGGGCGCTGGCCAGCCGGCAGGCCGGATATCTGGGCGAGATCGTGCCGGTGGTCGATGCGGCGGGCAAGGTCTATGCCGAGGATGACGGCGTGCGGGCCGATGCCAGCATGGCCGGCATGGCCAAGCTGAAGCCATTCTTCGACAAAAAGTACGGCAACATCACCGCCGCCAACAGTTCGCAGATTACCGACGGCGCCGCTTGGCTGATCCTGGCTTCGGAAGAGGCCGTCCAGAAATGGCAGCTCAAGCCGCTCGGCAAGATTGTGGACAGCCAGTGGTCCGGCCTCGATCCGGCCCAGATGGGGCTGGGGCCGGTCCATGCCTCGACCCCCATCCTGCAGCGCCATGGTCTGGGGCTCGATGACATCGATGCCTGGGAACTCAACGAAGCCTTTGCGGCCCAGGTACTCGGCTGCCAGGCGGCCTG
>DAIMCQ010000149.1:0-9992 GCA_036726285.1 Azonexus sp.
GCGATCTATCGCATCGCCACCTTGCCCGTCGTCGTCGAGCAGAGCGACGACCTGTTCGACCACAACCTGATCCAGCAGATTTACCTCGGCTTCTTTTCACTGGGCGTCTTGGGCCTGTCGATCGGCCTGATCCTGCTGGCCAATGAACGGCTGCGGGTGGAACTGGAATTCATGGCGACGCGCGACCCGATGACCGGCGCCCTCAACCGGCGCGCCTTCTTCAGCCGGGCCGCCGTCGAATGGGCGCGCTGCCGGCGCTCCGGGCAACCGCTGGCGGCGATCACCTCGGACATCGACTTTTTCAAGAAGGTCAATGACACGCACGGGCACCACATCGGCGACCTGGTAATCAAGGACTTCTGCCAACGCACCAGCCAGATGCTGCGCATCCCGGATATCTTCGCCCGTTTTGGCGGCGAGGAATTCGTCATCCTGCTGCCGGACACCGGCCTGAGCGAAGCCAAACAGGTCGCCGAACGCATTCGCAAGCAAATCCAGAAACAGCCGGGCAAGGGCCTGCCGGCTTACACCGTCAGCCTCGGCGTGGCCGTCGTGACCGGCAAAGCCGGTCAGCCGGAAAGTATCGAGGCGCTGCTCGCCATCGCCGACGAAAAGCTGTACCGGGCCAAGGAAGGCGGCCGCAACCGGGTCGAGGGCTAGACCGGGCGCATCCGCCTGGCAAATGAAAACGCCCGCATTGGCGGGCGTTCTGTTTTACCTGCGGCAAGGCACGCCGCAATGGGCAATCAGCCGCGCAGCTTGACGGCCACTTCGGCGACGCGTTTGCCGTAGAGCTTGGCGGTATCGAGGTCGCCCTGCGGGATTTCTTCGACACTGGCATCCGACGGCGATTGAACCAGCAGGCCAACCGAGCCGCCCAGGCTGTTGACGTCGAGACGGGTCGATTCCTTCTTGTTGCTCGGCAGCAGACCGAGGCTGACCCAGATGCCGCCGTGCTGCGAAGCCAGCGTTTGCAGGCTGCTCAGGGTCGCGCCCTTGTCGCCGACCGGGCTGGCGCTGTTGGTGAAGGCGCCGAAGACCTTGTCCTGCCAGGCGCGGGTAAACCAGGCCTTGGAAGAGGCATCGGCAAATTTCTTGAACTGCCAGCTCGGGCCGCCCATGTAGGTCGGAGAGCCGAAGATGATGGCATCGGCGGCATTGAGCTTATCCCAGGCCGCTTCCGGCAGATTGCCTTCGGCATCGATGGCAAGCAGTTCGGCACCGGCGCCTTCGGCGACGTGCTGGGCAACGCGTTGGGTATGGCCGTAGCCGGAGTGATAAACGACGACAACTTTGCTCATGAGACTTCCTTGAAAAGTAGCAGGTTAAAAATCAGGCCTGTTCAGCCTGGGGTGGCAGATCGAAGAGCAGGAATTCCGACTCTTCGCCGGCCACGAATTCGAGTTCGGCTTCGTCGGCAACCTTGGCGCCATCGCCGCTCACCAGGCTCTGGCCGTTGAGCGACAGCCGGCCGCGCACCACGTGCACATAGACCAGACGCCCGGGCGCCGGACGAAAAGCGGCCGATTCGTCCGCCCCCAGCACGGTGGCGTAAAGACGGGCATCCTGACCGATGGTGGTACTGCCCTCGGCGCCATCGGGCGAAGCGACCAGCCGCCAGCGACCGCGCATCTCTTCGACCGGCAGCGCCTGCTGCTCGTAGCTCGCCCGTGTCCCCTTCTCGGCCGGCTGGATCCAGATCTGCAACAGATGGGTTTCCTCCTCGGCCGAGGGGTTGTATTCGCTGTGCATGATGCCCTTGCCGGCGCTCATGCGTTGCACCTCGCCGCGCCGGATCTGCCCGACATGGCCAAGACTGTCCTTGTGCTCCAGCGTCCCGGCCAGGATGTAGGTGACGATTTCCATGTCGCGATGGCCGTGCGTACCGAAGCCGGTGCCGGGGGCGACGCGGTCCTCGTTGATGACGCGCAAGGCCCCCCAGCCCATTTCGGCCGGATCGTAATACTCGGCAAAGGAAAAGCTGTGGCGGGCGAGCAACCAGCCGTGGTCGGCGAAACCGCGTTCTGCGGAAGGGCGCAGGGAGATCATGGGGGACTCCTTGTGAATTAAAGTTACAACTTAGTAGCCATATTAGGCCGATGGTTCATGGCAAACTAGCGAATAATTCAGCGTAAATCATTCAATTTTTTTCACATGAAAATCTCCCTCGACATCCTGCAGGTGCTCGATGCCATCGACCGCCATGGCAGCTTCACCGCCGCCGCCGCCGCCCTGCACCGCGTTCCTTCGGCGCTGTCGCACGCGGTCGGCAAGCTGGAAAGCGACCTCGGCATCAGCCTGTTCGTCCGCGAAGGACGACGCGCCACGCTCAACGAGGCCGGACGCACCCTGCTCGAAGATGGCCGCCACCTGCTGCGGGCCGCCGGCGAACTCGAACGCCGGGTGCAGCGCATCGCCACCGGCTGGGAAGTCGAATTGCGCATCGCCATCGACGCCATCATCCCGGTCGAACGCATCTACCCGCTGCTTGAGCGCTTCTACGCCGCCGGGCACGGCACCCAGATCCGGCTGTCCTACGAAGTCCTGGGCGGCACCTGGGATGCCCTGGCCACCGACCGGGCCGACCTGGTCATCGGCGCACCGGGCGACATGCCGGCGCGCGGCGGCATCACCAGTCGCCTGCTGTGCACGCGCAGCGACTTCGTCTTCGCCATCGCCCCCGACCACCCGCTGGCCAAATGGGAAGGCGCCATTCCGAGCAGCGAGATCGTCCGCTACCGCGGCACGGTCATCGCCGACACCTCGCAGGAACTGGCGGCCCGCAGCATCGGCCTGATCGATGGCCAGGACGCGCTGCGCGTCCCCGACATTCGTGCCAAGGCCAGCGCCCAGGTGGCGGGGCTGGGCATCGGCCACCTGCCGCGCTGGCTGGCCGCGCCGGAGATTGCGGCCGGCCGGTTGGTTGAAAAGGAGATCGCCGAGCCGCGCCCGGCCATGCCGCTACATCTCGCCTGGCGCAGCCGGCAGATTGGCAAGGCCCTGCGCTGGTTTCTCGATGCACTGGATGAGACGGATACAATCACGACCCTGACTCGGGATTTATGATCCCTCGATACCGGCTTGCCGAACGGAAGCACGAATGCTGTCAAAACAATTCATCCGCTATGCGGTCGTTGGTGCCCTGGGAACGGGCATCCACCTTGTCACGCTGACGCTCTGGGTCGAGTGGCTCAAAAGCGACCCGATCAGCGGCACGGTTGCCGGATTCGTCGGCGCCCTGCTCGCCTCGTACACCCTGAACCATTGCTGGACCTTCCGCTCCAGCCGCGCCCACCACGAAAGCCTGTGGCGCTACATTGCCGTCTCCCTGTCCGGTCTGGTGCTGAATATCACGATGATGTACGTGCTGGTGTACATCTTCAATTTTTGGTACCTGGGCGCCCAACTGGCGGTCATTTTCGTTGTTCCGACCACCAATTACCTGTTGAATCGACACTGGACCTTCTCGACCAAAGCCGATGCCGGCTGAGCCCGATGCAACACAATTGCCCTCGCGCAGCGAATTCACAACAACTGTGTAATACGACACAGGCAAACTCGACGCAGAATATTAGAGTGAAAGAAAGGAGGTAATGCCATGACGATCCACGCAACCGTAGCCTTGTTCAAGAACGCTTTTATCGCCACCTTGAGCGATGGTCGAAACATCGAAAACACCGAACTGCGCGACATGGCGCGCGCACTCCACCACGCCGGCGTCAGCGCCACCGAAGTCGAGTACGAGTGGCGGCCCGGACAACGCATGATCACCGCCGGCCAGCAAGTGGCGATGCGCGCGGAAATCCGCCGCCTGGAACGCAATCGCCCATCCCTGGCGGTTGCCGCCTGAACCGGTGACCCCTGCTTCAAGCTTGCTGGGGCAGGAATGGCTGGGCTTGCAAGCGAACTTTGAAGCCATCGAGCAAAACGCCCAGTGGGTCAAACTGGGCAGCATGGCGTTGGCCTTGGGCGGCATGGCATTCCACCTTAGCCCCCTTGTCGTCGCCGGCCTCAGCCTCCTCTGCTGGTGCCAGGAAGCGATGCTCAAAGCCTTCCAGGCTCGCCTCGGCGAGCGCTTGCTGGCCATCGAAGACGCCCTGCGGGTGCCCGCTTCCGAGTTCGCGGCCATGCAACTTCACTCGCAATGGCAGCAACGACGGCCCGGCTGGCGCGGGCTGATCGCCCAATATGTCGCCAGCGCCCTGCGCCCCACCGTTGTTTTCCCGTATTTACCGCTCCTGCTGTTCAGCCTGATCCCAGGCCTGTCTGCCTGAGCGACCGAAGGCAACTCAGGTCACTCAGACCGACTCCACCCATTCGATGATCGCCTGCCATTGCTCCAGATCGCGCTCGGCCCGCGAGGGCGGCAAATCGAAAATGGTCATCCCGGCCGCCGCCGCCTGGACATAGACCTGCGTATCGCGCAGATAGGCCAGCACCGGCAAATCGAAAGTTGCGAAGAAACGCGCCAGTTCGGCCGCCGCCCGCGTCCTGGCATCGACCCGCATGCCGATCACCGCGACATCGGCCCGCCCCTTGCGCACCGCCTTTTCCGACAACAGCTCGTCGAGGAAATGGCGGGTTGCCCGCATGTCGAACATCGACGGCTGCACCGGCACGATGACCCGGGTTGATAACTTGAGTACCCGCTCCAGCATCTTGCCGTGCAGGCCGGCCGGCGTGTCGAGCACGACATGGCTGGTTCCCTTGGGCGGCCGCGAGATGTTGTCGGCCCCAACCGCCCAGGTATCGATACTGGGCAAGGCAAAGGGTCGAAGCCCCAGCCACTCCCGCGACGACTGCTGGCGGTCGATGTCGCCCAGCATCACGTGGTGGCGTTGCGAAGCGAAATAGCCGGCCAGGTTGGTGGCCAGCGTACTTTTGCCGGAGCCGCCCTTGGGATTGGCGACCAGGAAGGCTTTCATGCGTTCTGCTCCAGTTTGACCAGGGTCTGGCGAACCAGGTTGACGTGTTCGCGCAGCGTGTAGACAAGATCGGTAAAGCCGAGCGGCACGTGCAGCTGGCTGGCTTCTTCATCGAGGCCATCGAGCCGACTGCGATAGTCGCCGAGCAAGGCCGGGTCGAAATTGTTCTTGAGATCGTTTTCGAGGAACTTCAATTCGCCGTAGATGCGGAAAACCTTGGCACGAACGCGCCAGGTATAGATCGCCGGGGCAATCTTCAACAGGGGAATGAGCAAGGCGATGATCGGCACCAGCAGGACGATCAGGCGATCAATCAACACCGCCAGCCAGAACGGCAGGTAACGCTGCAGGAAGGGCGCCCCCGACTTGAGGTAACGCGCCGCCTCGGAGGACAGCGGCAGCAGCGGATCCTTGTAGGCGGGAAACTCGCCGGCATCCTGGAAGAAGCCCGACTTGCCATGCACTTCGCTGGCCGCCTGCAGGAGCAGGGTTTGCAGCGCCGGATGCAGGTCGTCGCGAATGATCAGGTTGGCCGTCGGTGCCAGCAGCTTGATGTCGTCCGGCGGCAAATCACGGACCAGATCGGCCACGCCGTGCGGGAAGGTGAGCTTGGTCAGGAAAGGGAAACGGCGCTGGTAAGCGGCCGCCTGCGAAAAGCTCATCAGCTTGACGCCCGGCGAGCGCAGCAGGACCTGCACCACCGGCGCGTTTTCGGCGGCGATGATGAACGCGGCGTCGATCCGTCCCTGCTGCAGCTCCTCCGCCGCCTTCAAGCCGGCCAGCGGCACCAGATGGTCGCCGGCCTTGATCTCGTTGGCCTGCAGCAACTGTTGCGCCAGTTGCCGGATGCCAGAACCCTCCTGGCCGATGGCGATGCGCTTGCCGCGCAGGTCGGTTAGGCGCTCCAGAACCTTGTCACCCCGGTAAAAGACCCAGACCGGCTCATAGAACATACTGCCCAGTGAAAGCAGGCCGGAATCGTCCTCTTCGTCCGGATCCTCTTTCGGAACGACCACGCCGCCCTGCACGAAGCCGACCTGCGCCTCGTCCTTGCCCAGGCGCTCCAGGTTCTCCAGCGAACCGGCCGAGGCCATGACCTCCAGGGTGACGCCATTCTTGGCGAGGATTGCCGCATAACGCTTGGCAAACTGGTAGTAGGCACCGCTCTCGCTGCCCGTCGTGATGACGATGTGGCTGGGCGGTGCCGGCTGCACGAACTGGTAGGCAACGACGAAACCGATACCGACGATGAGGAATATCCACCAGGCCGTGGCGAACAAATCGCGCAGCGAGAGCAAACCGGCCTTGAGCTTGGCCATTACGGCAGCAGGATGGTGGAGCCGGTCGTCAGGCGCGCCTCCAGGTCGAGATGCGCCTGGCGGGCATCCTTCAGCGCGTAGCTCTGGTTGACCTCGATGCGCACCTTGCCGGCGGCGACGACATCGAACAGTTCGCTGCCCAGCGCCACCAGGTCGGCCCGCTTGGCGGTATAGCTCATCAAGGTCGGCCGGGTCACGAACAGCGAGCCCTTTTGCGACAGCAACAGCAAATCCATCGGCGGTACCGGACCGGAGGCATTGCCGTAGGCGACCATCATGCCGAGCGGGCGCAGGCTGTCCAGCGAGCCCATGAAGGTATCCTTGCCGACGCCGTCATAAACCACCGGCACGCCCTCGCCACCGGTGATCTCGCGCACGCGGGCGGTGAAGTCTTCGCAGCTGTAGTTGATCACGTGATCGCAGCCATGCGCCTTGGCCAGCACTGCCTTGGCATCCGAACCGACGGTACCGATCACCGTCGCTCCCAGCGCCTTGGCCCATTGGCAGGCGATCAGCCCGACCCCGCCGGCGGCGGCATGGATCAGCACGACATCGCCAGGCTGCACACGGTAGGTGCGGCGCAGCAGGTAGGCGGTGGTCAGCCCTTGCAGCATCATCGCCGCCGCCGTCGTGAAATCGATCGCATCCGGCAACTGCAGCAGGCGGTGCGCCGGGAGGTTGCGCGCTTCGGCATAGGCGCCGACCGGCCCGCCGGCATACGCCACCCGGTCGCCGACCTTGACCTCGCTGACGCCCTCGCCCACCGCCTCGACCACGCCGGCGCCTTCCAGGCCGATGCCGGCCGGCAGGGGCAGCGGATACAAGCCGCTGCGATGATAGGTATCGATGAAATTGAGTCCGACCGCGTGATGACGAACGGTGGCTTCACCGGCCGCCGGGGCCGGCAGGTCGACTTCTTCCCAGCGCAGCACGTCCGGCCCGCCGGTCTGATGAATGCGAATGGCGTGAGTCATCACAGGTCTCCTGTTAAGGGTTTAATAATTATTCGCTAAAACGGCAAGCGTATCATTCCGCCATGATATCCATCCACCGCATCGTTCTGCGCCGCCTGCTGCTGGCGTGGTTCGCCGTATCGCTGCTGGCCGGCGGACTGACTTATTTCATCGAACTGGAAAAGATCGACGACGCCGTCGTCGCCCTGGCCGCCAGCCAAGCGCAATATTTCGCCCCGGAAGGTCTCGACACCGGCCACCGGAGCCCGGACGAGCTGGCCCTGATGCGGGAAAAGGCCGAGGAATTCGTCAAACGCAATTTCGTCGTCATCGAAGTCTATGACCGCAACGAGCAGCGGCTACTGGAAGTGGTCAATCCGCAACACGAAGCCATCGAAGCCGAGTTGAAGCGCTTCAAGCATCGCTTCCCGCACGACAGCCACAGTCACTACGAAAAATTCACCGTCGGCGACGATACCGTCGTCCAGGTGCTGGTTCCGCTGCCCAGCAAACTGGGCGGCCAGGCCGGCTTTTTCGAAGGCGTCTTCATCGTCGACCGGGCGACCCTGGCGCAGTTCCGCGACCAGCTCTGGCGCATGCTGGCTGCCGTGCTGTTTGCCGTATTGGCCACCACCGTCCTGCTCTACCCGGTGATCATCGCGCTCAATCGCGACGTGATGCGCTTTTCCCGCGAGGTGCTCAAGGGCAACCTGGAAATCGCTTCGGTACTGGGCGCCGCCATCGCCCAGCGCGATTCGGATACCGGCGACCACAATTTTCGCGTCGCACTCTATGCCATGGCCCTCGGCAAGGCCGTCGGGCTGCCTGCGGTGGGCATGCGCCAACTGACGCTCGGCGCCTTCCTGCACGATGTCGGCAAGATCGGCATCAGCGACAACATCCTGCTCAAACCCGGCAAGCTGACCGACGAGGAATTCGCCACCATGCGCACGCACGTCGCACTCGGCGTGGACATCATCCAGCAATCGGACTGGCTGCAGGGCGCCCGCGACGTGATCGAGGGGCATCACGAAAAGTTCGATGGCAGCGGCTACCTGCGCGGCCTCAAGGGCGAAGGAATTCCGCTCAACGCGCGCATCTTCGCCATCGTCGACGTCTTCGATGCCTTGACCTCACGCCGCCCCTACAAGGCGCCGCTACCGCTGGAGGAGGCGCTCGCCATCATCCGGCGCGACGCCGGCACGCATTTCGACCCGAAACTGGTCGAGCATTTCATCAAGATCGCCCCGGCCCTCCACGCCGACATCGGCCAGGCCAACGCCGGCGAGCTTGAAATGAAATTGCGCGAAGCCGGCATGCACTACTTCCTGCGCGCCTCGGTCGAGACGCACCGCCAGACCTAGACCGGCGTCAGCTTGGCGTACTCCAGCGCCAGCCACTTCATGCCGGCGCCGCCGAAATTGACCTGGACGCGGGCATCGGCACCGCGCCCTTCGGTGGCGACGATGACGCCGACCCCGAACTTGGCGTGCGCCACCGTCATGCCGATGCGCAGACCATGCGCCGCCGGCGGTTCGGCATAACCGCCGCCAAACTGACCATAGGCGGGGACGGCTGAGGCCGGCTCGGCCTTCTTGTTCAGCCTTCTCAGCAACTGTTCGGGAATTTCCTCGAGGAAACTCGACGGCACGCAATAACGGGTCTGGCCGTGCAACATGCGAGTCTGGGCGCAAGTCACATAGAGGCGCTGGCGGGCCCGGGTCACCGCGACATACATCAGGCGGCGCTCTTCCTCCAGGCCATCGCGTCCTTGCGACACCGAGTTCTCGTGCGGGAACAGCCCCTGCTCCAGGCCGGTGATGAAGACCACGTCGAATTCCAGGCCCTTGGCGGCGTGCACCGACATCAACTGCACCGCCTCCTGGCCTTCGCCGGCCTGATGCTCGCCGGCTTCCAGCGAAGCCAGCGTCAGGAAGGAGACCAGCGCCCCGCCTTCGCCGATGGCGCCTTCGTCGTCGATGAAGGTGGCGGCGGCATTGATCAGTTCGTCCAGATTTTCCAGCCGGTCCTGGCCTTCCTTCTCGGTCCGGTAATGCTGGGCCAGGCCGCTCTTCTCGATGATGTGCTCGACCATCTCCGGCAGCGGCAGGTTTTCGGTCTCCTGGCGCAATTGCTCGATCAGGCGGATGAAGCCACCCACCGTCTGGCCGGCCTTGCCGGTCAGCGAGGCCGCCGCGTTGTAGAGGCTGGAATTCATCTGGTGGGCAGTGGCCTGCAGGTTCTCCAGCGAACGGGCACCGATGCCGCGCGTCGGGAAATTGACGACGCGCAGGAAGGCCGTGTCGTCATCCGGATTGCCCAAGAGGCGCAGGTAGGCCAGCGCATGCTTGATTTCCTGCCGCTCGAAGAAGCGCAGGCCGCCGTAGACCTTGTAGGGCACGCCCTTGGTGAACAGCTCGTTTTCGAGCACGCGCGACTGGGCGTTCGAGCGGTAAAGCAGCGCAACTTGCGTCGGCGAAACGCCCTCGCGCACCAGTTCGCGGATTTCCTCGACGATGAAACGCGCCTCGTCGAGATCGGAATAGCCTTCGAAAGCGCGAATCGGCTCGCCCTCGCCGGCATCGGTCCACAGGTTCTTGCCGAGGCGTTCGCGGTTGTTCTTGATCAGCGCGTTGGCGGCGGCCAGGATATTGCCGTGCGAACGATAGTTCTGCTCCAGGCGGATGATGTTGTCGCCGGCGTAGTCGCGCTCGAAATCGCGCATGTTGCCGACCTCGGCCCCGCGGAAAGCGTAGATGCTCTGATCGTCGTCGCCCACCGCGAAGACCTTGGCG
>DAIMCQ010000150.1:0-9975 GCA_036726285.1 Azonexus sp.
GGAGCGGAGCAGTCTCGTTCATGATGGTCTCTCTGTGGGGCCGGGGGGCGATCAGGGGAGGATCAGCTTGCCGACGGCGGCGAGCATTTGCGCCGGCTGGAAGGGCTTGACCACCCAGGCTTTGGCGCCGGCGGCCTGGCCGGCCTGTTTCTTGGCATCCCCGGCTTCGGTGGTGAGCATGATGACCGGGGTGAACTTGTAGGCCGGCTTTTGCTTGCTTTCCTTGACGAAAGTGATGCCGTCCATGTTCGGCATGTTCACGTCGCTGATGATCAGGTGGATCTTGCGACCGTCCAGTTTGCTCAAGCCATCGACGCCGTCGCAGGCTTCGATGACGTCGTAGCCGGCCCCCTTGAGGGCGATACTGACGACCTGGCGCAGCGAGGCGGAGTCGTCAACAATCAGGATAGTTTTTGCCATGGGTTTCCCTCCGTATTTCAGAAAAAGGTGATTTCGTTGCTGTCGGTGCTTTGCGCCGCGTTGGCGCCACGGTGCAACAGATGTTGTTCAGGGGTGGTGAAGTGACTTGACATCGCGTCCAGCCAGGCATCGGCATCGAGCGCTCCGGCCGGGCGACCGGCGGCGATGTCCTGACCGGCTTGTTGCAGCCGCTGCTCGAGCCGGCGCTGGTCGGTGCCGACGTGGTCGAGCACCTGGCCGATGCGGTCCTGGAATTGCAGGGAAACCAGCACTTCGGCGATTTCTTCGCCAATGTGTTCGCCTTCCTGGGTGAGCATCGCCGAGGAATCGATCAGACTGTTTGTCGCCTGCCGGAAATTGCTCACCACTTCGCCGATGCGCTGGCCGGCCAGGTCGATCAGGTGTTTTTCCTGCTCGGCGTACTGGTGCGAGGTTTCCAGCGTCTCGGTGATGCTGCGGTTGACCACGGTGACCGTTTCGGCGATCCGCTTGCCGGTTTCGCCGGAAAGCGAAGACAACTTGCGCACTTCGTCGGCGACCACGGCAAAGCCGCGGCCGACTTCGCCGGCCCGGGCCGCCTCGATGGCGGCGTTGAGGGCGAGCAGGTTGGTCTGCTTGGCGACTTCTCCTACCTCGCGGGCCATCAGTTCGAGCTTGCCGGTCATCCCGGAGAGCTGGCGCACTTGTTCGAGCAGCACTTCCTTGTTGGCCAGTGCGATTTGCAGGTCGGTGACGATGGTGTTGAGTTCGGCTTCGCTTTCGGCAAGCAGGCTGACCATATCGACCCCACCGCCTTCGCGGGCCGAGGCGACGGCCATCCGGACCCGTTCCGAGAGATTGGAGAAGCGACTGGCCAGCGCCCCGATCGAGCTTTCGGTCTGTTCGCGCACGATGTCGACCTGGCCGGCCCAGATCGGCAGGACTTTCTCGCAGAGCGCTTCCAGGCCTTGCAGGCGGCTCGCGGCGGCGGCTTGGTTAGCCGTCTCGTGCTGGTTGGCGACCTGGCTCAGCAGGGCTTGCCGCCGTTTGCTTTCGCGCAGGCTGCTCGCCAAGGTGGTGGCGCCGGCCAGCAGGACGAGGCCGCCGCAAATCAGCCCGCTCAACAGGGTTGGTCCGCCCAGCACCAGGGCGGCGGCGATGCCGGCCAGGGCAAGGCTGCCGTGGCTGAGTGCAAAGGCGGGCAGGGCGGCGTGCCGCGAGGTTTGGCTCATATGTTTCTCCGTTGTGTCTGGCGACCTTGCAGGAAGGCCCGGATCAGGCGCAGCAGTTCGTCCGGCGCGGCCCCGCGGGCGAGCAGGGCGAATTCTTGCGAAAGGCGTTGTTGTGCTTCGGCCAGGGCATCCGGTTCGGCGAGAACGATGATCAGCATGCCGGGGCAGGAGCTGGTCCGATTGATCGCTTCGAGCATGCGGAAATTGTCCTGGTCGAGTCGGCCGAAATCGGTGATCAAGACATCCGGGGCGCGTTCGCCAATACGCAGCAGGCAGTCGAAGATGTTCTCGGCGATCAACACGGCGCAGCCCGGGAAGTGCTGGTGCAGCGCCGATTTGAGCGGCTCGTGCGGTATTTGCTCGGCTTCGAGGATGACGATCGAAAGGTGGGCATTGAGCGGACGGCCGACCATTTGCTGTTGCTCGATCAGTTGATCGACTGCGGCGCGCAGGATGCGGCGATGACCGCCCGGCGTTTTCCAGGCTTGCAGACGGCCGTTTTCCACCCACAACTGGGCGGTACGGACGCTGATCCCCAGCGCTTGGGCGGCTTCGCTGGTCGAGCAGGTGGGAGGGGCAGAGGTCTTGGGTTTCATGATGCTCCGTTTTGTTACTGCTAATACTATCGGATTTATCAAATCTGTCAAATAAAATAATAAAAATAATTAAGCCGCTCAATTTGTTAATTGTCGGCGCGCCGCTTCTGGTCGGCGTAAACGAAAAAAAGCGCTCTGTTTCCAGAACGCTTTTTTAATTTGCGGAGAAGCTCAAGCGGGCTTGTTCGCGCTTAGGCGACCTCGCTCAAATCGGTATTGAGACGCTTCAGGCGGTGAATTCGTCGTAAGCCCGAACTGCTTCGGCGGCATACATCAGGGCCGGGCCGCCGCCCATGTAGACGCAGACGCCGAGGGTTTCCATCAGTTGCTCGCGGCTGACACCGAGACGGATCAGGGCCTTGACGTGGTAGCCGAGGCAGCCGTCGCAGCGCTGGGTGACGCCGATGGCGAGGGCGAGCAGTTCCTTGTCCAGTTCGCTCAGTGCCCCCGCCTTCATGGCGGCACTGCTCAGGGCGCCGAAGCCCTGCATGGTCTCGGGGATTTCCTTGCGCAGGCTGCCGAGCGCTTTCGACAGGTCGCCGGTGATGGTGGCGAATGATTTGCTGCCCATGTTGTGCTCCTCAATCATAATATTAGCAAATACTTATTTTATGGGGTGGCCACGACCTTGGCAAGGCTTGCTTCAGATCCCGACCAGTTGGCGATTGGCCAGCAGAAGCCGATCGGAGAGGACTTCGACGAAGCTTTGGTAGAAATGCATGCGGCAACTGGCCGAGGCTTGTTCGAGCGCCGAGGCCGGAATGCAGATGATGTCGGCGGCGGTCACTGCGCTGACGCTGGCGCTGCGCAACGCATGTTGTCGGCGGGTTGCCGCGATTTCGCCAAAGCAGGCGCCGCGCTTGAGCCGGTTGAGCCGTTTGCCGGATTTGCTGACTTCCAGTTCACCCTCGGCAAGAAAGCAGAAAGAGGTGCCGGGTTCGCCGTCGCGCATCAACACGGTACCCGGCGCAACCCGCTGCCACTGGGCGAAGCGCAGCACTTCCCAGAGTTCGACTTCGCTGAAGGCGGCAAAAAAGGGCAGGGCGCGCAAGGTGTCGAATTTTTCGGTGTCGGCGAAATCGACCGGCGCGGTTTGCAAGAGGCGTTTGCGCACGGCTTGCGCCAGATCGCGCGAAAAGGCTTCCCAGCTCGGGTAGCGCTCGTCGCGCTGGCGCGCCATGGCGCGGCCGACGATCTCGTCGAGCACGGCGGGCAGTTCCGGGCGTAGCTCGGAGGGCTTGGGCTGCGGGCTGTGGATGATCTGGTAGAGCATCTGGTAGGGCGTGTCGGCGATGAAGGGCAGACGCCCGGTGAGCAGTTGGAAGAGGACGATGCCCAGCGAATAGATGTCGGTGCGGTGGTCGAGATCGAGTTCCTGGATTTGCTCCGGCGACATGTAGCCCGGCGAACCGATGCCGGTGACCTGGGTGTGTTCGTTTTGCCGCTTGTTGATGGCGGTGCCGAAGTCGGAGATCTTGATGTCGCTGAGGCCGCCGAGCAGGATGTTGGCCGGCTTGATGTCGCGGTGGGTGATGCCCTGGCGGAAGGCGAAGTCGAGGGCGCGCGAGCACTTGAAGACGATTTCGACGATGCGTTCCGGCGGCAGCAGCTTGCCGGGCTGGGCGTGTTCCTCCAGCGTGCCGCCGGGAACGTATTCCATGACGATGTAGCAGAGCTTCTCGGCCACCACCGCATCGTGGATCTGGACGATATGCGGATGCTTGAGCTTGCCGATCAGCGAGGCTTCGTTGAGGAAGAGCTTGCTGTAGAGGCGGCCGCGTTGCGGGTTGCCGAGGGCTTCCGGAGTGGCGACCTTGATCGCCACGTCGCGCTGGGCGAACGGGTCGCGACCGAGATAGACGGTACTGGTCGACCCTTCGCCGAGCTTTCGCAAAAGCTCGTATTTACCGAGCTTGCGAATCATTGCCTAGAGACGTTGGCGGGCGCGGGCGATGGCGGCCCGGACCTGTTCGGGGGCGGTGCCGCCGATGTGGTTGCGCGAGGCGAGCGAGCCTTCGACGGTGAGCACGGCGAAGACGTCGGCTTCGACCTGCGGGCAGAAGGCCTTGAGTTCGTCCAGCGTCAGTTGCGGCAGGTCGACGCTCTTCGCTTCGGCCGCCTTGACGGCGTGGCCGACGGCTTCGTGCGCGTCGCGGAAGGGCAGGCCCTTCTTGACCAGATAGTCGGCGAGGTCGGTGGCGGTGGCGAAGCCTTGGGTCAGCGCCGCCTTCATGTTCTCGGCACGGACGGTGATGCCGCCGGCCATGTCGGCGAAGATGCGCAGCGTGTCGGTGACGGTGTCGACGGCGTCGAACAGCGGCTCTTTATCTTCCTGGTTGTCCTTGTTGTAGGCCAGCGGCTGCGACTTCATCAGGGTCAGCAGGCTCATCAACTGGCCGTAAACGCGGCCGGTCTTGCCACGGGCCAGTTCCGGCACGTCCGGGTTCTTCTTCTGCGGCATGATCGAGGAGCCGGTGCAGAAGCGGTCGGCGATGTGGATGAAGCCGACGCGCGGACTCATCCACATCACCAGTTCTTCGGACAGGCGGCTGACATGCATCATCAGCAAGGCGCAGGCCGAGGTGAATTCGATGGCGAAGTCGCGATCCGAGACGGCATCCAGCGAGTTTTCGCAAAGGCCTTCGAAGCCCAGTTGTTCGGCGACGAATTCGCGGTCGATCGGGTAGGTCGTGCCGGCCAGTGCGGCGGCGCCGAGCGGCAGGCGGCTGACCCGCTTGCGGCAATCGACGAAGCGCTCGGCATCGCGGCCGAACATTTCGAAATAGGCCAGCATGTGGTGGCCGAAGGTGACCGGCTGAGCAACCTGCAGGTGGGTGAAGCCGGGCAGCGGCGTGGCGGCTTCCTTCTCGGCCAAGTCGACCAGGGCCGAACGGAAAGCCTTGATCAGGGCGAGGATGTCGTCGATCGAATCGCGCAGGTAGAGGCGGATATCGGTCGCCACCTGGTCGTTGCGCGAACGGCCGGTGTGCAGGCGCTTGCCGGCATCGCCGACGAGGGCGGTGAGGCGCTTTTCGATGTTGAGATGAACGTCTTCGAGATCAAGCGACCATTCGAACTTGCCCGACTCGATTTCCTCGCTGACGATGGCCATGCCGCGCTCGATGTCGGCCAGGTCGGCGGCGGCGATGATGCCCTGCTTGGCCAGCATGCGCGCATGCGCCAGCGAGCCGCGAATGTCCTGGCGCCACATGCGCTGGTCGAAATCGACGGATGCCGTATAACGTTTGACGAGATCGGAAACCGGCTCGGAGAAGCGGCCGGCCCAGGTGTATTGCGTGGCGTTGGAAGTCATGACTTTGGTCTAAAATGGGCAGTTGGGCGACGAATTGAACGACAATCCGCATCGAGAATGACAAGTATACGGCACTTTCCCGCGACTCACCCCCTGCCCGACTGGCGCAATTTCGGGGTCATGCTGCGCGTGTTGTGCGGCGCCAATCTGCTGGCCGCGCTGGCGGCGCTGATCCAGGCTCCTCACCTGGCAGACTGGCCGGCCACATTTTTCGACATGGTGGCGCTGGTTGAGCCGGTGTTGTTGTTCGGTCTGGGCTTCTTGTCCTTATTGCGCGATTTCTTGTGGCGCCTGCCCATTCGTCTCGGCCAAGGCTTTGTCGTGCTGCTGCTGTCCGCCATGAGTTATGGTTTCACTGCCTACGCTCAGACATGGCTGGCGGTGGGGGCTGAGGCAGCCATTCGCGGGGCGCTGTTGAGTGCGCTGGGGGCAATCGCCTTGCTGGGTTATTTCGAACTGCGTTCGCGGGCATTTTCCCCGGCTCAGACGGAGGCCCGCCTGGCGGCACTTAACGCCCGGATTCGACCGCACTTCCTGTTCAATTCGCTCAATGCCGTGCTGTCGCTGATCCGGGCCCGTCCGCAGCAAGCCGAACTGGCCCTGGAGGCGTTGTCCGACCTGTTTCGCGCCGCCATGCGCGACCCTGGCGAACTGGTCTGCCTGGCCGACGAGGTTTCGCTGGGGCGGCAATATCTGGAACTCGAACAACTGCGTCTCGGCGAGCGCCTCAAGGTCGATTGGCAGATCGGCGACATGCCGCTGGATTTGCCGATCCCGCCGTTGATGCTGCAGCCCTTGCTGGAGAATGCCGTCTATCATGGCATCGAGCCGGCGCCGGAGGGCGGTACGGTGCGTATCGTCATCGCCCGGCGCGGCGAGGAATTACGCATACTGATTGCCAATCCGACCGCCGGTCAGGTCGAACATGCCACTGGCAACCGTATGGCGGTGGCCAATATTCGCGAACGTCTGGCCTTGTATTACGATCTGGAAGCCCGTCTCGAAATCGAGGCGGGGCCCGATGAATACGAGGTCAGCATCACATTGCCATGTCGCCGGAAAAACCACTGAAAATCCTGCTCGTCGATGACGAACCGCTGGCGCGCGAGCGTCTGCGCGTGCTGCTTGCCGACATCTCGGCGCAGTTGCCCAGCGAGGTAGTCGGCGAGGCTGGCAATGGTCTGGCGGCGCTGGCCCTGCTGCGCGAGCGGACGGTGGATGTGGTGTTGGCCGATATTCGCATGCCGGGCATGGATGGCATCGAGTTGGCCGGACACCTGGCCGGTCTCGAATTGCCGCCGGTGGTCATCTTTACCACGGCCTATGACAACTACGCGGTGCAGGCTTTCGAACTCAATGCGCTGGATTACCTGCTGAAGCCGGTGCGGGCCCAGCGCTTGTTGACCGCGTTGCAGAAGGCCAGCCTGGCGCTGCGTCCGGATGCCTTACTGTTGGCCAATCTGGGGCGGGAAGTGCGGGGCGGCGGTCGGACCCATCTTTCCTGCCACGAACGCGGGCGCTTGCTGCTTGTGCCGGTGGGCGAAGTACTCTATTTCAAGGCCGACCTGAAGTATGTGACGGCGCGTACCGCCGAGCGCGAATATCTGCTCGATGACGCATTGACGCACCTGGAAAGCGAGTTTGCCGAGCGTTTCATCCGGCTGCATCGGTCGGTGCTGGTCGCCAAATCGGCGCTGGCCGGGTTTGAAAAGGCCGCCTGCGACGATGCCGAGGCTTATGGTTGGGCGCTGCTGCGCAACGTGCCTGAAAAATTGCCGGTCAGCCGCCGGCTGTGGGCGCCGGCCAAAGCCTTGGTCAAGAGCGCCTGAGCCGCCTCAGGCCGGTAAGGCTTCCGCCGGTGCTTGCGTGGCGCCGGCCCGGACGATCCGGCGCGGGATATGGTCGTCGTCGAGCAGGCGCTCGATGCGGAAGAAAACTTCGTGGCGGGAAAACGGCTTCTTCATGAAGTCGTCGGCACCGATGCGGGTGCCGAAAAACTGTTCCATCGCCTGCTCGTTGCCGCTCATCATGATGACGGGGATGTCGCGTGTCGCCACGTCACGGCGGATGGTCCGCAAGGCGGCAAAGCCGTTCATCCCGGGCAGCATGATGTCGAGGAAGACCAGGTCGATGTGCTGCTGCTTCATCATTTCGAGGCCCGATTCGGCATCAAAGGCTTCGATGGTGTCGTAGCCGGCCGAGCGCAGGAATTTGCGCAGTACGGTACAGATGGTTTTCGAGTCGTCGACGATCAGTACGCGCGTGCCGACCCGTGCATCGACCCGCTTGCGCTGGCGCCGTTCGACCGCAACGCTGGCCGGAATTTCAGACGCCAGTGCTTTGCCGGTCTCCGGTGTCGGTCGATCGTTTCTGAACCAGTTTTTTAGATGCTCGAAGATTCCCAAGATTGCTCCTTTTTCGAGTGATTTTCACTCGAACCGCGATCCTTGCGTCAGGAGCCAGGTTGCTCCTGTTTCGCACTGTTTCCGGTATGGCACATAAAGAATGCGTTTTGCATTTTACGCGGATGGTTTTGTATCGAGAAGGAAATATTCGTACTTTTGGTGGTCGTTGTTGTATTCCGGTGCGCCTTTCATCGCGCTTTCTGCAAAGACAGCGCCGCCAATCCGAACAGCAGCCCCCAGAAGGCGCTGCCGACACCGAACAGGCTCAGGCCCGAGGCAGTGACCAGGAAGGTGATCAGCGCCGGGTCGCGTTCCTTTTCATCGCCCAACGCGCCGTACAGGCTATTGCCGATCGTGCCGAGCAGCGCGAAGCCGGCAATGGCGACGATCAGCGCCGGCGGTACGGCGGCGAACAATTGGCTGACCGTGGCGCCGAGCAGGCCGGTCAGCAAATAGAAAATGCCGGCCCAGACGGCGGCCCGGTAGCGCTGCGCCGGATCGGGATCGGCATCCTTGCTCATGCAGATGGCGGCGGTGATCGCCGCCAGGTTGAAGGAGTAGCCGCCGAAGGGGCCGAGCAGCAGGCCGGTCAGCCCGGTCCAGCCGAGCAGCGGCGAGGCCGGTGTTGAATAGCCGTTGGCGCGCAGCACGGCCAGTCCGGGCACGTTCTGCGAAGCCATGGTGACGATGAACAGGGGCAGGCCGACACCGATCAGCGAGGGCAGCGAAAAGCTGGGCAGGGTGAACACCGGCCGGGCCAGTTCGAAGCTGACCCCCGCCAGATGCAGGTCGCCGGCCAGGGCGGCGAGCAGCAGGCCGCAGAGAAAACTGAGCGGGACGGCATAGCGCGGCAGTGCGCGGCGGGCGACCAGGAAGACGGCGAACATGCCACCGACCAGCCCGAGCTGGCCGGGCAGGGCGGCAAAGGCCGACATGCCGAAGCGCAGCAGGATGCCGGCCAGCATCGCCGCTGCCAGGCTTTTCGGCAGGCGGTGCATGATGCGCTCGAACCAGCCGGTGACGCCGGCCAGCGTGATCAGGGCGGAAACGAAGAGAAACACGCCGATCGCTTCGGCCATGCCGATGCCGTTCAGGCTGGTGGCGAGCAGCGCGGCGCCCGGCGTGGACCAGGCGGTCAGGATCGGCGTCCGATAGCGCAGCGACAGGCCGATGCAGGTGATGCCCATGCCGAGGCCGAGCGCCCAGAGCCAGGAGGCGATTTCGCCGGGCGTGGCACCGGCGGCATGGGCCGCCTGGAAGACGATGGCGGCCGAGCTGGTATAGCCGACCAGCACGGCGATGAAGCCGGCCGACAGGTGCGACAGGGCGAACCAGCCGCGAATGGGTTTGCTCACTGCTTTCTCCTTCTGGTTTAATCGGCTTGTGCGTTATTGCGTACAAGATTAACAGATGTGCGTTATAGCGCACAAACTTTGAGTCGCCTTTCGAGTGTTTCGCCATGCCCAATCCGCCTGCCACTGAAGTCGCCTGCTCGCAGGAAGTCAGCCGCCACCTTGCCGAACGCTTGCGTCAGCTACGGGCCGAACGCGGCTGGAGCCTGGACCGGGCGGCGCAGCAGAGCGGGGTGAGCAAGGCCATGCTGGGGCAGATCGAGCGTGGCGAATCGAGCCCGACCGTCGCCACCTTGTGGAAAATCGCCACCGGTTTCGACTGTTCCTTGTCGAGCTTCCTGGTTGCACCGCCCGAGGCCTCGGAGCAGACCCTGCTCCGGCGGGCCGATGTACTGCGCAACAAGCCGGCCAGCGACGACATGCTGGTGGCGCCGCTCTTTCCCCACGAGGCGCGTTTTGGCTTCGAGTTGCTGGAACTGACGCTGTTGCCGGGCTACGAGCGCTTATCGGAGCCGCATGCGGCGGGTGTCGTCGAGCACATCATTGTCGTTCGCGGCGAGATGGATGTGCTGGTCGATGGCGCCTGGCAGCCGCTCGGGCCGGGCGAGGCGGTCCGCTTCGCCGCCGACCGGCCGCACGGCTATCGCAATCACGGCGCGGTGCCGGCGGTCTGTCACA
>DAIMCQ010000151.1:0-9906 GCA_036726285.1 Azonexus sp.
GGTGTATCTCGACGACGGGCGCGTCGTCGCCACCGGCACGCCGGCCGAGCTCCGTGACAACGTCGCCATCGAACTCTACCGCGCTTGGGGAAGTGATCCGTTCGCGATCGCGCAGGCTGCGCAGCCATGTGCCGTGCATTTGAACCAAGGCCGGCAGCGGTTCTCCTGCTGGCAGGGCTTCCGATATCCCGTTATCAACCCGTGCTGGTGAGACAACGGCGGTCGGGTCGATACGTAGCCAACCTTGCTCTTCGAGCCAGACCTCGGTCCAGGCGTGGGCGTCCGATTGGCGGATCACCAGGTATCCGTCGAGCGGGTTTTGCTCTCCACCCTGATAGCCGCCAACCACCCGGGCCGGGATGCCGGCGGCCCGCATCAGGACGACAAAGGCCGCAGCATAGTGTTCGCAAAAGCCGCGCCGGGTGGTGAACAGGAATTCGTCGATACTGTTTTCGCCCAGGAGCGGCGGTTCGAGGGTGTAGGAGAACTGTTCGCTGCCAAACAGTCCCAAGGCGCTCTTGATGATGTCTTCCTGCCTGTTGAATTTGGCGCGCCACGCTGCCGCCAAGGCCAGTGTTTGCGGATTGAGGCGCGGCGGTAGGGCCAGATTGCGCTGCAGTTGCGCGGCTGACTCATTGATGTTGAGCCGATAGTCGAGGCTGGCGGCGAGCTGAAAGCGTTGCCGATTGGTGATCGGGAGGCGGGCAAGCGCTGTCAGCGAACCATCGAGCGTGCTTTCGGGGGGGAGAGCCGAAGGCGCGTCGAGCGCCAACAGCCAGCGTTGGTTATGGGCTTCGAGCGTGGTTTCGTAGCGGATGGGCGGGGAACGAAATTCCAGTTCCTCCTTTCGACGCGAATCCGGCGAACTGCGCCAGGTACGGCCGTCAAAGCGGTCCATTACCGGGCCGCGCCAGTAGAGCTTTGCCTTGGCGGGAGGCGAACCTTCAAAGCGAACCCGGAAGGCGATCTCGCCGCTTTGCGCCAGGCTGGCGATACTGCCCGGTGCCATGGTGTCGGAGAGTCCGCTTTTGCCGGCATGCGCGTCTTCGGGCAAACCCCAGAGCGGTCCGGCGATGCGTGGAAACAGCAAATAGAGCACGAGCATGAACGGAATGGCCTGCAGGCAGAGTACGCCGGCGTAGCGAAGCGTGTTGCGCAACGAACTGCTCGGGCCGCCATGGATCCTGATTTGCGCCGCGGTAACGATCCACAATGCGCCAAGCAACCACAAGCCGGTGGGAATGCTCTGCGAGTAGAGGTAGTGCGTGAGCAGCAGAAAATAGCCAAGCACCGTGATCACCGTCGCATCGCGTCGACTTTTCAGTTCGAGCAACTTCATTGCCATGAAAATGACCAGCATCCCGACTCCGGCGTCTCGGCCGAATAGCGTGTGGTATTCAAGGAATATTCCACTACTGGCCAGGCCGACCAGGGCAATCAGCAACCAGCGACCGGGCAGGCGTCTGTCCTGGTGCCATAGCCAGCCTGCCCATAGCAAAAGCAGCGTGGTAAAGGTGCTCAGCCAGAGGGGCTGATGCGCAAAGTGAGGGGCGGTGGTTGCCAGCGCACCGGCCATCAGCCAGGGGGCGCAACCATGATCAAGTGCGAGTCGGGCGGGGGGGCTCATGCTTGGAAAAGGGCGACTGCCTCCAGGCAGGATCTTTGGTGGGCGTCGCCATGGTTGGGGGCAATATGTTGGCCGGGCAATTCCAGACCGTAATTCAGCCCGGCATTTTCGGCCGCAAGAATCCAGCCGGTCAGGATGGCCACTCGCTGTTCGATATCCAAAGCAGGGGTCATCGACCAGGCCAGTATTAACTCCGCCCGGGTGCCGCCGGCAAACAGTTTGACCTGAAGCGGCCGCTGCTCATCGCGGATACTGGCCTTCCAGGCGATATGGCGAGGCGAGTCGGCCGGTTGGCGGTCGCGGAATCCCGAGAAATCCTCCTCGCCACCGTCTCCATGCTGTTCGCCGCTTTCGGTGGAGGCGAGGGGAAGCGGCGGTGGACTGGTGAGTGGTCGTGGATAGACCAGGCAGCGCATGGCGGGTTGGAGATAGCTCCAGGCCATGAATAGCCCGAGGGGGTATCGGGTGGCAAGTCTGACTTTCGGTAACGCTATCCAACCCCGCTGCGTGGTTGGTAGCGGAATGGCAATTTGGGTTGTACCTCGGGCCGCTACTTCCGCACTGATTGCATGCTCGGCCGTTGCAGCCAGTTCGAGGGCGAGGCGAGGCGTTGCTCGTTCATTGCCCAAGGTCAGACTGAAGTGGGCAATTTCGCCGGCAAATACCGGCTCGCTACGTCCGGGGGTAATGACCAGACCGTGCAGGTTGCGGAAGGTGTGCACCATGCCGCTCAGTCCCAAACCGGCAAGCAGGAAGACGAGCGCGTGACCGAGGGCGAGTGTGTAGTTGATGGCGCCGATCAGCATCACCAATAGGGCAACAGCAAAGAGCAGGCCGCCGCGGCTGGGGATGATGAAAATACGGCGCTGCCCGAGACGTAATGGCGCGGTTCCATCGCTCTGCCAGCGGAAGAGCTTCTGTTTCAATGTGGCGAGAAGACGCACGGCTTAAGGGATGGCCACGCTACGGATCAATGATGCGATTTCTTCCTTGCCAACCTGAGCGCTACCCTGGCTGGCCCGCAAGCGATGGCGGGCGACGGCCGGCAATACGGCCTGGACATCGTCGGGAAGAACCATGTCACGGCCTGCCAGCCACGCCCAGGCGCGCGATGCCGAGAGCAGGGCCAGGGCGGCACGGGGCGATAGGCCGTGCTGGAAGATCGATAGCTGACGACTCGCTTCAACCAAGGCCTGGATGTAGTCGATCAGCGGTCCGGCAGCTCGGGTGGCGGCTATCTCCGCCTGCAGGGCGGGCAGTTCGGTCGCGTCGAATACGGGCGCCAGGTGTTCGATTCTGGGGCGTTGGTCGCCGCCAGTCAGTAGCGCACGCTCGGCATTACGGTCCGGGTAGCCCAGTTCGACGCGCATCAGGAAGCGGTCGAGTTGCGATTCCGGTAGGGGAAATGTACCAATCTGATGGGCTGGGTTTTGTGTCGCAATCACGAAGAAGGGTTGCGGTAAATCGCGGGTTTGCCCTTCGCTGGTGACTTGTCCCTCTTCCATTGCCTCAAGGAGCGCACTTTGCGTCTTGGGGGTGGCGCGATTGATTTCGTCAGCGAGCAGGAGTTGGGTGAAGATCGGGCCGGGCAGGAAGCGGAATTCGCTTTTTTCCCGATCGTAAATCGACACGCCGGTAATGTCGGCGGGGAGCAAGTCGCTGGTGAATTGAACGCGTGCAAAGCGCAGACCGAGCAATCGGGCTAAGGTGTGGGCCAGCGTCGTCTTGCCCATGCCGGGCAGGTCCTCGATCAGCAGATGGCCGCCGGCGAGCAGGCAGGTTGCGGCCAAGCGGATTTCATTTTCCTTGCCGAGAATGATTTTTCCGGCCTCGGTCAGAACCGAGTTGAATGGATGATTGCGGTATCCGGAGGAGGTGCGGGCGGTGCCAAGCATGCATGAATTCCTAGTGGCCAATTGGAACGAATTCTAATAGCTTGAAGCTGCCGGACGAATGGGACGATAATGCCATTTCGACGTGCGCCGCTTCGAGCGCCGGTTCGCAGAGAGAGAACAAGTGACAACCACTGCCTTCATCACCCATCGCGACTGCCAGTTGCATGATATGGGTTCGCATCATCCGGAATGCCCGCAACGTCTGACTGCCATCAACGATCATCTGATTGCCCAGGGGATCGATGCCTATTTCGTTTACTACGACGCGCCGACGGCGACCTTTGAACAATTGCTGCGCGTCCATCCGGCTTCGCACCTTGAGCGCATCAAGCGTGCATCCCCCGAGTTGGGTGTCGTTCACCTCGATCCTGATACGGCAATGAATCCTCATACCTGGCAAGCCGCGTTGCGTGCGGCTGGCGCCGGCTGCCAGGCGGGCGAACCGAACAGAAGGCGTTTTCCACCTCGCCCTTCATGACCAGATCGACCGCCAGGCAGCCGGCGAACGGGCCAATCCGATGGGTTTCTGTTTTTTCAACAATATTGCTGTCGCAGCGCGTCATGCCGTCAAAGTACATGGCTTGGAGCGCGTGGCCATCATCGACTTCGATGTCCATCACGGCAATGGTACCGAGGATTGTTTCGCCGGCGATGAGCAGGTGTTGATGTGCAGCATCTTTCAGCACCCGTTCTATCCCTATAGCGGGGCTGACCAGCCGGCGGCCAACATGTGCAACGTGCCGCTGGCTGCCGGCTGCGGTGGCGAGGAATTCCGTGATGCGGTGAATCAGGTCTGGCTGCCGCGCCTGCGCGAATTCAAGCCGCAGATGATATTCATCTCGGCCGGCTTCGATGGGCACTATGAAGATGACATGGGTGGGCTCAAGTTGGTCGAAAAGGATTTCGCCTGGGTGACCGAACTGCTGCGCAAGTTGGCCGCCGAATTGTGCGAAAAGCGCATTGTTTCGATGCTCGAAGGCGGCTACGTGATGACTTCGCTGGCCCGGAGCGTCGGTGCCCACCTGCGTGCATTAGCCGATCTCTAAGCGCTTAATTCTTCTGAAAAATCGTAGGGTGGGGTAAAATCCACCCTCTTTTTTCGTCCCTACAACGTTTAACCGGGCAAATCCATGGCGTTGATTGTTCAAAAGTACGGCGGCACTTCGGTCGGCAATCCCGAACGGATCAAGAATGTCGCAAAGCGCGTAGCCAAGTTCCACGCGCAGGGCCACCAGGTCGTGGTGGTTGTTTCCGCGATGAGCGGTGAAACCAACAAGCTGATTGCATTGGCCAAGGAAGTCCAGGCCAATCCGGATCCTCGTGAGCTGGATCAGATCTGCTCAACGGGTGAGCAAGTCACCATCGGCCTGTTGTCGATGGCGCTCAAGGATATCGGCGTACCGGCCCGCAGCTACACCGGCGGTCAGGTCAAGGTCCTGACCGACAGTACCTTTACCAAGGCACGCATTCTGTCGATCGACGAATCCAATATGCGGCGTGATCTCGATGCCGGTAGTGTTGTCGTCGTTGCGGGTTTCCAGGGCGTCGATGAGCACGGCAACATCACCACGCTTGGTCGTGGCGGCTCCGATACTTCGGGCGTCGCGCTGGCTGCGGCGCTGAAGGCCGACGAGTGTCAGATCTACACCGACGTCGATGGTGTTTACACCACCGACCCGCGCGTTGTGCCGGAGGCCAAGAAGCTCGATACCATCACCTTCGAAGAGATGCTGGAAATGGCCAGCCTCGGCTCCAAGGTGCTGCAGATTCGCTCGGTCGAATTCGCCGGCAAGTACAAGGTCAAACTGCGCGTTCTTTCCAGCTTCCAGGACGAAGGGGAAGGCACGCTGATCACTGTTGAGGAAGACAAGAACATGGAACAACCGATCATCTCCGGTATCGCCTTCAATCGCGACGAAGCCAAGCTGACCATGCTGGGCGTTCCGGATACCCCGGGCATCGCCTACCAGATTCTGGGCTCGATCGCCGAAGCCAACATCGACGTCGACATGATCATCCAGAACGTCGGTCATGACGGCACTACCGATTTCTCGTTTACCGTCAATCGCGGTGATTTCGCCAAGGCCAAGGCTATTCTGGAAGAAACCAAGGCCAAGCTGGGGGCCCGCGAGGTCACTGGCGACAACAAGATCTGCAAGGTTTCTGCCGTCGGTGTCGGCATGCGTTCGCACCCTGGCGTTGCTTCGAAGATGTTCAAGGCGCTGGCTGATGAAGGTATCAACATTCAGATGATTTCGACCTCTGAAATCAAGATTTCCGTTGTTTTGGATGAAAAGTACCTCGAACTGGCGGTGCGCGTTTTGCATCGTACTTTCGAACTTGATCAGTAATATTTGACCAAACGGCGCGAAGTCTATATCATCCGCGCCTCGTTGAAGTCTGGAAACGGAGACGTGGCCGAGAGGTCGAAGGCACTCCCCTGCTAAGGGAGCATGCGGGCAAAACCTGCATCGAGGGTTCGAATCCCTCCGTCTCCGCCAGATAACGAACAAATAAGCACCCAAATGGGTGCTTTTTTGTTATCTGTGGCGACAAAATATATTTGAATTGAATTTGTTGGTTCGAATTCGTATCCCCGACAAAGCGGTTCGTTGATAATTGCATTCTCCAATTGATGGTGATCTGGCTATGTGCGTGATTGTGACCGGTGGTGCCGGCTTTATCGGCAGCAATTTTGTTCTCGACTGGCTGGCCGCGTCCGATGAAAAGCTCGTGACGCTCGATGCCCTGACCTATGCCGGCAATCTGGAAAATCTCGCCTCGTTGCAGGGTGATGCGCGCCATGTCTTTGTCGCCGGCGATATCGGTGATGCCGAACTGGTGGCACGCTTGCTCGACGAACATCAGCCACGGGCGGTCATCAATTTCGCTGCCGAGTCGCATGTCGATCGCAGCATTCATGGTCCGGAAGATTTCATCCAGACCAATATCGTCGGTACCTTCCGTTTGCTCGAGGCGGTACGCAGCTACTGGGGGAAATTGCCGGAGGACAAGCGGGGAGCATTCCGCTTCCTGCATGTGTCCACCGACGAGGTTTATGGCTCCCTGGAAAAGGATGCACCGGCCTTCAGCGAAAGCCACCGTTACGAGCCGAACAGCCCGTATTCGGCGAGCAAGGCGGCGAGCGATCATCTGGTGCGGGCCTACCATCACACCTATGGCTTGCCGGTGTTGACCACCAATTGCTCGAACAACTATGGTCCCTACCATTTCCCGGAAAAATTGATTCCGCTGGTCATTCACAATGCACTGGCTGGCAAGCCGTTGCCGATTTACGGCGATGGTATGCAGATTCGCGACTGGCTGTACGTCAAGGATCATTGCGCCGCGATCCGTCGGGTGCTGGAAGCCGGCCGTCTGGGCGAGACCTACAACGTCGGTGGCTGGAACGAGAAGGCCAATATCGAGGTCGTGCATACGCTGTGCGCGATTCTCGACGAATTGAGTCCGCGCCAGGATGGTCAGTCTTATCGTGAGCAGATTACCTACGTCAAGGATCGCCCGGGGCACGACCGGCGTTATGCCATCGATGCCAGCAAGCTCGAGCGGGAACTGGGCTGGCGGCCGCTCGAAACCTTCGACACCGGTATCCGGAAAACCGTGCAGTGGTATCTCGACAACCAGTCCTGGGTGGCCAACGTCACCAGCGGGGCTTACCGCGAATGGTTGGGCAAGCAGTACGGTGCCTGATCCTGTGTCATCCCTTTTAAAGGCAAATAAAAATGCGTAAAGGCATCATTCTGGCCGGTGGATCCGGAACCCGTTTGTATCCGGTGACCTTGGCGGTTTCCAAGCAACTGCTGCCGATTCACGACAAGCCGATGATTTATTACCCGCTCAGCACGTTGATGCTGGCGGGGATTCGCGACATCCTGATCATCTCGACGCCGCAGGATACGCCGCGTTTCCAGCAACTGCTCGGCGATGGCGGCCAGTGGGGCTTGTCCCTGCAATATGCCGTTCAGCCCAGCCCGGACGGCCTGGCCCAGGCCTTCATCATCGGCCGCGAGTTTGTCGGCAACGGCGACAGCGCCCTGGTGCTGGGGGACAACATCTTCTACGGTCATGAATTTGCCCATGATCTGGAGCAGGCCGGGCGTCAGGAAAGCGGCGCCACCGTCTTTGCCTATCATGTGCATGATCCCGAGCGTTACGGCGTGGTCGAGTTCGATCCGGCCGGTCGTGCGGTCAGTCTCGAAGAAAAGCCGGCTCAGCCAAAATCGCATTACGCCGTGACTGGCCTGTATTTCTACGACAACCAAGTCGTCGATATTGCCCGCGACCTGAAGCCGTCGCCACGGGGCGAACTGGAAATCACCGACCTGAATCGCGTCTATCTCGAACGCAACCAGTTGAATGTGCAGGTGATGGGCCGGGGTCATGCCTGGCTCGATACCGGGACGCATGAAAGCTTGCTCGATGCCAGCCAGTTCATCGCCACCATCGAGAAAAGGCAGGGGCTGAAAATCGCCTGTCCCGAGGAAATTTCTTATCGCAAGGGGTGGATCGACGCGCAGCAGCTTGAGACCCTGGCGCAACCGATGCTGAAGAATCCCTACGGGCAATATTTGAAAAGCTTATTGGCAGAACGGGTGTTTTAATGCAGGCGAAGCAAACGAAAATTCCGGAAGTAATCGTTTTCGAACCGAAGGTTTTTGGCGACGAGCGCGGCTTTTTCTTCGAGAGTTTCAATCAACGGGTTTTTCAGCAACTGACCGGTTTGTCGGTCGAGTTTGTCCAGGATAACCATTCCCGTTCGGCCAAAAACGTCTTGCGCGGCCTGCATTACCAGGTCGAACAGCCGCAAGGCAAGCTGGTTCGGGTGGTGGCGGGCAGCGTGTTCGACGTCGCAGTCGATATTCGCCCAGGTTCCGCTACCTACGGGCAGTGGGTCGGCGAGGTGCTGTCCGGCGACAACAAGCGGCAGCTCTGGATGCCGCCCGGTTTTGCCCATGGCTTCGTCGTACTCTCCGACTACGCCGAGTTTCTCTACAAGACCACTGACTACTACGCGCCTCAGCACGAGCGTTGCATCGCCTGGAACGATCCCGATCTGGCCATCGATTGGCCGATCGAGGGCGAGCCGACTTTGTCGGCCAAGGATGCGGTTGGCCAGGCCTTCCGCGACGCTGTTTGAGGTTCTGTGCCGACGGTAAGGACTGGTTACAGTCGGCTACAGCCTTGATGCGCCGGGCATGGCTACACTGCTTCCCATCACAAACGTATCTTCCGGTCCATGAATAAACAACCTGTCGAACTTGCCAGCCATGTGATCGCGGCGGTACTGCTGCTGGCGGCGATCCATCTCAATCTCGTTTCGGCCCTGTTTGCCGGGATGCTGGTCTATACCTTGATCAACAAGCTGGCCCCACTGCTCGCCCGGATGTTTGTCGGGCGGGCGGCGCGGATCGCCGCGACCGCCATTGTTGCTGCTGTCGTCGTCACGCTGGTGACGCTTGCTGCCTATGCCGTGTTGTTCCATCTGAAAAGCAGCGATACGGCGGGTTTGCCCCAGCTCTGGGAAAAGCTGGCGGAGATCGTCGATGGCGCCAACGCCACTTTGCCGGCCTGGATCACCCAGTACCTGCCGGGCTCGGGCGACGAGTTGCGTAGCCTGGTGGTTGCCTGGTTGCATGCCCACAGCGCTGAAGTGCAAGGGCTTGGCAAGGAACTGGGCGTGGCATTCGTGCACGTGCTGATCGGCGGCATTCTTGGCGCCATGGTTGCCGTCAGCGCCACCAGCCAGACCCCCGATGCCAAGCCCCTGGCCGTCGCCTTGCGGCAACGTGCGGCCATCTTCTACAACGCTTTTGGCCGGGTGGTGATCGGGCAGGGCAAGATTTCCCTGATCAATACGGTGTTCACGGCGATCTATCTCGCCATCGTCCTGCCCTTGGCCGGCATCCATCTGCCCTTCATCAAGACCATGCTGGCCATCACGCTGATCGTCGGCATCCTGCCGGTCGTCGGCAACCTGATTTCGAACAGCATCATCATCCTGGTCAGTGCCTCGGTGTCATTCAACGCGGCGCTGTCGGCACTGGTTTTCCTCGTCGTGCTGCACAAGGGCGAGTATTTTCTTTCCGCCCGCATTCTTGGCCACCAGATCAGCGCCAAGGCCTGGGAAATGCTGTTGGCGATGCTGGTCATGGAAGCCGCCTTCGGCATACCCGGCATCGCCGTGGCGCCGGTGTTCTATGCCTATACCAAAGCCGAGCTGATGCGCCTGGAACTGGTCTGAAATGCAGCCCGTATCGGGGCGTTCAGTTTTCCAGTCTTTTCCAGCCCTTGGCTTCCATGCAGATGAACATCCGGCGTACGGTTTCATTGGTCACGACGCCGGCATTCCCCGAATAAACCTTG
>DAIMCQ010000152.1:0-9800 GCA_036726285.1 Azonexus sp.
GCATGGCAAGAAGGAGTAGATTGCGTCCCGCTTGACGGTGGCCGTAGTGCCAGCGCACACTTGTGCGCGTAGGGTCACACCATCACACCACAGTCGCAGCATCAGTCGTAGCAGAAGGAGCAGCCATGACCCTGGCGCAAGCGCGAAAGCGCTACCCGCATGTGCCCGCAGAGATCGTGAAGTGTGCTTTGGAGATTGCGCCGCGGGTGTTTGTCCGTCCTGGCGAGTTGCGCAAAGCAGAATGGGCGGGTACTGATCTGGATAAGGCGGAGTGGCGCTACCTAGTCACCAAGACCAAAACCGAACACCTGGTACCGCTGGCGGCCCAGGTTGTGGAAAGGCTGCGAGAACTGCATGCTCTGACAGGACATGGCCGCTACCTATTCCCCGGCCGAGATCCACAGAAGCCCATGAGCGAGGCTGCCATCAATGCCGCGCTACGCCGTATGGGCTATGACACCAAGACGGAAATCACCGGGCACGGCTTCAGGGCGATGGCACGCACTATCCTCCACGAAGAGTTGCACCAGAAGCCTGAGGTGATTGAGCATCAACTGGCGCATACCGTTTCTGATGCCTTGGGTACGGCCTACAACCGCACCAAGTTCCTGAAAGAGCGCAAAGTCATGATGCAGCTTTGGGCGGACTATCTGGACAAGTTGAAGGCGGGGGCGGAAGTCATAGCGCTGCACGGCAACGTGGCATAAGGGGGGATGGATATGGACGATCAATACAACGATGCGCTGGATTCGTACAACGAAATTGAAATGCACGAAATCGACGACTTGTGGTGCTTGTTTGAGGATTTCAGCGTTATTGATGCAGCGGCACTTATCGCTGGATACAACCCAGTGATGCTGCGACGCTGCCTCAAGGACACATATTTCGATCGGGTTTTCAGTCGATATCAAGTGGCGATGGACGGCCTAGCGGAGCAGTATTCAATGGCCGAATAAAGGCCAACATTCGCTATTCCGCTCGTGAATACGGGTACGTCGATCACCTTGCAGATATTGATGCAGCGGAATCGACATCGTGGATTGTTGAGCATGGTACGACGAAGGCGGAAGACGAAATACTGGCAGATGACCATTCGTGCTTCTTCAAAACATTTCCCGATTGGGGTATGACAACTGTCTCACGTGAGGATTTGAAAGCCTGGTTGGCAAGCCGTAACATCAAGTCTGGATTCTTTTTTCGGGGTGACGACGAGGGGCAAGGGCCGGATTTTCTTGACCCGAAGAATGGGCGTTATGCGCCGAAACTGGCGGCTGCCGCGCGCGCATGGCAGGCCGTCACAGATCCAGGGAAGAAATCCCCTAAGCAGGCACTTGAGAAGTGGATTCGCGAGCACGCGGCCGAGTTTGGATTGACGGATGACGATGGGAATCTGGTGAACCAAGCGATCGAAGAGTGCGCCAAGGTCGCGAATTGGCAGCAGTCAGGTGGGGCGCCAAAGACGTAACCTGACCACCCATTAACCCCGCATGAAATCGTAGTTTGTTGGTCCTTAAGTAAGAAACCTACCTACCCATTAACCTCTTGTGGGTAGGTAGGTTTTTTGCAATTTGCCCACTGAAAAAATGCTGGCTGGCGCAATACATTGATGGCCGTGTTCAATAACATCCAATGGGATGCAATCATGGCAAAACAAATCCAGCTAGCTGTTACCCTTCCCGCAGAGGGCTACGCCCGCCTTCCGCAAGTTTTAGCCGCTATCCCCGTAAGCAAGTCGACCTGGTGGAATGGGGTAAAAGCCGGAAAGTATCCCAAGCCCGTGAAGCTTGGACCACGTACCACTGCTTGGCGTGTTGAGGATATTAGAGCACTGATCGCCGCTGCAATCTGAGGCCGACCATGTTCTCCAACGTGCGGCCGCTCGGCCGCGAATACCGCATTACCCCGAGCCGGTTCGAAACGCCGGCAGGCCGACTGGAATGGCCGCCGAAATCGCGACAAGCGACCGGGCTCCGGAGAGCAGCCGTCAGGCTGGGCCGTAGAGCTTTGGGTGATGGCTTTGCCATCCGCCGGGATGACTTCCGACAAGGGATCATTCCAATGGACACACCTGAAAAGGAAACGCCCCGTCATAAAGGACGGGGCGCAGTCAGGGCTTGCGAGGACACCGACACGGCAAATCGTAACGCGCCCAACAGCATATTCGCCGAAGCCGATCGAGTCATTGAAACCTTTCCGTTTTTCATGACCAGAAAGGCCAAACACCAAGCACAGGGTAAAGTGCTGCGCCTTTTCTTGGCAGCGCTGGCGGCTAGTCGACATGGACTGGCGGTGTGAGATGGCCAGAATCAGAACCATCAAACCAGATTTTTTCACCAGCGAGGATATCGTCAGCATTTCGCCATTGGCGCGGTTGCTGTACATCGCCACCTGGCTTGAGGCTGACCGAGAAGGGCGCTTCGTGTGGCGCCCCAAAACACTGAAACTGCGCTATTTGCCGGGCGATCAGTGCGACATCGACAGTCTTGCTACCGAGTTGATTAATGCCGGCCTCGTGGTGCCTTACGTCATCGATGGCCAGGCATTCGCTGAAATTCCCACTTTCGCCAAGCACCAGGTTATCAACAACAGGGAGTCTGCGAGCACGATTCCGCCACGCGTCACCGACGCGTCAAGCACGCGTGAGCAACACGTCTCCAACGCGACCACCACGCCGCTTATGGGAAAGGAAGGGAAAGGAAAGGAAGGGAATGAAGAGGCTGACGCCTCGGTTGCCAGCAAGCAGGCAACCGAGCAGAAGCCGGCATGCCCTGCAGAAGAAATTGTCAGGCTGTACCACGAAGCCATGCCTGACAACCCCAGGGTGAAGATCCTGAATGAAACTCGCCGGAAGACCATCAGGGCACGCTGGAAGGAGGCTGCCAGTTTGACCTGCCAACCCTTTGGCTACTCCAGCCGAGAAGAAGGGCTAGCAGCATGGCGTCGCTTCTTTCAGGTCTGTGCAGATTCGAATTTCCTAACCGGAAAGGCTCCACCTCAACCTGGAAAACCGCCATTCATTGCCGGCATCGATTTCCTTATGTCGCCGGACGGATTCGCGAAGTGCATCGAAAATCATTATCACCGGGAGGCATCGTGAGCGAAATCGACTATTCACGCCTCCACAGCAACGATGCCGAGCAGTCGGTACTCGGCGCGCTGCTGATGCCTGGATCCGATGCTGTCGACCGGATCGGCACTCTCAAGCCGGGGCACTTCTTCAGCGAAGCGCATCGCATCATCTTCACCGAGATTGTTGGCATGGCCTGCAAGGGGCTGGCGATCGATCCGATCACCGTTGCAGAGCGCCTGGATGCCGCCGGCCTGTCGGACAAGACCGGCGGCCTGGCTTATCTCGGCGAGTTGGTAGCGAACACGCCTTCGTCGGCAAACGCTGGACGTTATGCTCAACTCGTCCGCGACAAGGCCGTCGAGCGCGAACTGGTTGCCGCCACGGATCGCATTCAAGCCATTGCTGCCGGCGTTGGATCCACCGCGGATAAGCTGTTCGCTGCACAGTCGGCGATCATGGCCATCACCGATGCCGCCGAGTCAAATAGACCAAAACCGATCCGCGAAGTCCTGATGCGCGCTGTCGAAGCCATCGAGCGTCGTGGTGACGGCACCGACAACGCCATCTCCACCGGCTTCGATGATCTCGATAGCCGACTGTCAGGCGGATTCCGGCGCGGCAACCTTGTGATCATCGCCGGCCGCCCAGGGATGGGCAAAACAGCGCTGGCTGCGGGGATTGCCTTCAATGTTGCATCTTCCTGTGTGCCGACTCTGTTCCTATCGATGGAAATGGGCGACACCGAGCTCGCTGACCGGCTGATTGCCGTTGCCGGCCGCGTGCGGCTGGACGCCATCTTAGCCGGCGACATGAGCGGAGATGCGGGTGAGCGGATTTTCGCCGGTACCGCCAGGCTGCACGAATTGCCGCTGGTGATCGACGAGCAGGGGGGACTGACATTCTTCGACATCGCGCGCAAGGCGCGTAGCGTCAAGCGGCAGCATGGACTTGGCCTTCTGGTGATCGATTATCTGCAACTTGCCTATGGTGATGGGGACACCCGGAACAGCCAGATCGAGAGCATTACCCGCTCGCTGAAGGCGCTGGCCAAGGAGTTGCAGGTGCCGATCGTGGCCTTGTCGCAGCTATCGCGGAATTGCGAGGCGCGACCGAACAAGCGGCCGATGCTGTCCGACCTGCGCGAGTCCGGCGCCATCGAGCAGGATGCCGACGTCGTGTTGATGTGCTATCGCGACGAGTATTACCGGCCGGACTCCCCTGATGCCGGTACTGCTGAAATCATTATCGCCAAGAACCGCCAGGGATCCACCGGCATGGCTCGCCTAGCTTACATCGCTAATCAGACGCGATTCGAGACGCTGGCGCACGACTGGCGCCCGGCTATGGTCGACCGCCCATCGGCGCAGAAAACGCGGAAAGGGTTCGACCAATGAGCGCCCTTGAGAATCTTGCGGCAGCCAAGGCCAAGGCAGATGCACGCGGCAACTTCGAGCGCTTCATTGCAGGCCGGCGCGCTGCCGGCTGGTCCGATCACGATGTTGCCGAGTACCGCGAATCTGTTCGGATCCTGATGGGCGATGACGATGCTGCGGCATTGGCGTTGTTTCTACCTGGCACCTACCAGGCTGCGGAGCAGGCCAGGCAAGGTGCTCGGGCATATTGGTCTGCATCATGACCGCCGCCCGCCAGCCGGCGCAGGCCGATAAAACGGAAATTTGGGGGCTGCTTTGGGGTGGGGCGTCCGTTCCCACCGAAGCGTCCGGCGCTAACCCGCTTGCTGAACAGTCGCCTAATGCCGGCGCGACTGACACGATGACTCCGGGCCAAAGCAGTTTGCACAGTGTAGCACCCAGCCGGAAGCGAGGACGGCCGCACGGTTCCTACAAGCCTCTCGGGAAGTGGATGCGGGCGCAGATCACCAAGTACAAGCGTCAAGGCCAGTCGTGTTCAGACACGTTCAGAGCCCTTTCCTATGTCGAAGGTGGTGACGATGTCGGCTTCGCGATCAGTGACGAAACTGGTGACGCCTGGGAGCGCGACGTGGGGGCAAACATAGCTGGCAGCCCTGTTTCGTACGACAGTTTTAGGAAAATGTGGAATCGGGTCGAAATATTTTGAATTAATGGCCCATTAATGCCCCAACCGTCCGGAGGATGTTGGAAACGCCAATCTTCTGGAGTCGCCAATGTTCCCCGATCTGAATGAGCCAATCGACAAAGCGAGTCGTCCAAATAATATCGCGGCGGCTATCAAAGCGCCGCCAAGCCTCGGCAATGTGCCCGTATCGAGGTCTGAGTCGGAAGGGGTGCTCAGCGGCCCCGCAGGCGGCCTGACTATTGCGCCAATCGGTGCTGGTTCTGGCTTGGCTGGCCTTGATTTAACTGTTTCCCCAGGTAAGCAACCGATAAAGCCAGGAAGAGATTCCAGCGGGATCATCACAGCCGATTCGATAGCGGCCGCAATGGGCAACGACATGCAGCGACCCGGTGGCGTCTTCGGTAGTATCGACATGGCCGGTGCAAACGCGATCATGGCTCGCGAGAACAAGGCACGTGGCGAGATGATCGATTCATCGATAAAGGCCAATGGCGGGGCCGGCATGGCTATTCTCGGCGCAGACGCCAACGGCGTCACCCAGACCGATCGGGACAACGCAGAGAAGACCGCCCGCTGGCGTCAGGACGATTTGCTGGCAAAGGCAAGATATAACCCGATTGCAGCGGGAGTTTCAGCCAGCATCGTCAACGGTGACAGCCATCTGGCTGCCGAAGGGATCCGCACCAATGCGAATTACGCTGTGGAGATTGCCCGGCAAGGGATTACCGCGCGCGGTCAGGATCTCAATTTTTCTGGATTGATTGCTCAACAAGGCTTGACGGCCAGGGGCCAAGACCTGACCGCTGAAAATCAGCGGGCGGATAACCAGCTTTCTGCCATCCGCACAGGCATTGATGTGGGGCGCTTCGGCCTGGAAAAACAGGCGGCACAGCGGCAGCAAGCGGTAAGCGATGCTCTAATTCAGGCAAATGCGTCCGGAGATCCCGCAAAGATTGCGCAGGCGCGGCAGGCTGCCGTTTCCGCCGGCTTGAAAGTTGAACCGGCCGCGAGCCTGCAGCACGTCGAGACGGACCGCGGAACGATGGTTTTCGATCCTCGCACTGGGCGGATGACGCCGGCGACGGGTCCTGATGGCGCGCCGGTGGGGAGCGGGAAGGCTCTGACTGAGTTTCAGGGCAAGTCGACCAGCTTTGGTATGCGAGCCCAGGAAGCCAGCCAGGTCATCGATAAGGTCGGGCAGGGCGGGAAGGTGCAGCCCAGCCTGCTCAAGCGCACTGTCGAGGCGGTGCCGCTGGTCGGCGAAGGTCTCGGGATGGCCGCCAATAGTCTGCAATCGCCCGAGCAGCAGCAAGTCGAGCAAGCGCAGCGCGATTTCGTCAACGCCGTACTTCGGCAGGAATCGGGGGCGGCGATTTCGGCCAGCGAATTCGACAATGCCCGGAAGCAATATTTCCCGCAGCCCGGCGACTCGGCGGAGGTGGTCGCCCAGAAGCAACGCAATCGCGAAATGGCGATTGATGGATTCAGAATTTCAGCCGGACCAGGTGCGCGGAACATCGGTGGAGCACCGGCACAAGCAGGGCAAGCGGCACAGCAGCCGAAGGCAGCGCAAATGGCGGCGGCCCCGAAGGTCGGCACGGTCGATGGTAAGCATGTCTTTCTTGGAGGAAATCCTGCTGATCCTGCCTCGTGGGCGGAGGTGCGGTAATGGCCGGCCCTTGGGAAAAATACGCAACGCCACAGCCCGAGCAAGAATCTTCAACTGGTGCCACTCCTGCTACAGAGGGGCCGTGGAGCAAGTACGCCGCGCCGGCAGCATCTGCCCAGCCTGAGCCGCAAGGAGCGCCGAAGTCTTCTGCCGTCGGTGGCATCGTTAGCGCGATGGCCGGCCCGTCGATGGGCTTTTACGATGAGATGGTCGGAGCGACCGGCGCGGCAGTGGAAGCAGTAGGCAACTTGATGACGCCCTGGGGAAGTGGCCGGAGCATCGGCGAGTCCTTTCGCCTTTACCGCGACGCTGCCCGCGCATCGTCAGATGCCTACATGAAGGAAAACCCGGTACTCGGCCACGTTGAACGGGCGGTGGCATCGATTCCGGTGGCCCTGGTCGCTCCCGCTGGCCAGGTGGCTAAAAGCGGTAGTTCCTTGATTGGCCAAGCTGCCAAGACAGGCGCCGCCTATGGTGCGGTTGCCGGCGCAGGCGATTCGCGAGCAACCGACGCCGAGGGGATGACCAAGGACATTGCGGCTGGTGCCGCTGGCGGTGCAGTGCTCGGCCCCGTGGTTGCCGGTGGCTTAACTGCTGCATCCACTGTTGCGAAAGGGCTGACAGCAGCAGCGGCAAAAGCAACGGAAGGGAACCGGTATGCCGATGTTATTTCCCGCCTCGGCGTGGAGCCAACATTCAATCCCGCCACAGGGCAGGCCGCCCAGAAAATCAATCAGGCGATCGAACGCGATGCCGGCGGCTATGGTGCGATGACCAATCCGATGAATGTGATTGCAGCCCGCCATGCCAAGCTTGGGCCAGAGGCCACGATTGCAGATGCCGGGGGGCAGAACACGCGGCAACTGCTCGACACGCTGGCCACGTTGCCGGGGAAAACCAAAGACGTCACCGAGCGCCTGATTCATGGCCGCCAAGCCGGGCGCGCTGATCGCCTGATCGGTGCAGCCGAATCTGGGCTCGGAACGAACGGCGCCCGATTGCCTCAGACGCTGGAGGCGCTGGATGCTACCCGCAAGGAGGCTGCAGGTCCATTTTATGACCGAGTACGGCAGACCACGCTGGCGGTTGATCCGGTCCTGTATTCGATCCTCGAGCGTGCTTCGAACGCATTCGGCATCGCCAAGCAATTGGCCAAGGTCAACGGCCAAAAATTTACTTTGGACGAGGTAAGCCCTGGCCTGGATGCCTTGCTGAATTCGCCGCAAAAGGCTGTTCCGCTGTCTCAACTTGATACGCTCAAGCGCTCTCTCTACGACATCGAGCAGGGCCATATCAACCCGGAAAGCGGCAGGCTGAACGAGCTTGGTGCGGCCTACAGAGATTTGCGCCGGGAACTGGTTGCCAAAATTGACAGCATGACGGCTGACCAAAGCGGTGTCAGCTTTTACAAGCAAGCGCGCGATGCCTACGCCGGCCCCACCGAGTTGCGGGCCGCTGCCAATCTCGGCAGCCAGGCGATGAGCAAGGATGCCTGGAAGATTGGCCAGATGACCGACGGCATGTCGGCTTCTGAACTGGAAGCCTTCCGCATCGGCGCTTTCGAGTCTCTGCGCAAAAAGCTGGGCGCCGAGGGCGGCCAGACCCAGGTGCTGAAAATGTGGAAGGAGCTAGCAACTTCCGAGAAGCTGCGCGAACTGTTTGGGGATCAGAAATCGTTCAGAGGATTCGCGGCCGACGTCGCTCGGGAAGCACGCCTGAAGCGCTTGGAATCGGTCGGCCGTGGATCGCAGACCGCAGCAAGGGCCGCAGGTCTCGGTGACCTCGATATGTCGGCCGTGACCGAAGCCGGCAACGCTGCTCGATCGGCTGCAACCGGCAATCTCTCGGGCATCGTCAATGCGGCAGCCAAGGCCTGGAATCGCGTCGCAACGCCGGAGCCCGTCCGTGACGAAATGGGCCGCCTGCTGACCGGCAGGGGCGAGCAAGGCGCCAAGAATCTGACCGAGATCCGCAGCATCGTCGAACAAATCATCGAAGATCGTGCCAAGCGTGCAGCACAGGCCGGTGCGATCTCGGGGAGCCAGCAGTAATCCAATCCATAAAGGACCAACCATGAATCGAACTTCCTATGCTTTTGATTGCCTCGCAGCATCGGGGCTTGCTGTTATGTCTCCCGCCATCGCCTACGAATTGCGCCCGGACCTGTGGGCATGCGTTGCCGACTGCGCCCGGACATTGGAAACCCGGGCGGAAATTCCCGGCACTCAACGGCTGACGGTGACATTCCAAGGCTACGGCCCTGTGCTGGTCTTTGCCCGTTCCCTGGATAACATCGAAAAGCGCTTGGAGTGGATTGTTGGGCGCCCTGTACTTAACTTGAAGCCATGCGAACCTGACGTACCTCCGGCTGCTCCCGCTGATTTCAACCGGCGGGAGATAAATGCAAAAGAAGCCGAACGCCTTGAGCAAATCCGTAAGCTGGCTACGGAAGTTCCACCCAGCCATGATTGCAGCCGGCACCGCGAGATCCTTGAGGCTCGCCGGGAACTTGGCTTGCCGGTTGCCTGATGACCCCGAAGCAGGCCGCTTTCGTTCAGCAGTACCTGGTCGATAGAAACGCGACGCAGGCGGCCATTCGCGCCGGTTACTCGGCAAAAACTGCGTCGTCTGCCGGCGAGCGTTTGTTGAGGAATGTTGAGGTTTCAGCGGCGATCGAACGCGAGACCTCGGATATTGCCGGACGGCTCGGAATTACCGCCGAGCGCGTCCTGCATGAACGGTCCAGGTTGGCGTTCTTCGATGTTCGCAAGCTGTTCCGGAGTGATGGCAGCCCGATACCGGTCAATGAACTGGATTCCGATACGGCCGCGGCAATTGCCGGCCTTGAGGTTGCCGAGATTTGGGAGGGCAGCGGCGAGGATCGGCACTTCGTTGGGTACCTGAAGAAGTACAAGCTGGCCAGCAAGGATCCGAATCTTGCCTCGCTCGAGAAGTACTTCGGGTTGAACGAGAAAGCCATTCGGTACCGGTTGCCGGTGATCG
>DAIMCQ010000153.1:0-9733 GCA_036726285.1 Azonexus sp.
GACGGGTAACGAATCCGGGAAACCTGCAGCACAGGCAAATTCAGCTTAGCCAGCGCACCATTGAATGTCCAATGAATAAGCAATGACATCGGCAATCGGCGGCAAGTTCCCGCCCAGTGCATCTACCCCGTAGAATCGCGCTGAATCGACTCATACCTCAGGAGACACCATGCCCCTCTTCCGCCTCGGCGACAAACACCCCTGGCTCGGCCAGGCCGCCTGGGTTGCACCGAATGCCACCGTGATCGGCGACGTCCGGCTCGGCGCCAATGCCTCGATCTGGTGGAATGCCACCTTGCGCGGCGACAACGATCCGATCCACATCGGCGAAAACAGCAATATCCAGGATGGCTCGGTCTTGCATACCGACGAAGGCGTGCCGATGCATATCGGCGACAACGTCACCGTCGGCCACCTGGTCATGCTGCACGGCTGTACAGTCGGCGACGGCAGCCTGATCGGCATCGGTTCGGTCATTCTCAACCGGGCGGTGATCGGCAAGCACTGCATCGTCGGCGCCAACACGCTGATCCCTGAAGGCAAGGTCTTTCCGGACCGGGTCTTGATCGTCGGCTCGCCCGGCAAGATGGTTCGCGAATTGAGCGACGAGGACGTCGCCCGCTTGCAGCAATCGGCCGAGCATTACGTCGAGAATGCCCGCCGCTACAACGAAACGCTCGTCCCGCTGTAAACGACAACGCGGGGCCGAAGCCCCGCGTCTCAACGGATCCGAAATGGAATCAGAAGGTGCTGACCAGATTGGACAGCGTGATGTTCGGGCGGAAGGTTTCCATCACTTTCTGCAAACCGACCTTGGCCCGGGTATTGATCACCAGCGGCGCCCGCAGGCTGGGGCTGATCTCCACCTTGCCACCGTCTTCCTTACGAAACAGCACCTGCATCACGGCAATATCTTCCGGCGCCGGCGATTGCAGCAGCGCATTTTCAGCATCGCTCAGCACTAGCTCGTAATTGAAGCCGATGGTCGTCGGATCGACGATCTGGAAAGCCAGACTCGGATCGTCGAGCGACTGCAACGTATAACTGGCCGGCTCGTTGGCCGCATCCTCGTGCACCAGCATGAAGCGCTTGTTGTCTTCGAAGGCGACCAGGCCATTCGGGAAGCTGATCACTTTTTCCGGGCTGACTTCAACGGCACCAAACAGATAGGTTTCAACTTGCATAATTATCCTCCTTGTAAATGGCATGTTTCTCGAAGCATCCTACACCACAAGCACGCGGTTGTATTTTCCGGCTGAATTGCGCATAGTTCACCCCCCTTTTTTGCTGCACTGCCGCATCCATGCTCGCTCCAATCGAACACCGCATTGCCCTCGAACTCGGCGTCCGCCCCAACCAGGTGATCGCCGCCATCACCCTGCTCGACGAAGGCGCCACCGTGCCCTTCATCGCCCGCTACCGCAAGGAAGTCACCGATGGTCTGGACGACACGCAACTGCGCAACCTGGAAGAGCGCCTGACCTATCTGCGCGACCTGGAAGACCGGCGCGCCGCGATCCTCGCCAGCATCGAGGAACAGGGCAAGCTGACACCTGAGCTGAAAGCCGAGATCGACGACGCTGAAACCAAGCAGCGCCTGGAAGATCTCTATCTCCCCTACAAGCAGAAGCGCCGCACCAAGGCGCAGATCGCCCGCGAGGCCGGCATCGAGCCGCTCGCCCTGGCACTGCTCGACAATCCCGAGCTGACGCCCGACGAAGAAGCCGAAAAATACCTCAACGCCGAGGCCGGCTTTGCCGACAGCAAGGCCGTGCTCGACGGCGCCCGTCAGATCCTGATGGAAAAATTCGCCGAGGATGCCCAGCTACTGCAGACCCTGCGCGAATATCTGAACGAACACGGCCACGTCAGATCGACCGTGGTCGAAGGCAAGGAAAACGAAGGCGCCAAATTCCGCGACTGGTTCGATTTCGCCGAGCCGATCGCCAACATGCCCTCGCACCGGGCGCTGGCCCTGCTGCGCGGCCGCAACGAAGGCATGCTCAGCGTCTCGCTGGTCCTCGACAGCGAACTCGACGAAGAAGCCATCAAGCCCGGCCCCAACCCCTGCGAACAGCGCATCGCCGCCCGCTACGGCATCAAGGCCCAGGGCCGCGCTGCCGATAAATGGCTGCAGGACACCGTGCGCTGGACCTGGAAAGTCAAGGTCTATACTCATCTCGAACTCGAACTGATGAACGAGCTGCGCGAGCGGGCCGAAGACGAAGCCATCCGCATCTTCGGCAAAAATCTCAAGGACCTGCTGCTCGCCGCCCCGGCCGGCCAGCACGTCACCATGGGCATCGACCCGGGCATCCGCACCGGCTGCAAGATCGCCATCGTCGATGCCACCGGCAAGATGCTTGACCATGCCACCATCTACCCGCATGAACCGCGCTGCGACTGGGATGGCTCGATGGCCACCATCGCCCGCCTGGCTTCGAAGCACGGCGTCTCGCTGGTCGCGATCGGCAACGGCACGGCCAGCCGCGAGACCGACAAGCTGGTTCTCGACGTCATGAAACGCTACCCGGAAGCCCGGCTGACCAAGATCGTCGTCTCCGAAGCCGGCGCCTCGGTCTATTCGGCCTCCGAATTCGCCGCCCGCGAGTTTCCCGACCTCGACGTCTCGATCCGCGGCGCGGTGTCGATTGCCCGCCGTCTGCAGGACCCGCTGGCCGAACTGGTCAAGATCGAGCCGAAATCGATCGGCGTCGGCCAGTACCAGCACGACGTGTCGCAAACCAAGCTGGCCCGTAACCTCGATGCCGTGGTCGAAGACTGCGTCAATGCCGTCGGCGTCGACGTCAACACCGCCTCGGTGCCGCTGCTTACCCGCATTTCGGGGCTGAACGCCGGCCTGGCCGCCAACATCGTCAGCTACCGCGATGCCAATGGCGCCTTCCGCTCGCGCGACGAACTGAAGAAAGTCCCCCGCCTGGGCGACAAGACCTTCGAGCAGGCCGCCGGCTTCCTGCGCGTACCGAACGGCGACAATCCGCTCGACAGCTCCTCGGTCCATCCGGAAGCCTATCCGGTGGTCGAGAAAATCATCGTCGACCTGAAAAAGCCGATCAAGGAAATCCTCGGCGACAGCCGTGCCCTCAAGGGTCTCAACCCGTCGAAATACACCGACCAGCGCTTCGGCCTACCGACCGTGCAGGATATCTTCAAGGAACTGGAAAAGCCCGGTCGCGACCCGCGCCCCGAGTTCAAGACAGCCACCTTCGCCGATGGCGTCGAAAAGGTTGGCGACCTGCGTCCGGGCATGATTCTCGAAGGGGTCGTCACCAACGTTGCCGCCTTCGGCGCCTTCGTCGACATCGGCGTACACCAGGACGGACTGGTCCATGTCTCTGCCCTTTCCAACACCTTCGTCAAGGACCCGCACAGCGTCGTCAAGGCCGGCCAGATCGTCAAGGTCAAGGTGCTGGAAGTCGACCTGCAGCGCCAGCGTATCGCGCTGACCATGCGCATGGGCGATGAACCAACCCAGGGCAAGCGCCACGACAGTGCACCAGCCAGCCGCGGCGGTCAGTCACCGGCCCGTCCACAACAGCGCAGCAGCGGCCCGGCCCCGAGCGGCAATGCGATGGCGGCCGCCTTCGCCAAACTCAAGAAGTAAAGCCTTGGCCGCCCGCGACCCGCGGGCGGCAGCTGTCCTTTACGCTCGGCACTCACCGGCCGCAACACCGGCTTTCCCTCTTGACTGGAACAGCTTCGCGGCAATGGCCAATCGCCGGTCCTGCTTGCGCCAGTACCATCAGCGGAAATTACGGCCGCCGGGGCCTGTTATGATTACGCAGCTTTTTACCCAGCAAAAACCATGACCCAGATATTCGGCATCAAGAACTGCGACACCATGAAAAAGGCCTTTGCCTGGCTGGAAGCCAATGGCATCGCCTACGAATTCATCGACTACAAGAAAGCCGGCGTTGCCGAGGCGCACCTGACCGACTGGAACCAGCGTGCCACCTGGCAAAAGCTGCTCAACACCCGCGGCCTGATGTGGAAGAAACTCTCCGATGAAGAACGGGCCGATGTCGACGAAAGCAAGGCCTTGAAACTGATGGCGCAGTATCCGAGCCTGATCAAGCGCCCGGTACTCGATACCGGCCGCGCGCTGCTGGTCGGCTTCAGCCCCGAAACCTACGCGGCGGAACTGAAATGAGCGGCGGTACCGTACGTCGCTTCCTGTTCGAAGGGCTGGACATCCGTGGTGCCGTGGTGCATCTCGACGACGCTTGGCAGCAGATGCAGGCGGGCCGGGATTACCAGCCGACCGTGGCGCAACTGCTCGGCGAAACGGCGGCGGTCACCGCCCTGATTGCCGCCCAGCTCAAGCAGGCCGGTCGCCTGACCCTGCAACTGCGCGGCAATGGGCCGATCCAGCTGCTGATCATGGACTGCAACGAACAACTGCAAATGCGTGGCATGGCCCGTAGCAATCCGGTCGTCCTGCCCGCCCCGGTTACCGAACTGCTCGGTGCCCACCAGGGCGGCCAGTTGATGATGAGCCTGGACCTGCCGGATGCCCGACAACCTTACCAAAGCTACGTGCCGATGGTGGGCGACAGCATTGCCGCCATTTTCGAGCACTACCTCGAACAATCCGAACAACAGGCTTCCCGCCTGTTTGCCTCGGCTGGCCCCAAGGCCGCTTGCTGCCTGTTCCTGCAGAAGATGCCCGACGCCGATACCCGCGACCCGGATGGCTGGGCCCGCATCAGCCAACTGGCTGCCACCGTCAAGACCGCCGAACTGCTCGAACTGGATGCCGAAACCCTGCTCGGCCGGCTGTTCCACGAAGAAATCGAGCATCGCGGCATGCGTCTTTACGATCCGCTGGAGGTGGTCTATCACTGCCCGGAGGATTGGAACAAGGTCAGTGACATGATCCGCAGTATCGGTCGGGCCGATGCCGAAGCCATCCTGGCCGAGCATGGCGAGATCCTGATCCGCGACGATATCTGCAACCGGGATTACCGCTTCACGCCGGAAGACGTTGCCCGCCTGTTCGATGAAACAGCTCACTAAAGCCGCCACCATCGATGCCGCTGAGCAACCTGGATAATTCACCTGTTTTGCTGGAGCGGCAGGTTGCCCTGCTCTTCCGCAACGTGCCGATCGGGCAAGCCGTTTCGGTCGCCAATGCCAGCCTGCTGCCCTGGATCGCCTACCAGAGCAGCGGCGGTATCGGCCCCATGCTGTGGTGGTTGCTAGCCTGTGTGGTGGCCGGGCTGAGAGTCGCCATCGACCGCCAATACCGCCAGCGCAGCACCTCCGGCGCCATTGAGCAGACGGTCTTCTGGCGCCAAAGGGCCCGACTTGGCGCGGCAGCCGGCGGCCTGGCCTGGGCCGGCGGCGCAATCCTCTTCATGCTGCCCGGCGACAGCATGCTCAAGCTTTACACGGCCTTGGTGATGGCCGGCATGGTGGCTGGCGCCATCCCCTTGCTTTCCGCGGACCGGGTTTCGTTTCGCCTCTATGCCTGGCCGGTCGGGCTGGCGGTCATTCTCTGCGGGCTCGGTACGGCCCCCTTTGACATTGCCCTGACCGCCATGGCCAGCATTTTCATGGTCGCCGCCAGCCTGAGTGCGCGAAACTTCAACGACGCACTAACCAGCACCATGCGACTGGAGCTGGAAAAAAGCATCCTGATCGAGCATCTGCAACGGGCAACCCAGGCGGCAGAAACCTCGAATCGGGCGAAAAGCGAATTCCTGGCCAATGTCAGCCATGAATTGCGTACACCACTGAACGGCATCATCGGCATGACCGAGCTGCTCAAGCTCGAAGCGCTCAATGACGAGCAACAGCTGTTTCTCGAACCGCTCAGCCATTCGGCCGACGAAATGCTGCGCCTGGTAAGCAACCTGATCGAACTGTCCGATCTCGAATCCGGCCGCACGCTATCGAATGATGGCCTGTTCGCGACCCAAGACCTGCTCGGCAACCTGCTGGTCGATTTCCGCAAGCCATGTGCCGCCAAAGGGCTGGACCTGAACATCGATGGCGAGGCAAAGCTGCCGCCCCTGCTGCTCGGCAATCTCGATGCCTTGCGCAAGGTTCTGACCCATCTGGTCGGCAACGCCGTCAAATTCACCGACCATGGCACGGTCCGGGTTGCCCTACAGGTCGAAGAACAAGATGCGCAGCGGGCCAGTATCGAATTCAGCATTCGCGATACCGGCCCCGGCATTCCGGAAGACAAGCTCGCCCTGCTCTCCGGCATGCTGGTTCAGGCAGACGGATCAAGCGTTCGCCGCCACGGCGGCATCGGCGTCGGCCTGCCGATTGCCCGCAAGCTGATCGAGCTGATGGGCGGGAAACTGAACATCAGCAGCAAGCTTGGCGAAGGCAGTTGCTTCAGCTTCACCCTTCCCTTCGCCATCCCCGACATCGAAACCGGCCATTAGGCCGTCGGCGGCGCCCCTTTCAAGGCCTCGCCGGCCAGCTCGGCGAGGATCGCCAGCCCACGCCGCGTCTGCTCCGGGTCGGCATGGCTGAAATTGAGGCGCAACTCGCCGCAAGCCTCCGGTTGCTCGGCATAAAACGCTTCGCCCGGCATGAAGGCCACACCGCGCGCAATGGCTTGCGCCAACAGCAGGCGGGTATCGATCCGGCGATTCAGCTTCAGCCAGAAGAACAAGCCGCCCGGTGGCACCTGCCAAGTCCCCAGATCGCTGAAATTGTCGGCCAGGCCTTGGGCAAAGGCATCGCGTTTACGCCGATAGATATCGACCACCTCGGCAATCCTCGCCTGACGCCCGGCATCGCGCAGCTGCTCAAGCACGTACCACTGGCTGATCCGGTTGCTGTGCAGATCGGCCGCCTGCTTCAGGCGCACCAGGTAAGGCAGCAAATCCGGCGAGGCAACCAGATAGCCCAGCCGCAGGCCCGGCGCCAGGCTCTTCGAGAACGAGCCCTGATACACCCAGGAAGCGGTTTTGAGTTGGGCACAGACCGGGGTCCGCTCGCAGTCGTCGTAGACCAGATCGCGATAGGGATCATCCTCGAACAAAGGCACTTGCAGGGCATCGCAGGCGGCCGCCAGGTTGCGCCGCTGCGCCGCGTCGTAACAATGCCCGGTCGGATTCTGGAAAGTCGGAATGGCATAGGCCACCGCCGGTTTCGGCCCGACATCCAGCCCCGCCCCCGGCACGCGGGGATCGAGGGTGGCAAATTCGGCGCCGAAATAGCGGAACACCTGCAAGGCGGCCAGATAAGTCGGCGACTCCACCGCCACCGGCGTGCCGGTATCGACGAACAGCTTGCCGACCAGATCGATCCCCTGCTGCGATCCCGACAGGACCAGCACCTGCTCCGGCGCGCAGTTCAAGCCGATCGTCCGAAGTTCTTGCGCAATGCATTGGCGCAATTCGGAATCACCTTCCGAGGCACCGTATTGCATGAATCTGGCCGGCACCTTGGCCAGACTCATTTCGGGAAAGGTTTCGGCCGCCGGCAAACCGCCGGCAAAGGAAATCATGCCCGGACGATCGATCACGGAAAGGATTTCGCGGATCGGAGAAGCTTCAAGCCGGGCAATGCGACTGGAAAGACGAGGACTGGCGGAATGGTTTGTCATGTTTGTACGTCAATAATGTTGACCTATAGACAGACTAAGCACCCCGACCTATTATGTCAACATGATTGACCAAAATAATTCAAAAGAACTTCGCGCTGCGGCCGAGCTGTTCTTTTTTGCCTACCGCGCCTTTACCTCCCGGCCCGACCAGTTGTTGGCCGAACGCGGCCTGTGTCGGGTCCATCACCGGATTCTTTATTTTGTCGGGCGCCACCCACGGATTGCCGTCAGCGCCCTGCTCGGCGTGCTCGGCGTTTCCAAGCAGGCGTTGAATGCGCCGCTGCGCCAGTTGATCGAAATGCAACTGGTGGCGGTCGAAGCCGGCGAGCACGACCGGCGCGTCAAACAACTGTCGCTGACCGGGAGCGGTCAGCAGCTTGAAGATGAATTGACCAGCATCCAGACCCAACACCTGGCCGCCGCCTTCGCCAAAGCCGGCCTTGAGGCCGAAGCCGGCTGGCGGCAGGCCATGCAGGCCATCCTCGACACCGCGTAAGCAGACGAAGCCCGATGCCGGGGGCGGCCGGACTTAGCCGTCGATCCGCCCCATTTCCTTGAGCACCTCATGGGCCGAACGAAAGGCTTCGATCGCCAACGGCATGCCGCAATACACCGCCGAATGCAGCAAGGTTTCCTGGATTTCCTGCATGCTGGCGCCGTTATTGACCGCGCCGCGCACATGGCCCTTGATTTCGTTGGCCCGGCCCAGCGCGGTCAGCATCGAAATGGTCAGCAGGCTGCGGGTTTTCAGGTCCAGCCCGTCACGGCACCAGGTCGTGCCCCAGGCATTGCGTGTGACGAACTCCTGCAAGGGTTCGGTAAAGGCATCGAGATTGCTGAAGGCCTTGTCGACAAAGGCTTCGCCCATCACTTGCTTGCGCATCTGCAAGCCCTGTTCGAATTGTTGATCGCGACTCATCGGGACTCCTGCGAAAAAACGGTGAAATGACTTCGGGCAGCGCGCTGCCGTCAAATGATCTTGCCCGGGTTCATCAGCCCCCGCGGGTCGATCGCCTGTTTCAGCGCGCGCATCAGGGCCAGTTCGACCGGACTCTTGTAGCGCTGCAATTCTTCGCGCTTCAACTGGCCGATGCCGTGTTCGGCCGAAATCGAGCCGTCCAGCGCATTGACCAGATCGTGCACGATGCGATTGACCTGCGGCTGGCTGGCGATGAAAGCGGTATTTTCCTGCGCATCGGCCTGCGACAGGTTGTAATGCAGGTTGCCATCGCCGACATGCCCGAAGGCGACGACGCGAATCCCGGGAAAGGCCGCAGCCAGGGCCGCATCGGCCCGGGCCAGGAAGGCCGGAATGGCCGATACCGGCACGGCGATATCGTGCTTGATGCTGATGCCCTCGATCTTCTGGGCTTCGGAAATATTCTCCCGCAGCGCCCACAAACGACTGGCCTGGCTCTCCGACGCGGCAACCACGCCATCAGTCACTTCGCCGGCCTCCAGGCGTTCGCTCAGCCAAGCCTCGACGGCTGCCGGCTCGGCATCAGAAAACTCGGCCAGCACGTACCAGGCGCTGACCTCGCCCGGCCGGCTCATGCCCGGCAAGTTTTTCAAGACCAAGCCCAGCGCCACATCGGAAACCAGCTCGAAGGCCGTCAGACGGGCATCGAAAGAAGCCTTCGCCGCATTGAGCAGGGCCACCGCAGCGGCCGGCGAGTCGACGTTGAGCCAGCAGGTCGTCTGCATCCGCGGCAGCGGAAAGAGTTTGAGCACCGCCGCCGTGATGACGCCCAACGTGCCTTCGGCGCCGATGAACATCTGCTTGAGGTCGTAACCGGTGTTGTCCTTGCGCAGGCCGCGCAGACCGTTCCAGATCTCGCCGCTGGGCAGCACGACTTCCAGGCCCAGCGTCAGTTCGCGGCTATTGCCATAACGCAGCACCTGCACGCCGCCGGCATTGGTCGACAGATTGCCGCCAATCTGGCAACTGCCTTCGGAGGCCAGCGCCAGCGGGAAAAGACGCCCGGCTGCCCGTGCCGCTTCCTGGACGGCGGCCAGCGTGCAGCCGGCCTCAACGGTGATCGTGTTGTTGTCGGGGTCGAGCGCCCGTACCCGATTCAGCCGGCCGAGGCTGAGTACCACCGCCTGGCCGGCCATATCCGGTGTCGAGGCGCCGCACAGGCT
>DAIMCQ010000154.1:0-9724 GCA_036726285.1 Azonexus sp.
GAATTCGAGGCCAATACGGGCTTGTTGTGTGCGGTGGATGTGAATATGGCCGGCAGCCGGCTCGATGACGATGTGGCAACGGCGCTTTTCCGTATCGCCCAGGAGTCATTGACCAATATTGCCCGGCATGCCGAGGCCAGCCACGCCTGGATCAGGGTACGGCGCATCAATTGCTACCTGGTGCTGGAAGTGGGCGATGACGGGCGTGGCTTCGACATCAATTTGCGCCAGGGAGGGGGCTTCGGCCTGCTGGGCATGAAAGAGCGGGCCTTGAGTCTGGGCGGCGAGATGGCGATCAATAGCCACCCGGAAGAGGGCACCGTGATTGCAATTCATCTACCGTTGAAATAAGAGTTTTTATGGCTATCAAAATCATGATGGCGGACGACCATTTTGTCGTGCGCCAGGGTATGCGACAGATCATCGGCCTCTTCCCCGACATGGAAGTGATCGGGGAAGCGGCTGATGGCAGCGAGTTGCTGGCTTGTCTCGCCCAGCAAGCACCGGATTTGGTCATGCTCGACATGACCATGCCGGGCTTGAGCGGGACCGGGTTGATCGAGCGGATTCGGGCTCAGTACGGGCGTTTGCCGATTCTTGTACTGAGCATGCACAAGGATTCCCACGTGGCGCTGGGGGCCTTGCGGGCCGGGGCCAATGGTTACCTGACCAAGGATAGCGAACCGGAAATGCTGGCCAATGCCATCCGCAAGGTTGCTGCCGGCAAGCGCTACGTGATGCCGGACCTGGCCGAGGAGATGGTGTTCGATTCGATTTCAGAGCAGCATTCGCGGCTGGGTATTCTCTCGCCACGCGAGCGGGAGGTCTTGGAGATGATCGTCAACGGCGATTCGATGGTACAGATTGCCGAAAAGCTGTTTCTCAGTGCGAAGACCGTCTCAACCCACAAGATGCGCCTGATGCAGAAGCTCAATGTGCATAGCAATGCCGAACTGATCCTGGTGGCCAGTTCCGAGGGAATCCGTCGCAAATGAAGTCGGGCACGCTCGGCACGCCTTTGTCATCGCTTGCCTGGCCCTAACTGCCGGTAGAATCCGCCTTGTCACAATACCTGAAAGTACACCGATGGCCGGAGCCAGCCTGCTTGCCCTGATCGACGACATTGCCAGTGTTCTCGACGATGTTGCCGTAATGACCAAAGTCGCCGCCCAGAAAACGGCCGGTGTGCTCGGCGACGATCTGGCCTTGAACGCCGAACAGGTCGCCGGTGTCCGGGCCGAGCGGGAGCTGCCGGTAGTCTGGGCGGTGGCCGTCGGTTCGCTGAAGAACAAGGCGATCCTGGTGCCGGCGGCGCTGGCGATCAGCGCTTTCATTCCTTGGGCCGTGATGCCGCTGCTGATGATCGGCGGCTTCTATTTGTGCCTGGAAGGGGTCGAGAAGCTGGCGCACAAATGGCTGCATAGCGCAGCCGAGGAGGCCGCCCATCACGCCGAGGAAGTTGCTGCCGTGGCCGATGAAACGGTCGATCTGGCGGCGTTCGAGGCCGACAAGATCAAGGGGGCGATTCGTACCGATTTCGTGCTCTCGGCCGAGATCATCGTCATCGCCCTCGGTACCGTGGCCGGCCAGTCCTTTGCCGCGCAGGTCGCGGTGCTGGTCGGTATCGCCCTGATCATGACGGTTGGGGTGTATGGCATCGTTGCCGGCATCGTCAAGCTGGACGATCTCGGCGCCTACCTGCTGACCAAGGGCGGCGCGGTGGCACAGGTTGTCGGCAAGGTCCTTCTGCTGGCGGCGCCTAAACTGATGAAATCGCTGACCGTTATCGGCACGGTGGCGATGTTCATGGTCGGCGGCAGCATTCTCGGTCACGGCGTGCCGGTCTTGCACCACGGCATTGAGCACCTGGCAGCGGCAAGCGGCCTGTTCGGCGGCATCGTGTCGCTAATGCTCGATATCGCAGTCGGGGTTGTCGGTGGTGCGCTGGCGCTGCTGGTGGTCAGTGGTCTTGGGCGGATGGCGGGCAAACTGAAGGGAGCGCAGGCATGAGCAAGGCATTGCGGTTGTCGGAAAAATGGTTCCGCCTCGGTCTGTGGATCGTCGCCTTCGTCTTCGCCAGCTTCCTGATTGGACTGGGCGGCAATGTGGTCGAGAACCTGCCCAAGGTCGAACACCATTTCACGCTTGAGGATTTCATCGACAAACCGGCAGCCGGGCAGGCGCGGGCCGCCATCAAGCAGACTCAGCAAGTCCGCCAGGAAGCCCAGGACGCCCTGGAGCAGGCTCGCCTGGCCAATAATGCGGCGCGTGCCAATGCGGCGACGGCGAGGGAGTCGTTCAACAACTGGCTGTCTACCCGCCATGCCACGCAACGGCCGGAACAGGACAGCGAATTGATCGCCCGTACGCGGGCCTTGGACGAACTCAAGGCGGCCGAGCGCAAGTCGCTGGCCGCCGTCGAGGCACAGCAGCAGATTCTGCTCGATGCGCAGCAGGCTGCGGCCCGTGCCCAGCGTCAGCTGGGGGATCTCGAACAGAGCGCCGGGGAGCGTCTGCGCCTGGCTTTGCGCGACCAGGAACTGCGTATTTTTCTTTACCGCCTGGCGTTGACCCTGCCTTTGCTCGGTATCGCCGGCTGGTTGTTCGCCAAGAAGCGGCAAAGCACTTATTGGCCTTTTGTCTGGGGCTTCATTTATTTCGCGCTATTTGCCTTCTTTGTCGAGCTGGTGCCTTACCTGCCCAGCTATGGTGGCTATGTGCGTTATATCGTCGGCATCTTGATTACCGTGCTGGTGGGCAGGCAGGCGATCATCGCCTTGAATCGCTATCTGGAAAAACAGCGCCAAGCCGAAACCATGCCCGATAGCGAACGGCGCAAGGAGCTGAGCTACGACACGGCGTTGGCCCGACTGGCCAAGAAGGTTTGTCCGGGTTGCGAGCGACCGGTCGATCTGGGCAATACCGCCATCGATTACTGCCCCCATTGCGGAATTGGCCTGTTCGACCATTGCTCGTCATGCCAGACGCGCAAGAGCGCCTTTGCCCGCTTTTGCCATGCCTGTGGGGCCGCCAGTCATGGGGCGGACGGTCGGTGAAGATCGCCGGCGGCTGAAAATCGACCCATTGGCGAGCCTGCCGGCTCGCCGTTCCTAGCCGAGCAGCGTCAGCACGATCTCGCGCCGGTGGCCGTGGCTGCGGTGTTCGAAAAGATAGATGCCTTGCCAGGTGCCAAGCAGTAGCTTGCCATCGGCAAACGGGATGCTCAGCGAGCAGCCGGTCAGCAGCGAACGGGCGTGCGCCGCCATGTCGTCATCGCCCTCCAGATCGTGGCGGTAGCCCGGGTCACCATCCGGCGCCCAGCGTTGAAGCAGGGTTTCCAAGTCCTGGAGAACGGTCGGGTCGGCATTCTCGGTGATCGCCAGGCCGCAACTGCTGTGCTTGACGAACACATGGGCAATGCCTGCTGTGAGTGTCGATTGGCCGACCAGCATTGCAATATCGTCGGTGATTTCGCTCGAACCCCGGCCACGGGTAGTAAAGGCGAGATGGTGCTGTTCAGTGGCCATGATTCAGGGCTTGCTCTTGAGCATCGATTGCAGCGCCGCGAACGGGTTATGGGTCGCTCCACCACCCCGGTTGCTGCTGTCGGTATAACCCCGGTCGGCTTCGATCTGCTTCTGGTGTTCGTTGTCGTGGCAGTAGACGCACAGCAACTCCCAGTTGCTGCCGTCGTTCGGGTTGTTGTCGTGGTTGTGGTCGCGGTGATGCACCGTCAGCTCGCGCAGGTTGGCGACGGTGAATTCGCGAGCACAGCGACCGCAGATCCAGGGATAGATCTTCAATGCCCTTTCGCGGTAGCCCTCGGCGCGGGCATCGGCAGCCTTGCGGGCGTCGAGGACGAGCTTGTCGAGTTTGCCGTGGTCGATCGATTTCATGGTGCAGTCTCCGTCTGGCGGGTAAGTTTGAGTTGGTCGAGTGGGAATTGCTGGTTCGCGGCAGCCTGCAGGGCTCGCTCGAATTCGGCAGCGGGCATCTGTGGTGTGCGCGACAGTATCCACAGAAACTTGCGATTGGGGTTGCCGACTACCGCCCAGCGATAGTCGGCATCCAGGCCGATGATCCAGTAATCGGAACGAAAGGGCCAGAAAAAGGATACCTTCAGGCGGGCAAACTGCTCGGCGCCAGCCGGCCAGGCTCGACCCTTGGCCTGAGCGAAGCCGTTTTCGGTACGGCAGCGGTTGCTGACTTCGATTTCGCCATCTGGCCGCAGCGCATACTCGGCGGTCGTCTCTCCGGTGCACTGGCGCTGGAAAAACATCGGGAAAGCGGCGATCTCGTACCACCGGCCTGCGTAGCGCACCGGATCGACCTCGGCAACGCTTTCTACGGGCGGCAGTTCGGCATGCGCGATGCCGCATGCGAGCAAGGCGATGTAAAGCAGCGGGGCTGAGAAGTGGGCGCGCATGATCTATTCCATTGTTCCGGAGAGGGATTTTAACTGCCTCGATGCCGGATCGGGCTGGTCGCCAGGTTCGAAGCACGCTTAAAATCGGCCGTTCCCATTCATGCCGGTAAATCACCATGCCCCGCATCAAGATCGATCTGCCCGAAAATTTCAAGTTCTCGACCGAAATCCCCATCTATATCAGCCACATCAATTATGGGCACCATCTCGACAATGCCGCGCTGATCTCGCTGGTATCGGAGGCCAGGGTGCGTTTCTTTAAGTCGCTGGGTTACAGCGAGCTGGATGTCGAAGGCGTCGGTATCGTCGTGGCGGATGTGGCAGCACAGTACCGTTCCGAAGCATTCCATGGGGAAACACTGGTGGTCGAAATGACCGCCAACGACTTCAATAAGTACGGTTGCGACCTGGTCTGGCGTTTGAGCGACCAGGCCAGCGGTCGCGAGGTGGCGCGTGGCAAGCACGGTATCATTTTCTTCGATTACTCGGCCCGCAAGGCCACCTCGGTGCCGCCGGCTTTCGTTGCCAAGGTCAGCAACTGAGCATGTTGCCGATCCGTTACGTCGAGCCGGTTTTCCGCCCGCCCAGCGAGGCGGAGTCGCTGATCCTGCCGGTGACCGACGGTTGTTCCTGGAACCGCTGTACCTTTTGCGAAATGTACACTTCGCCGCAAAAGACATTCCGGGCTCGGGATGAAGACGAAGTACTGGAGAGCATCCGTTTGACCGGCCGGCGCTTTGGCGATCAGGTACGGCGGGTGTTTTTGGCCGACGGCGACGCGCTGGTTTTGCCAACGCGTCGCCTGCTGGCCATTCTGGCGGCGATCCGGGAGCATATGCCGGCGGTACGGCGGATTTCATCCTATTGCCTGCCGCGTAACCTGCGCAAAAAAACGCAGGCCGAGATCGATCAATTGGCGGCAGCCGGCTTGAAGATGGTTTATGTCGGTGCCGAATCCGGTGACGACGCGGTGCTCGCCGCGGTGAATAAAGGCGAGAGTTTCGACTCTACCCGCGAGGCGCTGGACAAATTGGGCAGCGCCGGCATTACGCGTTCGGTGATGCTGTTGAACGGCTTGGGCGGTAAAGCAATGAGCCGGCAGCATGCGGAAAATTCGGCACGCCTGATCAACGCGACGCAGCCGGAGTACCTGGCGACGCTGGTGGTCAGTTTTCCCCAGGGCGAGGCCAGGTTACGGGCCGGCTTTCCGGGTTGGGAGCCGCTGGATCAGCACGAGTTGTTTATCGAAGTCGAACAACTGCTGGAGGCCATGGCATTGCGCCGTACCGTATTCCGCAGCGACCACGCCTCGAACTGGCTGGTTCTCAAGGGGACACTGGGGGCGGACAAGGATCGTCTGCTGGCCGAGGTTCGCCAGGCGATTACAGCGCCCGGGCAGGCCCGTTTGCGCCCGGCCTGGGCACGGGGTTTGTAACGGCGCCTTTGCGGCGCAGGATCATCACCTGGTAACTGCTTGAATCGGCCCGCGCGCTATCGATGATGTTGTCCTGGACGACCTTGCCGGCATAGGCGCCGTCAGCGTCCCGCTTGAGCAAGGCGGTGTAATAGACTCGCTTGCCGGCGCTCAAGGCCAGGTACATCGCGTTTCCGTTCAGCGCACCTTCGACGTTGTAACTGCCCAGCTGACCGTAAAAGCGGGCGCCATCCTGAATGAAGTTGGCTTCGCCCCAACTGCCGCTCCAACTGCTGCCGGAATCCCAGCGACCGGAGATGTCGTATTCGCTCTTTCCTGCCCGCTGGTCGAGCCAGGGGGCAGCATCGGACCGGCTTAGCGTGGACGAGCAGCCAGCCAGCAACAGGGCGAAAAGGCTGGCAATCAGGTAGCAAAAGCGTTTCATGGCGATTCAGTGGAGTCGGGATGAACCCGATTATGACGTACATATTCTCCCGTGTCGCTCCGTCGATGGCAGGTTTTATGCTGGATTGCCGCCCGCCATGGCGGCTGGCCCGCTTGCCATCGCTCTTCCGGCGCTAACTGAATTCACTTGGCAGAATCCGTACTTTGGGCCAGCGCAGGGCGAATTGTTTTTTATCGATTCGGTCGGCGTAGATTTTTGCGTTGGCGACTGTCGGGTTGTGCCGAATGACCATGGCGAACAGGTCCTCCAAGCCAAACGGGGCGAGGATCGTCAATCTTGATTGCGCGTCGAGGCAAACTCCGACCGCCGTTGCAACCTCTGGCCAGGCGGCGATACCGGCCAATAGCGATGGCAGCGGCTTGATCGGGTAGCCGAATTCCTTTTCGTACCAGAGGTGTACCTTGGCTTGGTTGGTAAGCTCCCAGGGAATCTCGGGGTGCATGATCGACAATTGGCGTCGAAGGGCCTGTTCCGTAGCGGGTTCGTCGCATGAAGCATCGAAGTAGGCAACATCGATGTCCGGTGTTGCGGTGTGGTCTGAATAGCCATGCAGTTCGTCCCAGACCCGCGCTCTGATCGCGCCGGCACCAATGCACCAGGCTTTCAGTCCGAGCAATTGGACGGCGTGGAGAGCCGACATCAAGCTGGGCGAGGCTTCGATGATGCGGACCAGCGTCGCTGCATCGGCCGAATAATCGTGGGGAGGGATCGGGGTCACCCCGGCTCAACTCGCTTCGTCGTTATCGGCTACCGAATGCGGGGCACTCAGGCGGGCCATTGCAAGGCCGTCAAAATGCTTTTCGCCGACGCGATAAGCTGCGCGCTGCTGTCCTTCGATCTGAAAGCCAAATTGCTGATACAAGCGAATGGCTACCGCGTTATCGCTGCGAACATTGAGTTCGACCCGGTAAGTCCCTGTATTGAGCGCCTTGTCGAGCGCGCGTTCGATGAGTCGATGGCCGATGCCCTGGCCTCGCATTTGCAGCAGGACGCCCATGCCCAGCGTGCCGACATGGGCGCGCGCCTCACCATGGCAGGGCAGGATGTCGCACCAGCCGACAATACTTCCCGCCTGGCTGGCCACGAACTGACAAAGGTCGTTGTCGATAACCCGTCGATAGAAGGCTTGCGATTGTGCGAAAGGCGGGGCTTGAAAAATGGCCAGAAATTGCCTTTCACGGGCAATGACATCGAGCAGGCGGTGGAGGTCCCGGAAGTCGGCTTCTTCGGTAGGCTTGATCAAACAGGTCATGGCGTTCTGGGAACGAAAGCATGGGCAAGAGACGGGAACGGACAATGCATGAGATACGCCCGGGGGCTGAATAATATCCTTTTTGCATGGCCGGGGCGGGGTCTTGTCGCGACGCGCCACTGACCTTGTGCAGCCTGCCGTAACGGGCCACTCAGCCCGCATCCTTTTGCTTGGCCTGCGTCACTTCGCGGGCCGGCGGGGCGCCGAACATGCGTCGATATTCGCGGCTGAATTGCGAGGGGCTTTCGTAGCCGACGCGGTGCGCGGCGGAGGCCGCATCATGGCGCTCGATGAGCATCAGGCGGCGCGCTTCCTGCAAGCGCAATTGCTTCTGGTATTGCAAGGGCGTCATCGCGGTGAGCGCCTTGAAATGATGGTGCAATGACGACTTGCTCATGTTGGCGATGCCGGCCAGATCTTCGACGCGGATGGGTTGCGCCAGGTTCTGCTTGAGCCAGCCGATGGTGCGTGCCACCTGGTTGCTGTGGCTGCCGCTGATCGTCGCATCGCGCAGGCGCGGACCGAGCGGCCCGGTCAGCAAGCGATAGAGCAGTTCGCGTTCGATCAAGGGGGCCAGCATCGGGATGTCGTCCGGCGTGTCGAGCAGGCTGGCCAGCCGGAAAGCCGCATCCTGGATCGGCGGGCTGAGCGGGCTGACTGCCAGGGCCCGGGCGATGCCGCTTTCCGGGCGCACCTGTGGTGCCAGCTGGCTGCAGATTTCGGCAATCTTCAGCGGGTCGAGAGCAAGCGCCAGGCCGAGGTAGGGTTCGCTGGTCGAGGCGCGGGTAATTTGCGCCGCCATCGGCAATTCGACTGACGAAACGATGTAATGTCTCGCGTCGTAATCGAAAACCTCTTCGCCAAGGGTCAGCCGTTTGGCGCCTTGCGCCATCATCCCGAAGGCCGACAGCGCGATCGTGCAGGTCGGCGAACTGATGCAGCTGCCGCGAAAGAGCAGCAAGCCGGGAACGTGCGTCGTGGTACTGCCTTCATTCGGACAGTGACGGTCGATCAGATCGGCCAAGGCATGTTGGCGTGACGAATGGGGCGCGCTGGAATCAATCCGCTCAGTCATGGTCATAGGCAAGGTTAACGTGGTCCCCAGCGTAGCGGTTTTGACTTTTTTCAGCGAGAGGGGCCGGCGTGATTCTGGAGGATCAGGCAATAAGTTCGTAGTTTTGGGTTATCGGTCGTCTGACTGCCTGGCCCAAACTTTCGCCATACCGTCGGTGGCAGGTACCACCGATCGCTCAACCCCACCGAGGACCACCGAGATGATTCAACTGAATATCAATGGCAAGCCCGTCCAGCTTGATGTCGAGCCCGATACGCCGCTGCTCTGGGCCTTGCGCGACACCCTGCAGATGACCGGAACGAAATACGGCTGCGGCCAGGCGCTGTGCGGCGCCTGTACGGTGCATGTCGACGGGGCGCCGGTGCGCTCGTGTTCGATGCCGGTCTCGGCGGTCGTCGGCCGCAAGGTGACGACTATCGAAGCGGTCGATGCCGAGCGCGTCGGCAAGGCGGTGCAGGCGGCCTGGCGCAAGCTCGACGTGGTGCAGTGCGGTTACTGCCAGTCCGGCCAGATCATGAGTGCGGTCGCCCTGCTGCGCCAGAACCGCAAGCCGACCGACGCCGACATCGATGCCGCGATGTCCGGCAACCTGTGCCGCTGCGCGACCTATGTCCGCATTCGTGCCGCCATCCACGAAGCTGCCCGCAGTCTGGCCTAGGAGAATCCCCATGCGTGAAACGACCATTGAAAATCTCAGCCGCCGCCGCTTTCTGCAAGGCAGTGCCGGCCTGACCCTGGGTTTCTGCCTGCCGAGCCTGGCTGTTGCGGCCAGCGCCGGCAAAGCCCCTGTCAGCACGTTCGAAGCCAATGCCTTCCTGCGCATCGGTAGCGACAACACGGTGACCGTGCTCTCCAAGCACCTCGAAATGGGGCAAGGCACCTATACCGGCCTGGCCACCTTGCTGGCCGAGGAACTTGACGCCGATTGGGCGCAGGTTCGCGTCGAAGGCGCAGCGGCCGATGCCAAGCGTTACAACAACCTGTTCTGGGGGCCGGCGCAGGGTACTGGTGGCAGTACGGCGATGGCCAATTCCTGGGAACAGATGCGCAAGGCCGGCTATATCACCTTTGCCACCGGCAAATGGCATAAC
>DAIMCQ010000155.1:0-9654 GCA_036726285.1 Azonexus sp.
AACGACCGAGAATCCTTTGCCCTGCTCCCCGGCCCGTGCGGCTTCGATCGCTGCGTTCAGTGCCAGGAGGTTGGTTTGTTCGGCAATGTCCTTTACTTCGCGAGTCATGGTCGTGATCGCTTCGGTGCTGCGGACGAATTCATTAACCGAGGTCGCCATTTCCTTGACAGCACGTTCGACGACTTCCATTTCGCCGAGCAGAACGCCCAGATTCCGGCTGCCTTCGTTGGCACGGGCCAGGCTTTCCTGAGATTGATGCTGGACGTGCTCGGCGCTTCGGGCGATCGAGGTGATGCTCGAGACCAGTTGTTCGACGGCTGCGGCACCTTCGTTGGATTTTTCATTTTGCAGATGAGAGCTTTGCGCCACACGGTCGGCGTTGTCGGAAAGCTCGGCGACCCGGGCTGAAACCTGGCTGGCCGAGTCGCGCACCTGGCGGACCAACTGGTTGAAGTTCTCCATCATTTCATTGAAAACCTGGGCTGCCTGACCCACTTCATCATTGCCCTTGACGGGTAGCCGACGGGTCAAGTCTCCCTCGCCGCTGGCGATATCGCGTAAGCCTTTGCGCATTTCATCGAGCGGGGTGGTGACGAAGTGCTGCGTCAGGAAGTAGATGATGACCAGCAAAACGCCGACTGCCGCTAAAGCAACGCCGGCGATTTTGAGACGGAAGGCGGCAACGTCCGATTCAACCGAGTCGAGCGAGACTTTCATGCTGACAACGCCGAGCACGGTACCCTCCGGTACTTGATGGCACAGAATGCAGTCCTTGCCCAGATAGTTCTTCGAGGCCTTGGTCGGGTTGATGACGCGCAGGAAGGAATTGCCGTTGCTGGAGTCAACCGAAATATGGGCGTTTCCGCTGCTCATGACCTGTTTTTCCAGGGCATCGAGTTCGCGCTTGTCCTTGGTGTCCGGGCCGAACAGCTTGATGACCGCATCGCTGCGGGCGACATGCAGATCCTTGATGATCGACAGCTGTTTGATTTGATCGAGGAAGACTTCCCTTTGCCCAACCGTACCGGTAATCATCATGCCGGTCAGGCCGGCCATGGTCATTTCGTGGATGCTTTGGGAAAAGTCCTGTGCCTGACGGATTGCCGTGTCTCGATTGACTTGGGTTGCCCAGATAATGACGATCGTCCAGATAATGGCCAGGGTCAGCCAGATCGCGGCGGTCAGGCGAACCCATATTTTCATGTCAGCAAAGCGTGGCATCTCTTCCCTCTTTGTTTTGCGATCCGCAGTACAACGCTAAACTGTCAGATCTATTTGCTGGATTGTGCCAGTCCTTCCATCATCCTGCAAAAATATGCCGGAACTGCGAATTTCGCCAAGTAACTGATTGGCATTGTTTTTCACCTGAAATGGCGTCTCTACACGGCTTAGCGAGATTGCGCCGACTCCAGCTTCCTTCAGTGATTGTAACTCCGGTTCGCCACCATCTTTGTTACGCCATACTTTCAGCTGTTGATAGGCGTTGTCGTTTTCATCAATCCAGCCATTTTTGTCATTATCCAGTTCGGCTAATTCGGCAAAGCCATCGCCGGTGTTCGGGCCGAATAATTCGCTGCCGTTGTTGATTACACCATCATGGTTGCGATCAATGGCCAGGAAGCCGCTACCCGGGCGGACAAAGTTGATCTGCTCCTTGCGACCATCCGAGTTCAGGTCGAAAGCAAAGCGCTGGTCGGTCAGTTGCGCGGCATTGCCATTGAAGTTGAGGACCAGCGGATCGGTTGTTTTTGCTGCATCACCCATTCGTACGCTGAGGTTGGTTTCTTCGTAGAACGAGCGTTGCATCGTCAGTTTCAGATCAAAGTTGATCGTCTTGCCATCGGCCGTGGCAATCGAGCCGCTGGCCGAAAAATCGGTCTGCTCGAATTCGCTGTGCGACTGGTGAAGATCGTATTCGATTCCGTAGCCTGCGCTGGGGGCTGGGGCGACCGTTAAGGCGGGGGTTTGTGAGTTGGCATGCAAATCGCCGCCATCGAATAAATCGATTTTGCGCCCGGTCAGATATTCGAGCATGGAACGGATCAGGGCCAGCTTGGGGTCGGCCTTCTCTGTCTTGTCGTCGGCCTGGCTCGTCTGGGCGGAGGACTGCAGCGATTTTGCCAGGTCGGAAAGGCTGACCCGGAGGCCGTCCGAACGGCCGGATTGTTCGGCATCCGGGCGGCGTTGACCGACCCATGCCTTGAGGGTTTCGCGGCTTTCCGTCGTACTCTGGCGGAGGTGGGAAGAAGCCATTTGCAGGTTGGCGCTGGCGATTTTCATGGGAGACTCCGCGGAGGTGGGCGATAGCCTGATAACGGCTCCCGGGGCCTGAAAGTTAAATTTTGTAAAGATGCGGTTGCAGCCAGCGTTTCAAGCTGCCGAGGTCGAGCGCGCCGCTTTGTCGGGCAATTTCCCGACCGTTTCTGAAGATGGCCAGGGTCGGAATGCTGCGAATGTTGAAGCGCCCAGCGAGTCCGGGTTCGCTTTCCGTATCGAGTTTGCCGAAGCGCATCCAGGGTTCAAGCTCGGTGGCTGCCTGGGCAAAGGTCGGGGCCATGCTCCGGCATGGGCCGCACCAGGGGGCCCAGAAGTCGACAACGAGCGGCAGGTCGTTGCGTCCGATCTGTCGTTCAAAATTGCCGGCGTTGAGTGTGATGGGTTGGCCGACAAACAATGTTTGCTTGCATTGGCCGCAAACCGGCGAGTCGCCCAGGTGGCTTGCTGCAATGCGGTTGACTGCGTTGCAGTGGGGACAAACTAGATGCAGGGTGTGGCTCATGACCGGTTCCAATTGATTAGTCTTGGCTAATATTGGTGCCGGTTGGCTGAATTCAAGCCCGGCCGCCGAGTTTGACGGCAAGTCGAGCGGTGTTTTCCAGTGTTTTGGGGTCGATATCCTGGCGTGTCGGCCAGCCGCCGAGGTGCTGCTCGACGAGGTGGGTCAGGGCATGCAGCCAGCGGTGATCTTCGTTGAGCGCCGGGATGTAGTGATATTCCTTACCGCCTGCGGCGAGAAAGTCGTCGCGGACTTCCATGGCGATTTCTTCCAGCGTTTCCAGGCAGTCGGCGGTGAAGCCGGGGCAGATGATGTCGAGCCGCCGTACCCCTTGTTGGCCCAGTGCCTGGACGCTGGAGGCGGTGTAGGGCTGCAGCCACTCGGCCTTGCCGAAGCGGGACTGGAAGCAGATTTGGTATTGCTCGGCGGAGAGTCCGAGGCGTTGAGCCAGCAGGCGACCGGTCTTTTGACATTCGCAGAAATAAGGGTCGCCCAAGTCGAGGCTGCGTTTGGGCAGGCCGTGAAAACTGATCACCAGACGCCCGTCCTGATCGAGCGGGCCATGGGCTTGCCAATGCTTGCGCACCGTCTGTTCGAGCGCGGCGAGGTAGCCTTCGTCATCATGAAAATTGCGGATGAAGCGCATTTCCGGTTGATTGCGGGTCTGTTTCAGCCAGTCGCAGGTTGCATCGACCACGGTGGCAGTGGTGCTGGCGGCGTATTGCGGATACATCGGTACGATCAGGATGCGGGTGGCGCCGCCGGCCTTGAGTTTGCTCAGCACGTCGGGAATTGACGGCGAACCGTAACGCATGGCCCAGGTGACGGTCAGGTGGTGGCCTTTTTCGCCAAGGTAGCCAGCGAGCAGCTTGGCCTGCCGTTCGGTATGGACCCGCAAGGGCGAGCCTTCGGCCATCCAGACGCTGGCGTATTTGGCGGCCGATTTCTTGGGGCGGGTGTTCAGGATGATGCCGTTGAGGATCAGCCACCAGAGCGCTTTCGGAATCTCGACGACGCGCGGGTCGGCGAGGAACTGACCGAGGTAGCGCTTGAGCGAGGGTGCGTCCGGTGCGTCGGGCGTCCCCAGATTGACCAGGACGACTGCCGTGGACGCAGGATTGCCGTGCCGGTGGGCCGGTTCAGGAAGAAAGCGTGACATTAGTTGTCCGATTTGTAGGAGAGGGCGCTGGAGAGCAGGCGGGCCGTGATGTCGACGATGGGGATGACGCGTTCGTAAGCCATGCGGGTTGGCCCGATGACGCCGACCGAGCCGACGATCTGCCCGTCAACGGCATAGGGTGCTGCGATGACGCTGCATTCGTCGAGCGGGGCGATGCCCGATTCGCCACCAATGTAAATCTGCACGCCTTCAGCGCGGTTGGAGACGTCGAGCAGGCGCATCAGGCTGGAGCGCTGGTCGAACAGGTCGAACAACTCGCGCAGACGTTTCATGTTCGACGAGAGTTCCTCGACGTCGAGCAGGTTTTTCTCGCCAGAGATGACGTATGGCGCGTTGTTGTCCGACAGCGCGGCATCGCCCGCCTCCAGTGCCAGCGCCATCAGCGGTTTCATGTTGTCGCGCAGTTGCTGGATTTCTTGGCCCAGGCGGTGGCGGATTTGTTCGAAATCCATCCCGGCGAAATTCTGGTTCAGGTAATTGGCAGCGCTGACCAGCTCCGAAGGGGAGTAGCTGATTTCGGTGTTGAGGATGCGGTTTTGCACATCGCCGTCGGTGGTGACGATGATCAACAGAATGCGCTTGTCGGAGAGGCTGAGAAACTCGACTTGGCGGATGCGGCTGGCGTTGCGCCGGGGGGCCATGACGACGCCGGCAAAATGGGTCAGGCCGGAAAGCAATTGCGAGGCGCTGGAGATGATCTGGCTCGATGGCAGGCCCTGCAGCGCTTCTTCCATGGCGCCGAGTTGCCGGGCTTCCAGCGGTTGCACGGTGAGCAGGCTGTCGACGAAAAGGCGGTAACCGCGGGCGGTTGGCACGCGTCCGGCCGAGGTGTGCGGGCTGGAAACGAAGCCCGCTTCTTCGAGGTCGGCCATCACGTTGCGGATGGTTGCCGGCGACAAGTCGAGGCCGGAGAACTTCGAAAGTGCCCGTGAACCAACGGGTTGGCCGTCGGCAACGTAGTGCTCGACCAGGGTCTTGAGAAGGGTACGGGAGCGATCATCCAGCATGGCAGGGCATTGTACAAAAAACCGGGGGCGGCGCTACAGGCCATTTTTATGCAAGAATTCGGGCCTATGAACAGAAGCTTCGCTTCCCTCCGCTCGCCCCGGACCATCGCATTGGTCGGCAAATACCATAGTCAGGAAATTGCCGAGTCACTGCGCCGTCTGGCCGAATACCTGCATGAGCGGGGGATTACCGTATTCATTGAGCGCGAAACCTCGGAACATATCGGCAAGCAGGTGGACCTGTCGCGTTGGGTGACCTGCGGTTTCAACGATATCGGTGCGCACGCCGATCTGGCTATTGTGCTTGGCGGCGATGGCACGATGCTGAATGCCGCCCGTCGGCTGGCCCGTTATTGCGTGCCGCTGGTCGGGGTCAATCAGGGGCGACTCGGCTTCATGACCGATATCGCCCGCGATGACATGCTGACTTGCATGGACGATTTGCTCGACGGACGTTTCACGCCAGAGAGCCGGATGTTGCTGACGGCTGAAGTGGTCCGCAACGGCAAGGAGATCGCCGCCAACGTCGCCTTGAACGATGTCGTTGTCGACAAGGGGGCGATCGGCCGGATGATCGAATTCGAGTTGTTCATCGACGGCGAATTCATCTACAACCTGCGCTCCGACGGCCTGATCGTTTCTACGCCGACCGGCTCGACGGCTTACTCGATGTCGTCCGGCGGCCCGATCCTGCATCCGACCCTGACCGGTATCGCGCTGGTTCCCTTGTGTCCGCATGCGCTGACCAATCGGCCGGTGATCGTCAATGACAGCGCCGAAATCGAATTGCGCATTACCCATGCCGACGATCCCCGGGTGCACTTCGACGGCCAGGTGACGCTCGATCTCGAACGACACGATTGCGTGCGCCTGCGGCGCTCCGAATACACCATTCGCTTCCTGCATCCGCCCGGCTACAGCTATTTCGCCATGCTGCGCCAGAAACTGCAGTGGAGCGAGCGTCCCAAGGGTCCCTGATGCTGCGTCACCTGACTATCCGCGATTTCGTCATTGTCGACCGTCTGGAGCTGGATTTTTCCCATGGTTTTGGCACGCTGACCGGGGAAACGGGGGCCGGCAAGTCGATCCTGATTGATGCGCTGACCTTGGCGCTCGGCGAGCGTGCCGATGCCGGCGTGATCCGTTCCGGTTGCGATAAGGCGGAAGTTGCCGCGACTTTCGAGGTCGCCAGCCTGCCCGAGGTGCGCGACTGGTTGGGGGCAAACGATTTCGATGTCGACAGCGAGCTGATGTTGCGCCGGGTGGTCGATTCTGGCGGTCGTTCGCGGGCCTACATCAATGGCTCGCCGGCAACGGCCCAGCAGTTGCGCGAAGTCGGCGAGTGGCTGGTCGATATTCATGGCCAGCATGCGCATCAGTCGCTGCTGCGTACCGAGGCGCAGCGTCAATTGCTCGACAGCCATGCCGGCCTTGGCGCTGTGGCCAGGGATGTGGCCGCGGCTTTTCGTCAATGGCGCGAGACGGAGCAGTTGTTGCGGGCGGCCAGCGAAGGTGCGGAGGCCCTGCAGCGCGAGCGCGAGCAACTGGAATGGCAGGTTGGCGAGCTCGATGCCTTGGCGTTCAGCGAGGATGAATGGGCGACGCTCGATCTTGAGCATCGTCGCCTCGGGCATGCTGCCAGCCTGATCGATGGGGCGCAATTTGCGCTGTCCGTGCTGGCCGAGGATGACGCGGCCTGTGAGCGTCAGATCGACAGCGTGGCGACGCGCCTAGGCAACCTGGCCGAATACGATCCGGCACTGGCCGAGGTGGCGGCATTGGTCGCGTCCGTGCAGGCCGAGCTTTCCGAGGCCGTGTCGACCCTGCGGCGCTATGCCGACCGGGTGGACCTCGACCCATCGCGCCTGGCTGAAATCGAGCGGCGGATGGATGCGGTGATGAGCAATGCCCGCAAATATCGTGTCCAGCCCCAGGAATTGCCGGGGCTGCTGGCCGGCTGGAAGAAACGTCTGGCCGAGCTCGATGCCTCAACCGACCTGGCTGCGCTGGAGTCACGCGTGGCGGCGGCGCGGGAAGTCTTCGTCAAGCTTGCTGCAACGCTTTCAGCAGGACGGAAGGCGGCGGCAGTCGAAATGGGACAGGCGGTCAGTGCCGTGATGCGGCAACTGGCCCTTTCTTCGGGGCGTTTCGAAGTGGCCTTGTTGCCGGTCGAAGGCGGCGCCGCCTACGGCCTGGAGCAGGTCGAGTTCAGGATTGGCGGCTTGGCGGGCAACGAAGCGAAGCCCTTGGCGAAGGTCGCTTCCGGCGGCGAGTTGTCGCGGATCAGTCTGGCCATCCAGGTGCTGACCTCACGCTCGGCGAGCGTGCCGACGCTGATTTTCGACGAGGTCGATGTCGGTATCGGCGGCGGTGTGGCCGAAATCGTCGGCCGCTTGCTGCACGAGCTGGGGGGCGAACGCCAGGTGTTGTGCGTAACGCATTTGCCGCAGGTGGCAGCGCAAGCCAACTGGCAGTGGCGGGTAAGCAAGGCCACCCATGACGGGGTGACGCTCAGCGCCATTCAGGGCTTGGACGACAACGGCCGGGTGCAGGAGATCGCCCGGATGCTGGGCGGCGTGGAAATTACCGACATCACCTTGCAACATGCCCGCGAACTGCTTGGTACTTCGCTCAGGCCAGCTTGAACAGCAACTGGGCGAAAGCCAGTACGGCAAGGACCAGAAAGAAGGCGCCGCTGATCCGGTGAATCCACAGCAGGGGCAGTTTGTGCAGGAATTTCCGCCCGGCAATGACGCCGATGACAGACGTACAGGCCAAGGCCAGTGTCCCCCCTAGCCAGACGGCGGCGGTGTTGCTCGTGCTGCCCAGGCCGGCCACGGCAATCTGTGTCTTGTCGCCAAATTCGGCCAGGAAGATCAGCAGAAAGGTGGTGGCGAAGATGCCGTGACCGGGTTTTTCCTCGATCTGCTCATCTTCGTCTTCTTCGGTGTAGCGCAGGGCGCTGATGCCAAAGCTGGCAAACAGGGCGCCGACAGCCAGCGTGACGACCCATTCCGGAAGCCAGGCGGCAATGGCCGCACCGAATAACACGGCAAGCAGGTTGAGTATCGCGAAGGCCGTCGTGGCGCCTAGGATTACCGGCAAGCCGCGGTGGCGCGCCGCCAGTGTCATGCAGACCAATTGGCTTTTGTCGCCGATTTCAGCCAGTGCAATCAGCAAAAAGGTGGCCCCCGCCGAGGAGAGCCAGGCTCCCGGCGCTGTTGCTAACATCTCAGGCATTGTTGCTTAGGATTTGTTGTCCGGGTTGTCGCGATGCGGACAGGCGTCTTTCTTGCACTGGGCGTAGAGATAAAGCGCGTGGTCCTGAATGGCGAAACCGCGTTCTTCGGCAATGGCGTTCTGTCGCTTTTCAATTTCCGGGTCGTAAAATTCCTCAACCCGGCCGCAGTTGATGCAGACCAGATGATCGTGGTGCTTGCCACGATTGATCTCAAACACTGCCTTGCCTGATTCGAAAAAGTGGCGCTCAAGCAGGCCGGCCTGTTCAAACTGTGTGAGAACGCGATAAACAGTGGCCAAGCCAATGTCCATGTTTTCCGCAATGAGCATTCGATAGACGTCTTCCGCCGTCATGTGACGAACGGTTGTTTTCTCGAAAAGCTCAAGAATCTTCAGGCGGGGAAACGTGGCTTTAAGCCCCATGTTCTTGAGACTTTGCGGGTCGCTCATCGTAAAAAATCCAGAATTCGTTGCGGCAGGGCCGAGGGCTAATTCGGGTATGATATACCGCTTCAAAGGTGTTTGAGAAACTCCGGAAAGTCGCATGCTCCCTTCCCGCATATTGCTTGGCGCAGTGTTTTGCGCTTTTTTGTCGGCTTGCACCTACAAGCCAAGTTTCATTAACGAATACAAGATCGACGTTCAGCAGGGCAATGTCTTGAGCCAGGAAATGGTTGCCCAACTCAAGCCTGGGCAGACCCGCGACCAAGTTCGCTTTCTGCTCGGAACACCGTTGATATCGGATATTTTCCACCAGCAGCGCTGGGATTACGTTTATCGCTACCAGAATGGACAGACGGGCAAGGTCGAGTCGCGCAAATTCGCTGTGTTCTTCGATGGCGAAGGGCGTCTGGTTAGGGTGGCTGGTGATGTCGGTGACGCTACGGTAGATGAGTTGGTGGCGCCGCAAGCGAAGACTCGCGTGGTCGATCTGGGGTCGCTATCGGCAGAGGCTGCCGATACGCCGATGCCGCCGCGCCAGGAGCCAAGCTACTTCCGGCGTTTCATGGACATGATGGGGTTTTAAGCAATGAGTGCAACACGTATTGGCATCCTGGGCGCTGGCGGTCGGATGGGGCGCATGTTGATCGAAGCGGCTTTGAAGGACGATCAGATTGCGATTGCTGCAGCTTTTGATATTCCCGGAAGTCCGGCTGTCGGCAAAACCGTTGGCGAGTTGGTTGGTGCAACTTGCAATGTGGTGGTCGGCGATGATGTTGCAGGCGGCTTGGTTGGTGTCGATTGCCTGATCGATTTCACGCGTCCCCAAGGTACGCTGGAACACATCGAAATCTGTCGCAAGGCTGGTGTGGGCATCATCATCGGCACGACAGGCTTCGAGGCTGAAGGCAAGGAAAAGATCGCCGCCGCGGCGCGCGAAATTCCGGTGGTGTTCGCGCCCAATATGGCAGTAGGCGTGAATGTGGTATTCAAACTGCTTGAGACGGCCG
>DAIMCQ010000156.1:0-9485 GCA_036726285.1 Azonexus sp.
GCGTACCTCGCCATTGCTCGTCGTATAGCGCACGGCATTGTCCACCAGGTTGCGAACCAGGACGCGCAGCCATTCGCTCTGACCGGTAACCCAGACCGGGGAGCTGCCCGTGAAATCGAAATCGAGATTTTTCTCGAGAATCCGCGGGCCAATTTCTGCGCAGACTGCTTCGGTTATGGCGGTCAGATCGACGGCTTGCGGATCGGGCAGGGCCGACTCCGGGTCGAGCCTTGCCAGTTGCAGCATCTGGTCGACCAGATGCGAGGCGCGGGTCAGGCCGCTCTGCAACTGGCTTAGCGAACGTTGCCGTTCATCGTCGTCACGGGCGCGCATGGCAACCTGCAACTGCGCCTGCAATGCTGCCAGCGGCGTGCGCAGTTCGTGGGCGGCATCGGCGGTAAAGCGCCGCTCGCTTTCCAGGGCGGCGTCGACGCGTTGAAACAGGCCGTTCAGGGCAAGCAGCATCGGGCGAATCTCTTCCGGCGCCGAGGCCGGTTCCACCGCCTGCAATTGATGCGGTGCCCGAGTGGCAATCTGGGCGGCGATCCCGCCCAGCGAAGCCAGTCCATGCCGGGTCGACAGCCAGACCCACAGCCCGATCAGCGGCAGACCGAAGAGTGCCGGCAGCAGCAGGCGCCAGGCAATGTGAGCGACCAGGTCGTCGCGGATATGATGGTTTTCGCTGACCTGCACCTGCAGGCTGCGTTCGCTGTTCCATTGGCTGAAATAGCGCCAGTGTCCGTCGTCTCCACGCGTTTCCGAGAAGCCGTCCTCGTCGGTGAGTGGCCGCTCAGGGGCGTTATGCGAGCGCATCAGCAGTTTTCCGTCGTGGCGCCAGATCTGGAAACGCAGGCGGCGCTGGTATTTGTGGGCGGCGTCGCCGAAGTCCTCGATATCGTGGTCGCGGTCGTGGGCGGCGAGGGCGAGCAGGGTTTGCGCCGCCTGCGCCAACTGGGCATCGAACAGTTCATCGACTTCGTGATGGGCGTCGATGTAGCTGAACACCATGGTTACCAGCCAGGCGGCGGCGACGCCGCCGAGCAGCAGGCCGAGCAGGCGCCGGCGCAGCGAGAACCAGGCGGTATTCACTTGGGAATGGTGTAGCCGACGCCGCGCAAGGTGCGGATCAGGTCGCTGCCCAGTTTCTTGCGCAGATGGTGGATATGGACTTCCAGCGCATTGCTGTCCGGCTCGTCGCGCCAGCCATAGAGCGATTGTTCGAGCTGGCTGCGGGTCAGCACCCGGCCGGCGCTCTCCAGCAACATCTGGAGCAGCGAAAACTCGCGGCTGGACAACTCGACCGGCTGGCCGGAGAGCGTCACGGTATGGGCCGCCGGATCGAGGGCAAGCGTGCCATGGCAGAGCAGCGGCGCGGCCCGGCCGGCACTGCGCCGGGTCAGGGCGCGGATGCGCGCGGCGAGTTCGTCGAGATCGATCGGCTTGACCAGATAGTCGTCGGCACCGGCATCGAGTCCGGATACCTTGTCGCCGGTTGCATCGCGTGCCGTCAAAATCAGGATGGGCATGCTCTGGCCGCGCTGGCGGGCCCGATTCAGTACCTCCATGCCGGAAAGACGGGGCAAGCCGAGGTCGAGGACGACCAGGTCGAAACTTTCGGCATGCAGGGCGTGGTCGGCGGCCTGGCCGTCACGGACCCAATCGACGGCAAACCCGGTCTGGCGCAGACCGATGGTCAGGCCGTCGCCAAGCTGGGGGTCGTCTTCAACAAGCAGGATGCGCATGGGATCGATTCTATCAGCTTGCAATCAGCCAGCCGGCGGCGACCAGCCAGAGCAGCAAGGCCACCAGTGCCAGCGGCCGGGCCGAGGCGATGGCTTCATTGGCATGTCCCTGCTTCTTGCCGGTGAGCATGGCGCGGACCAGGTTCTCGCCATGCAGCAGGCTGCCGGAAAAGACGCCGGCCAGATGCACGATGACGACCAGCAACATGGTGGTGGCCAGCCCTTCATGCAGTTCCTCCAGCAGGTGACCACCGATCTCGTTGTAAGTGGCCCAGCCGGCCAGTGCCGTAACGATACCGAGGCCGAGCAGTAGCACGATTGCCCAGCCGCCGGCCGGGTTGTGGCCGACATGATGGGCCGGATCGAGGCGAAGCAAGCTGGCCAGATAATCGCGGACGCTCAGCGGTCCGCGGACGAATTCGACAAAGCGGGCATAGCGCGTCCCGATGAAGCCCCAGGGCAGGCGAAAGGTGGCCACGCCGAGCACGACTGCGCCGGCAAACACGTGGACCAGACGATAACTTTCGCTATCGGCCGTTAGCCAGGCCAGGCAGAACGCACCCGCCATCAACCAGTGGCCGACCCGAACCGGCCAGTCCCAGACAAGTATCTTTTGCATGGCTTATCTCCTCAGTTCCGGGATGGCGATGTCGTGTTCGCTGTAACGACCATCCGCTGCACCACGATGGCAGGCCTCGCAATTGGCGGCCGATTTGACCCGCGGGTCGCGCCAGTAGCGGGCCGGAATCTCGTCATGCTTGCGGATGAAGCGTGCCGTCTGGCTGATCCGTGGCGGCTCGCCGGCGCTGCCCAGCTTGTTCGCATCGCCGGCCGAGCGCTCGAGAAAACGGCTGATTTCCTGTTGCGCCTTGGGGTCTAGCGTTGCGTAGCTACCAAAGTGACGGTCCAGGCTGGACAGCGTGCGCAGCCAATCCTTTTTTGCCAGCAAGGCAGGCGGGTAGGCCAGGTGGCAACTGCCGCATTCGCTCTTGTAACTGACCGGTGTGTCGGCCGGCAGCGGCAGGCGGTCGGCCAGGGCAGGGAGCGAAGCCAACAGCAGGGGAAGCAGGGCAAGGAGGCTTTTCATTTCAACGTACCTCGCGCATGTAGGCGATGAAGTCGGCCTTTTCGTCGGCCGTGCAGGCTCGGCCGACGACCTCTTTGCAATTGCGGCCAAACCATTTTTCGATCTTGGCCGGGTCGCTGAAACGCTCGCTATTGGCGCTAACCGCCAGCGGCTGGATGGTCTTGCCGGTGATCGCATGCTGGCCCGATTTGAGCGGGTTGTCGGTATGGCAGGCGGTGCAGGCAGGCATCTTGTCGTTGACGGCAAAACGCTGGTGGAAGAAGGCTTCGCCGCGTTGGGCCGGCGGACTGAGGGGGGCGGCGTGGCTGTTCAGGCTGATCAGCAATAGACCGAGGATGGATAGGCTTCGCATTGTTGTTCTCCATGGGGTGAGCATGGAGAACAAGTCTAGGGAGCGAGTCTTAAGCGCTGGTTAGCTGAAACTTAAGCGGATATTAAACACGGGGAGGGCGTGTCGAGTTGGCTCGGTGTGCCAACGCTGCAAGATTGCTTACAAACGGAACTTGAATGCGCTCGATTTCAGTTTTTCGGATACGGCAACCAGTTGGCGAGCCGTGTCGGCCACCGAGTTGGCTGCCGAGGCGTTCTCTTCCGACATCTGGGCAATCGATTCGACATTGCGCGCCAGGTCGGAGGAGGCGGCCCGTTGTTCGCGCAAGGCATCGGATATGTTATTGACCGAGGCCTGCACCACGCCGGTCGAGGATTGGATGTCCTGCATCGAAGCGCTGGCCTGGTCGGCGGAATGGACGACTTCACCGACTACCTCCTGGCTGCTTTGCATGCCTTTGACCGCCTCGGTCGCTTCGCCCTGGATACGCGTGATCATCGACGATATTTCCTGAACCGATATCGTGGTCCGTTCGGCCAGCTTGCGAACCTCGTCGGCCACCACTGCGAATCCGCGTCCCTGCTCGCCGGCACGGGCAGCTTCGATGGCGGCATTGAGCGCCAGCAGGTTGGTCTGGTCGGCAACCTCGCGAATGACCACCGTGATATTGCCGATTTTCTGAACTTGAGCCGACAAGGTCTCGATCTGATTGGCGCTGCTTTCGACCCGGTTGGCCACCTGGGTAATTTGCGCGGAGGCCCGGCCCACCTGATTGCTGCTGGCGATCGCGCAGTTTTCGGCATCGCCGGCCCGCGACCGGGCATCATCGGCACTGCTGCCGACGTGGTCGATACTGACCGTCAATTCTTCCAGCGAGGCAGCCGCCGACGCGGTCGACAGCGATTGCTGTTCGCTGCTGGTCGCCATCTGGTGGGCTGCTGTAGAGAGGTGGTTTGAAGAGGATGCGACCGCTTCGGCCTCGGTGATGATTTCATTGAGCGTCGAACGCAGCTTGCCGACAGTCGCACCCAGGGCATTCTTCAGCTGTCCGATTTCATCCTTGCCGCCGCTGCTGACGGCAACGGCGAGATTGCCTTCGGCCACTTGATTGAGTACCGATACCAGTTCGCTGAGCGGCGTCTTGATGCTGTGCACGATCCCGATGCCCAGTGCCAGGGTCGCGCCAAGAACACCGACAATGACGATTACGGATTGGGTCAGCGCGCTGCCTTTCATGGCGGATGCCTCGTCGGCACCCTTCTTGCCAAGTGCCTGGTTGTAAGAAAAATGTTCGCTGATTGCGGCATTCAAGCGGCTTGCGGTTTCACCCAGCTTGAGCAGCGATTCGCGAGCCTGTTCATGCTGATTTTTGCGCGAGAGACCGAGGATTTCCCGGGCGCCGCTGTCGTAGGCGGCGGCGAGCGATTGTTCGCGGCTCAGAAGCGTTCGATCTTGATCGTCGGAGATCAACTGCTCGTAGGCCTTGAAGGCCTTGTCGCGAAGTTGCATCGTCTCTTCAATCTGGGCTTCGAATTCGCCCATTTTGGCGGGATCGGTGGTCAGGGCATGCCGGTAGACCAGGACGCGCTGCTGACCGGTGTATTTAAGAATTTCATTCAGGACAATCAGGCTGGGGACCGTATTTTCGTTGCCGTAATTGGCGGCTTCGTAGAGGCGGGCCATCTGGTACAGACCGAGACCTCCCAAGGCCAGCAAGCCGAGCACGGCACAGAGGATGAGCAGATAAAGCCGTTTTGCAATTGTCATGTCGCCACCTGTGGATTCGTTGGTCGCAGTTGGCCTCTCAACAGCAAGCGAACTGTGGCGAACAGCGTAATGGATACTAGCTGTCTGAATGCTGACAAAAGTGCCAATAACGACAATTTGTTTTCGCCTCAGTCACCTCGTGGTGCCGACCACGGCGTTGCGAAGATGGGCGAGGGCAATCGCCACGGGCGAAAGCGCGAGCGGAGGGCGTGTCTCGCTGCCTCCTAATCCGATTGGCCGTACCGGTTCGGGACGCGCTACGCAGGCCCACCCGTCAGCAAGATGCTGCTGTGGGGCGGCGTTATTGGCTGCCGATGCATTTCGGACAGAGCGCGCTGATTTCGACTTCCGGGCTTTCCAGTCGATGCCCGGCTTCGGCCAGGCTGTTCGACAGCGCGCTCATCACCGATCTTTCCTGCAATTCGGTGACGCCGGCGCATTTCGGGCAGACCAGGAACAGGCTGGGAATGGGATGCGAGGCATGTTGGCAGGCGACGAAAAGATTCATGCGGCCGATCTTGTGCGCCAGTCCCTGCTCGATCAGGAAATCGAGGGCGCGATAGACGGTCGGTGGCGAGGCGCCAGGGCGCGCTTCCTTGATACGGGCGAGCAGATCGTAGGCCTTGACGCCGGTCGGGCTGCGGTAGAGCAGTTCGAGCACTTCGCGGCGGATGGCGGTGAGGCTGGCGCCGCGCGCCCGGCAGGCGGCATCGGCGCGGTTCAGCGCGTCGCTATGGTCGCTTTCGGAGGGCGGGCTTGGGGGGACGAGCGTCGGATTTTTCGTAGGCATGGTCTTGGTTAGGCAAATGCAATGTTATAACATTGCATTTTTTGATTCCTCAGTCTCTATGTTAACCCGACTTCAAGATGCCATCGGTCATCCCAATTGGCCATTTTTCGACCTGTGGACGGCGTGTTCGGTGGTCTGTGTGGCTGAAAAGCTGCGCCTTGCCGCTGCCTCGCCGTCGCTCGGGAAAACGGTAGCCTGGCCATGAATCGTCCGGATGGCGAGCGCCGCATCCCGGTCACCCTGCTGACCGGCTTTCTCGGGGCCGGCAAGACGACGCTGCTCAATCACCTGCTCGGCCAGCCGGACATGGCGACGGCGGCGGTCTTGATCAACGAGTTCGGCAGTGTCGCCGTCGATCATCATTTGGTCAGCAAAATCGACGACGACCTGATCCTGCTCGACTCCGGCTGCATTTGCTGCACGGTGCGGGGCGATCTGACCCGCAGCCTGAGCGAGCTTTTCATGCGTTGCTTGCGCCGGGAAGTGGCACCGGTCAGCCGCGTCATCATCGAAACCACCGGCCTGGCCGATCCGGCGCCGGTGATCTACACCTTGATGGAAGACTTCTTCGTCGCTGAACGCTTCCGCATCGATGGCGTCGTGACCGTTGTCGATGCGACGCACGCCCGGCAGCAGTTGGCCGAGCATCCCGAACCGGTCAAGCAGATCGCCATGGCCGACCGCTTGCTGATCAGCAAGTGCGATCTGGCCGATGCAGAGCAACTGGCCGAAGTCAGTCGGATACTGAGCCGCCTGAATCCTTCGGCGGCCCAGGTCTATGTCCGGCGAGGGGAAGTGGCGGTCGCTTCGCTGGTCGGCTGCGGCTTGTACGATCCCGCCAGCAAGCGTCCCGATGTGGCAGGCTGGCTAGCCGAGGAACAGGTGCGTGAAGCGCGTCGCCTGGCGGCAGGGCAGGCCCATCACGCCCACGATGTCGATCGGCACGACGCGCATGTCTACAGCTTTGCCCTGACGTTCGAGCAGCCTTTGCAGTGGGCGTTTTTCGCCGAAGCGGTAGCGACGCTGCTGGCCGCGATGGGCGACCGCATCCTGCGCATCAAGGGCTTGCTCAACGTGGTCGGCGACCACAAGCCGCGCGTCGTGCAGTGCGTTCAGCACGTCATGTATCCCTACGCCAGCCTCGACGCGTGGCCGGTCGAGGTGCCGTACAACGACCGCTGCAGCCGGCTGGTCTTCATCGTTCGCGACCTGCCCCAAGCTCTGGTCGAGCAGGCCTTCGCCATGTTCTGCGCCGCTCGCGACTGTGGCAGTCGCGTCGCATGAAGATGCCGGGCGGGCTTCGTCTCGACGGCATCGACCGCCTGCGCGGCGCCGTCATGGTACTGATGCTGGTCGACCATGTGCGCGAGTTCTTCTTTCTGCATCGTCAGGTCGCCGATCCGATGGATGTCGCCTCGACTTCACCCGAACTGTTCTTTACTCGCCTGGCCAGCCATCTGTGCGCCCCGGTATTCGTCCTGCTGACCGGCTTGGGCGCCTGGCTCCATGCCAGCCGGCACCATCGCCGGGAAACCGCCGCCTATCTGGTCAAGCGTGGCCTGTTGTTGATCCTGCTCGAACTGAGCCTGGTCAATTTCGCCTGGACCTTTGCTTTCCCGCCGCGAATGATCTATCTGCAGGTGATCTGGGCCATCGGTCTGGCCATGCTGGCGCTGGCTCTCTTGCTCTGGCTGCCGCGTACCGCCCAGATCGGTCTGGCGGCCGGGCTGATCGGCGCGCACAACCTGCTCGACGGCATCCAGTTCTCCGCCGACGAGGCGGGTTTCGCGCCTTGGGCCATCCTGCACGCCCGCTGCGTCATTGCGTTGACCGACCATCTGGCCGTGCGGACTTCTTATCCCGTCCTGCCCTGGATCGGCATCATCCTGTTCGGCTACCTGCTCGGGCCGCTTTATGCCCGCGATGCCTCGCCTCGGGCGCGGCGGCAAGGCCTGGTCGGGCTCGGCATGGCGGCCTTGCTCGCTTTCCTCGCGCTGCGCTGGCTCAACGTCTATGGCGATGCCGCCTGGCAGGTGGGCGCTACGCCGCTGGCCAGCCTGACGTCTTTCCTGAATATCACCAAGTACCCGCCCTCGCTGCATTTCAGCCTGCTTACCCTCGGTTTCGGTCTGCTCGCCCTGGCCGGGCTGGAGCGCGTGCAAGGCGGCCGCATGCTGGTGCTGATCGGGCGCGTGCCGCTCTTTTTCTACATCGCCCACCTCTATCTGCTGCACGGCCTCTACCTGCTGTTCGCCGCCGTCCTCGGCCCGAATCAGGCGGCGCGTTTCGGCTTCGAGCAGGTGTGGATGATCTGGGCCATGGTTCCGCCCGTGCTGGCCATGCTTTACCTGCCTTGCCGCTGGTTCGGCCGCCTCAAGCAGCAAGGTCGCTATCCCTGGCTGCGCTATTTCTGAATCTTTCTCTCTTTGACGTTTGACCCTCGACATGAAAATCAAACTCCTCACCCTGGCCGTTTCGGCGGCCTTTTCCACCGCCTCGCAGGCGGAATCCGCCGGCGAATCGACCATCACGCTCGGCGAGGTGACGGTCCGCAACGCCCAGAACGAGCCCTTGCTGACCAAGAACATCCTGACCTCGGTCGACGTCCTGGCCGCCGACAAGATCGAAGACAAGCAGGTCATGAACAGCTGGGAACTGCTTGGCCAGATGCCCGGCATCCAGCTCACCGAAACCCGCATGGGGGCCGAATCCGGCAAGGCGACCTTCCGCGCCTTCAATGGCGAGGGCTATATCAACGGCATCAAGGTCCTGATCGACGGAATCCCGAGCAACGTCAATAGCGGCAACCAGCGCTTCATCGACATGATCTTCCCGCTCGAAATCGATTATCTCGAAGTCGTGCGCGGCACCAACGATCCCCGTTACGGCCTGCACAACATCGGCGGCAACTTCAATGTCGGCACGCGGCAGGGCGGCAACTATGCCGAAGGGCGGCTTACTGTCGGCAGCTACAACACGCGCGAGGTGCAGGCCGCCTACGGCCGTGAATCAGGCGGCTTCGCCCAGAACTACTTCATCGCCAAGCAGGATGCCGACGGCTATCGCGATCACTCGAAATCAGAAAAATACTCGCTGGGCGGCAAGTGGTTCTACACCACCGACGACCGGCGTCTGAAAATGGGGCTGACCGCCCGCATCTACGAACACGATGCCGAGGAACCCGGTTACCTGACGGCCAGCGAGATGGCAGCCAGTCGCACGCAGTCGCCGGCGAAGAACGCCAACGACGGCAGCGAACGCGACATGAAGCAGTTCGCCGCCCATGCCGACTGGCAGGTTGCCGACGACCTGCTGTGGAGCAGCAAGCTGTATTTGAACGAGTACAAGGAAGATCGCAAGATCACCTTCACCAGCTATGCCGTCGGCAATGCACCGCGCCAACGCCGCCAGTGGGATGAAACGCAGACCGGCCTGATCAGCACCCTGACCTGGCGGGCCAGCCCGATGCTCACCGTCGATGGCGGTATCAACTACGAGCAGCAGGACAATAGCTATCGGCGTGATCGCTACAACTACAGTGTCCCGACCGATTTTTCCGGGACGCCGGCCCGCGTGCAGAACGACGACAACTACTCGTTCAACAATTTCGGTGCCTACGTCCAGGCCATCATCAAGCCGATCGACGCCCTCAAGATCATCCCCGCCTTCCGGGTCGATCGCTTCTCCGGCCATACCCACTTGAATGCCAACGGCACCTCGGGCTCCCTGCAAGACTATGGCTGGATCAACCAGCCCAAGCTGAGCGCG
>DAIMCQ010000157.1:0-9367 GCA_036726285.1 Azonexus sp.
GAGCCGTTGTTGGCCTGCCCCAACGATCCTGACGATATCAAGCCCTTGTCGGCCGTTGCAGGCGCCAAGGTCGATGAGGCTTTCATCGGTTCCTGTCAGACCAATATTGGCCATTTCCGCGCTGCAGCTCAGTTGTTGGCCAACAAGGAACTCCCGACCCGACTCTGGGTGGTCCCGCCTACCAAAATGGACGCCGACACCCTGAATCGCGAAGGGTATTACGCCAGCTTTGGTGAGGCAGGTGCCCGAATGGAAACGCCGGGATGCTCGCTTTGCTTCGGCAATCAAGCACGAGCCAGAAAAGGCGCTACGGTTGTTTCAACATCGACACGGAATTTCCCCAATCGCATGGGCGAAGCCACCAACGTTTACCTGGCATCCGCCGAGGTCGCAGCCATTTCCGCCTCCATGGGGAAAATCCCGACCAAAGAGGAGTATCTGGAGCGCATGAAAGTCGTTCAGAAAAACGCGTCACAGATCTATCGCTACATGAACTTCGATCAGATGCCTGAGTACAAGGCGTAAATCAACACGCCTTCACGAAAACGGCACGGTGCATCGCTTGCCAAGCAGCGCAAGCGATGCACGCCTGATTACGTACGTTGCAATCCGACACTGCAACAGAAAAAACTTACCGGGATTCGATATGCAAAACAAAATTGCCAAAGCTAAAAACATCTTCGTAGCCAGCTTGTTACTGGCATTTGCCGGCTTGACCCAGGCTGCCGATGTCATCGTTATGAGCTCGGGTGGATTCTATTCGGCCATGGAGGAACTATCGCCGCTTTTCGAGAAAGAAACGGGACACAAGGTCATCCTCGTCTCGGGGTCGTCGATGGGTTCGTCGCCTACCGCAATTCCAGCCCGAATGCAGCGCGGGGAAGCGGCCGATTTGCTCATGCTCGCCGCCAACGAATTGGACAAGCTGATTGCCCAGGATTATGCGGTGAGTGGCAGCCGCGTCGATCTCGTCCATTCGAAAATCGGCATGGTCGTTCGCAAAGGCGAACCCAAACCTGATATCAGCACCAAGCAAGCCTTCGATCACGTATTACTGGAAGCCAAGTCGATTGGTTACTCGGCCAGTGCCAGCGGCACACATCTGGTAAACAACGTTTTCCCACGACTTGGCATTGCCGAATACCACCAGGTCATGGCGAAATCGAAAGAAGTCGTCAAGGATCGGGTTGCCTCCTGGGTTGCGCGTGGCGACCTGGAAATCGGCTTCCAGCAGGTTAGTGAGTTGCTTCCCATACCGGGCGTCGAATTTGTCGGGGCGATTCCAGCTCCGTATCAGAAAGTCACCATTTTTTCTGCAGGCGTTGCCAAAGGGAGCAAACAACCCGAAGCAGGTCAGGCGCTGATCAAGTTTTTAACTTCTCCATCGGCCTATCCAGTCATCGGCAAACAAGGCCTGGAGCCAGCTGCGCTTGCCGTTGCCGCGGAAAAGAAAAAGTAATGCTGCACCGATCATTCTTGACACAGAGGCGGGCTTAGCTCTGCCAACCCCCGTCTCAAGCAGCAACTGAAACACTTACGCCAAAGCTTGTAATCGAGCAGGAGATCACACGCCGGCTGCAAAGGAGGCGGTGCTGAAAATGCATTTCATCCAACAGCTCCCTTCCAGCCCCATTTTTTAACCCCTAACCCCATACAAATCATAAATTTACCGGAGGAGTCCTAATGACAAAAAAATTTGAAAATGTCTTGTTCTGCGCACTGGCTGGAGGGCTGGCATGGCCTGTCGTCGCGAACGCAGCACCAGAAGAAAATCGCCTCGAACTGGTTGGACGCGCAATTTACTGGAATGAAGAAAGTCTTGCTTACCCGAGCAGCTCTGTAAGAAATCCCAAACAGACTGATTTCGAACAAAGCGCCGTCGGTCTCCAATTGAATTATCTATCGCCGTATTGGGGGGGCATCATCGGGGTCGACGCCTCGGCCTACGGCGTTGTGAGGCTTGGAGATAGCGGCCTTCCGACAACCAACTTGCTCGAAGTCGGGCATAACGGGCAGCTTCAAGACTCTTACCTGACCATGGGCATTGCCGCAATAAAGCTGAAGTATGAAAAATATGCCGAAGCCCGCATTGGCCGCCAGTTACAAAATAGTCTCTTGCTAAAAAGCACCAACACCCGTGCCCTGCCCGATACCTACTCGGGGTTAAGCGCATTAATTAAACCAACGACAGGAATGAGTGTTTACGGCGCCATTTATGACCAATGGCGGCCGCGCAGCAGTGCAAACTTCGAAAAATTCAGGACGGAAACGACGGCTGCGGGCGTGGCCAACGGCATCGACTACGTCGGAATAATCGGTGCCTCCTATATTAATGGTCCAGTCACCATCACCGCCGAATACCTCAACTCAAAGAGCTATCTGTCCAAGTTTGGATTGGTTGCGGGCTATACGATTCCAATCGATAAAAACTCGCTGAAGCTCTCCAGTGGCCTATTTACCTCGCGCGATGCGGGTAGTCTGTTTGTCTGTGGGGCAGAAAAGGAGATTGATTGCACAGGAACGAAGCGCATCGAAAACGACGGGTTAGGTATCTATCTCGATGCGGAACTGAAATTAAATAATTTCACATTCGGTGGTGCAATCGCCAAATTTGATGGCTTCTGGATTGAAGACAACTTTGCAGTCAATGGAACCAAAACAGGAAGCCTGACCCAGGACCATGGCAGTAATCCATTTCCTACATCCGCCTCTCTCGGCCCTGACCTTGCCAACAACGGCGAAATAGTCACCTCAATCCGTTTGGCATACGACTGGAAAGATTTTATCAGTGGGCTTAAATCAGGATTTAAGTACGCTCACGGTAGTGGCGCCAAAAGCAGCAACTTGGCAAACTCAGCAAAAGGCAGAGAAAACTATCGAGAAATTGACATCAAATACTCAATGCCCTTTGCAAAAAATCTTGCCCTTCGTTACGTGTATCTAAATTACGACTCCAGCATTTCCGGCTTCACCACAGCAGCCACCATCAAGGGATTGCCGCGTCAAGACTGGGAGCAACATCGGTTTTATCTCGACTATGTTTATCAGTTTTAATTTGATCCAGGAAACTGACATCCAATACCGCTGACGCGACGCTATGATGAATACGCTGGGGGCCTTACCTTTGCCGTTGGCACTGTAGCCCCTTTTTTCAAGCCGATTTCCGACAAAGAAATGGCGCAGACTTGATCTACGCCATTTCTACAAGCGGGACTACCGCTACGACTCGGCACAGGACTGCTACCGCTGCCCGGCCGGTGAAATGCAGCCGTACCGGACAACCAAACCTGCTGGGCTATCGGGAATAGGCCAGGGTGCAGGCGCAGTGCCTGCTCTCGGCGCCCTGTCAGAACATGAAGAAGATGACCCTGCCGCTGGCCAGGAAGGCAGCAGCCTTATTGGCCAAGATCCTTGGGCTAGCCCTGTTTGCCAGTGACTTCCCCTGGCACCTACAAATGAACCACCTGCACGAAAACTTCAGAATCCGCCTTGTTTCGGTTTGAATCAAAGATCGACTGATTCCAAACATAAGAACACCCCCCGAAAAATCGGGGGGGTTGTCAGCAGTCTGAACGGCGCCGCAGCGCCGTTGCATTCGTCACCCGCCGGCTCAGCCCGGCGCGTTAGGATTGCGGTGCGCCCAGCCGGTCAGGCGCTTCTCCAGCAAGGCAAACAGTTCGTACATCACGACGCCCATGACGCCGATGACGATCAGCCCGGCAAAGACGAGCGGCATGTTCATCGACGAGCTGGCCGACATCATCAGGTAACCGATACCGAGATTGGACGCCACGGTTTCGGAAATCACCGAACCGACGAAGGCCAGCGTGATCGCCACTTTCAGCGAGGCGAAAAAATACGGCAGCGAGCGTGGCAGGCCGACCTTGACCATGATGTCCCAGCGCTTGGCGCCGAGCGAACGCAGCACGTCTTCCAGTTCCGGCTCCAGCGTCGCCAGACCGGTCGCCACATTGACCACGACCGGGAAGAAGGAGATCAGGAAGGCGGTCAGGATGGCGGGAATGGTGCCGATGCCGAACCAGACGACCAGCACCGGCACGAAAGCGACTTTTGGAATGCTGTTGAAGCCGACCAGCAGCGGATAGCAGGCCTTGTAGATCAGCGGCGACGCACCGACCGCCAGGCCAAGCAGCATGCCGACCACGACGGCCAGCGCAAAACCTGCCAGGGTGGTGAACAAGGTCTGCGTCGCATGCATCATGATCGGCCCGGCATACTCGTGACCGGAAGCCCAGATCGCGCTCGGCGCCGGCATCAGGTAGTCGGGTATCTTCAAGCCGCTGCAGATGACTTCCCAGATCAGGAAGATGGTGATGGTCAAGGCCCAGGGCGCAGCCTTGATCAGGGTGGTTTGTTTAACGGCCATGCTGGCGCTCCTCAGGATTCACGAATACGGCCGATGTGTTCACGCAATTCGTGAACGTAGCCGGCGAAGGCGTCGGTATAGGTCACGTCAAGCGGACGCGGGCGCGGCAGGTCGATTTCCTTGCGCACCAGGATGCGGCCCGGGCGCTTGCTCATCACATACACGGTATCGGCGAGGAAGACCGCCTCGCGCAGATCGTGCGTCACCAGCACGACGGTGAAGGGCTGCTGCTGCCAGAGGTCGCGCAACATGCACCACAGTTCCTCGCGGGTGAAGGCATCGAGGGCGCCGAACGGTTCGTCGAGCATCAACAGGCGCGGCTGGTGAATCAGCGCGCGGCAGATCGAAGCCCGTTGCTGCATGCCGCCCGACAGTTCCCACGGGAACTTGTCGCCGTAGCCCGCCAGGCCGACCTTGGCCAGCAGGGCTTCGGCATCGGCCGTGTACTTGGCCTTTTCCTTTTTGAGGTTGCTGCGAAACGGCTCGACGATCTCCAGCGGCAACATCACGTTGTCCAGCGTGGTGCGCCAGGGCAGCAGGTTGGCGGCCTGAAAGGCCATGCCGATGATCTTCAGCGGCCCGCCAACCTCGCGGCCATCGACGAAGACATAGCCCTCGCTTGGCGGCTTGAGACCGGAAACCAGCTTCATCAGGGTGGACTTGCCACAGCCGGACGGTCCGACGACGGCAACGAATTCGCCTTCCCGGATGTTCAGGCTGACATTCTCGATCGCATTGGCGCCACCCGGCGCATAGCTCAGGCTGACGTTTTCAAAGCTGACAAATGACATAAGGGGATTCCTGTCGGATGAATCCGGCGCCCCTGCCCCGGCGGGACAGACGGCGCCGGTAGCGACTTACTTGAGCATCCGGTCGGCCTTGGCCGGCAGGAAGGAAGCATTGAACAGATCGGCGGCCGCCGGCACCTTGGGCAGGGCATAGGCTTCTGCCGTCTCGGCCAGCGAACGCTGCAGGCGCTCCGGCGTCACGGCGCCCAGGCCGACCGACTTCACTTCCGGGGTGATCACGCTCGATTCCAGGGCCAGCTTGAGGCGACGGGTTTCCAGATCGACATTGATCAGCGGATCGCGCTCCTTGACGTAGGCAATCGCCGCCACCGGGTTGGCGATGGTTTCCTTGAGCGCCTTGTTGAAGGCACGCAGCACGCCGGCCACCGCCTTCGGGTTTTCGGCCATCAGCTTCGGGCTGGCGATGATGGCGTTGCCGTAGAGTTCAACGCCGAAATCCGGGAACTTGAGGGCGACGATGTCCTCGCTCTTGACGCCACGCGCTTCGAGATTGAGCAGGCTGGTGAAGTAGAAGCCGGTGATCCCGTCCACGTCGCCCCGTGCGAGCAGGGTTTCACGCAGCGCCGGTTCGACGGTCTGCCATTTGACGGCATCGACCGCCAGCTTGTTGGACTTGGCAAAAGCCGGCCAGGCCTTGCGCCCGGCGTCGAAAATCGGTGCTGCCAGGGTCTTGCCGACCAGATCGGCCGGCTTGGTGATCCCCGACTTTTTGAGCACGAAGACCGCCGCCGGCGTCGCGTTGTACACCATGTAGACCGCCTGGATCTTGGAATTGGGCGTCTTGGCGTCGTATTCGACCAGTGCGTTGAAGTCGGCAAAGCCCATCTCGTAGGCGCCGGTAGCCACCCGCGTGACGGCCCCCGCCGAGCCGGCGCCGGAGTCGATTTCGACATCCAGGCCTTCGGCCGCGAAATAGCCCTTGGCCTTGGCCATAAGGAACGGCGCGGACGGCCCTTCGAAACGCCAGTCCAGGGTGAATTTCAGTTTGGTCGGGGTATCGGCCAAAGCCGGGGCGGCAAGAAGGGCAATACTGGCCGCGATAAACAGGCGGCGACATGCGTTAAACGGGGCAGACATCTATTGTTCTCCAGGACAAGTAAAGTGCGCTGATCTACGCAATCGCCATGCCAGAGACTATCTACATGATTTAATTGAAATTATTTTTCACGCACCGTATTCGCGCTTAAAATATTGGGTTCAGCTTGGCCGATTGCTTAAAAGACGGGCAAAAAATCGCATTAAAACGGTGCAGAAAAACTTTTCCCGCCCCTTTCGAGTGCATGATATTTCGATATTTCAATTCAAATAAGCCCAGTATATTCAATGGGGTATAAGAGATGGTTTATACAAATTTACAAATAATGGGTATCCCTCCTTTATGAACGCCTCCCTGATAAATTTTGCCCATCGGTTCAATGCTGCAATGCGACATCGGTAGCCCCGACAAAAATCAAACTCGTTCATCAGGAGGTTCATTCATGTTTTCCCGTAAATCCACGATCATTGGTCTCGCCCTGATGGCGGCCGGCCTAAGCGCCCAGGCCGCCGACTGGAGCGATACCTCCATCGGCTACCGCTACGGCACCACTTTCGCCGAGCCGTTCAACAACAACGACATCGCGAAAAGCATCTTCAATCTGACGCACGCCAGCGGCTACAAATACGGCAGCAATTTCTTCAATGCCGACATCCTGCTCTCCGACAGCAAGGACCCCTCCAGCGCCGGCTCCAACTCCGGCGCCCAGGAAATCTACATCGTCTATCGCCACACCCTGGACTTCGGCAAGATCACCGGCAAGAACCTGAGCTTCGGCCCGATCCGCAGCGTCGGCTTCACCGGCGGTTTCGACGTCAACACCAAGGATGACGCCGGCTACAACTCCAAGAAGCGCATGCTGGTTGCCGGTCCGACCATCATGATGGATGTGCCGGGTTTCCTGAACATCAGCGTGCTGCAACTGTGGGAAAGCAACGCCCCCTACAACGGCTACACCAAGACGCACACCGAGCGTTACTCCTACGACCCGCACCCGATGCTGAACCTGGCCTGGGGCATTCCGCTCGGCGCCACCGGCCTGTCCTTTGAAGGCTACATGAACTACATCGCTGCCAAGGGCAAGAATGAATTCGGTGGTGCCACCAAGCCGGAAACCAATCTCGACATGCAGGTCATGTACGACCTGAGCCCGTTGCTCGGCGCGGCACCACGTACCTTCAAGCTGGGTCTGGAATACCAGTACTGGAAGAACAAGTTCGGTAACGACCACAACGGTGCAGCCGGTGACGGCGCGTTCGCCAAGACCCCGATGATCCGCGCCGAGTACCACTTCTAAGGCGTCAATCTCCGCGAGTCGCAACGGCGCGGCCGGCCCCTGGCTACCGCGCCGTTTTTCTTTGCCCGTTGATCTCGCTTGCCGACCGCCAGCCAGCCTAGCGGGTAAAATCAGCTCCCATGAAAACCGCTTTCGACCCCAGCAAACTCTCCCCGCTCGGCAAGAGCACCGAATACCGCAGCGACTACGCGCCGGAGCTGCTCTTTCCGATTCCGCGCCAGATCAAGCGTTCGGAAATCGGCATCGACGATGCCGCGCTGCCCTTTACCGGTGAAGATCTGTGGAATGCCTACGAGCTGTCCTGGCTCAATCCAAAGGGCAAGCCGGTGGTAGCCGTCGGCAGCTTCCGTATCCCGGCCGACACGCCGAATCTGATCGAGTCGAAATCCTTCAAGCTCTACCTGAACTCCTTCAACCAGAGCCGCTTTGCCGATCCGGCACAGGTCGCCGAGGTACTGGCCCGCGACCTGTCGGCCGCGGCCGGCGGCGAGATCGGCGTCAGCATCGAGGTCCTCGGCCATCGCCCGCAGCCGGCCATCGCCTATCCGGCCGGCCATCTGCTCGACGACCAGGATATTGCCTGCGACACCTACCAGCCCGCTCCGGAACTGCTGCACAGCCAGGATGCCCCGCTGGTCGAGGAAACCCTCTATTCGCACCTGCTGAAATCGAATTGCCTGGTGACCGGCCAGCCCGACTGGGGCATGGTGGTGATCCGTTACCGCGGCCGGCCGATCGACCGCGCCGCCCTGCTCCGCTACATCGTCTCCTTCCGCGGCCACAACGAATTCCACGAACAATGCGTCGAGCGCATCTATTGCGACATCCGCCGCCATTGCGCCCCGGAATCGCTCGCCGTTTACGCCCGCTACACCCGGCGCGGCGGCCTCGACATCAACCCTTTCCGGAGCAGCGGCGAATTTGCCGCACCGGACAACGTCCGCGAGGTAAGGCAATAAACCGGTCAGCGCCCCGCCAGCCCAAGCTGTTGCAAGCGGGCGTGGATACCGGCGGCCATCTGCCGGTACCCCTCGGCATTCGGATGGATGGCATCGGCTCGCCACTCCGCCTGGCCGAGCACCTTGGCGAAGACGTCAGCGACCAGTGGAATGCCTTCCTCCTCGGCCAGCGCCGCATAGATCGGGGCATCGGCCGGATGGCCGACCAAAGCCTGCAGGGACATGGCCGGCACCGCCACCAGGACGACTTGCGCGCCGCTGGCGCGGATATCCCGGATCAGGCGGCGCAAATCGGCCTTGATGGCTTCGCCCGACCGACCGCGCAGCAGGTCGTTGCCGCCCAGTTCGAGAAAGACCAATTGCGGGCGGTGCTCGACCAGCAGCGCACCGAGGCGCGCGCCAGCCACCTCCGCCATATCGCCCGGCACACCGGCATTGACCACCTGCCAACCGGTACGTGCGGCAAGCAAGCTCGGCCAATCCTCGCCGCTTGCCGCCCCCGAGCCAAAGGTGACACTGTCGCCGAAGGCCAGCACGACGCTGCCGGTCGGCAAGGCTGCCAGCCGGGGCTTCTTGCCGCAGGCAGCGAGCAGGGCCGCGGCAGTCAAAACACCGACCGTACCGAGAAAACATCTACGCTGCACCGAACCGCTCCGCAACCAAGGAAGCGGCAGCCTAGCACAGCCTGCGTATTCTTGCGTATGGCCGGCCACAGCGGCCTTTCGGGATAATCTCGCCATGAATTCCCGCCTTCCCGCGACATCCCCGACCACCGTCACCTGGCCTGCCGAGTTGCACCTCGGTTTTGCCCGCAGCGGCGCGCGCAGCGTGCTGTGCGAGCGGCGCCACAGCGGCCCGCTGCGCGTCCAGAAAGCGCTC
>DAIMCQ010000158.1:0-9289 GCA_036726285.1 Azonexus sp.
AGGGCGGCACAAAACCGATAAATACGCCGCCTGGCGCCGGCAGCCCCCAAGCCTGACGGCTGTCCGGCAAACGGTCGGCATTGAAACGCCCCCGTACCGCCATCTCCGCTACCGTCTTTGGCGCGACGGGTATCGCCCCCACAGCCTGATTCGATTTGAAAAAAGAAAACATGTCGTCACCCCCTAGATGGCAAGAAGCATCACCCGATAGAAACATCGAATTAATATTGTTTTTTTCACTTTTACGAATTCTATGCAGCAAATCCCGTACCATCAAGCCACTTACCGCACGAATATTTGCATCAGCGCTTCCTCCCCCGATCGCGGACCGGCAAAATGATGGTCGGTCCATTCCCCCGGCAGCGCCGCCTCTTCCAGGCCCCAAAACAATGAACATCGACGGCATCCCTACTCGCACCCTGCGCGCCCATCCGGAGCAGCGCTGCATCGACATCATCGACCAGACCCGGCTGCCGCATGCGCTGCACTGGGTTCGCGTCGGTACGCTGGAACAAGCGGCCCATGCCATTCGCGCCATGCAGGTACGCGGCGCGCCGCTGATCGGCGCCACCGCCGCCTACGGCCTGGCCATCGGCCTGAATGACGACGCCTCCGACGGACATCTGGCGCATGCCGTGGCCCTGCTCGGCGCCACCCGGCCGACGGCGGTCAATCTGCACTGGGCGCTGGCCCGCATGCAGGCCGTACTCGCCCCGCTGCCGGCCGGAGAGCGTTGCGCCGCCGCCTGGGCAGAAGCCGCCGCCATCGCCGAAGAAGACGTGGCTCAGAACGCCGCCATCGGCCAGCACGGTCTCGGCCTGTTCCGCCAATTGCCGCGCCAGCACGGTACGAGGCTGAACATCATGACCCACTGCAACGCCGGCTGGCTGGCCACCGTGGACTGGGGCACCGCGCTGTCACCGGTCTATGCCGCCTATGATGCCGGCCTGCCGGTGCATGTCTGGGTTTCCGAAACCCGGCCGCGCAATCAGGGCCTGCTCACCGCCTGGGAACTGGCCCAGCACGGCGTGCCGCATACGGTGATTTCCGACAATGCCGCCGGCATCCTGATGCGCAGCGGCCAGGTCGACGCCGTCATCGTCGGCGCCGACCGCATTGCCAGCAATGGCGACGTTGCCAACAAAGTAGGCACTTACCTCAAGGGTCTGGCCTGCGCCGACAACGCGATCCCCTTCTACGTCGCCGCACCGCGCTCGACGCTCGATTTCGCTTGCCCCGAGGGCGCCGCCATTCCGATCGAAGAACGTGACGGCGACGAGTTCCGCCTGGTGCATGGCCTCGACAGCCGCGGCGTGACTTCGGCGCTGCACCAGCTGTCCGCCCACGAGGCGGTGGCCAACCCGGCCTTCGACGTCACGCCGGCCCGCCTGGTCACCGCCCTCATCACCGAGCGCGGCGTTTGCCCGGCCAGCAAGGCCGGCCTGCTCGGCCTCTACCCGGAAGAAGCACGTGGCTGATTCCCGCCAAGCCCTGATCGCCGTCGCCCAGGCGATGGCTCCGGCCGGGCTGAACCGCGGCACCTCGGGCAACGTCAGCGTACGCAGCGGCGACGCCTTCTACATCACGCCGACCGGCCTGCCCTACGCCAGCCTGAGCCCGGATGACATCCCGCTGATGGCCCTCGATGGCAGCCACCAGGGGCGGCGCAAACCCTCCTCGGAATGGCGTTTTCACCGCGACCTGTACGCCGGCCGGCCGGAAGTCGGTGCCGTACTGCACGCCCATTCGCCGTTTGCCGTCAGCCTGGCCTGCCTGCGCCGCGACATCCCGCCCTTTCATTACATGATTGCGCGCTTTGGCGGCTCGACCATTCGCTGCGCCGAATACGCGATTTTCGGTTCGGCTGAACTGTCGGCCGCCGCCATGGTCGCAATGGATGAGCGCAAAGCCTGCCTGCTGGCCAATCACGGCTTGCTGGTCGCTGGCCGCGATCTCGACGAAGCGCTGGCCCTGGCCATCGAACTGGAAGAACTGTGCGAGCAGTACTGGCGAGCCTGCCAACTCGGTCAGCCGGTCCTGCTCGACGCGATGGAGATGGCGGCCGTCATGGAGAAATTCGCCGGTTACGGACAACAATGAATCAACACGATCTTTCCCGCTGGCTGCACAACCACCAGTTCAGCACCGGTAACGCCGGGGCCGAACGCAGCACCCGCCGAGTGATGTGGATCACCCTCGCCACCATGTTCGTCGAGATCGTCGCCGGCTGGTGGTACAACTCGATGGCCTTGCTCGCCGACGGCTGGCACATGAGTTCGCACGCCCTGGCCATCGGCCTGGCCGCCTTTGCCTACGGGGCCGCCCGCAAATATGCCGACGACCCGAGCTTCGCCTTCGGCACCTGGAAGATCGAGATCCTGGCCAGCTACACCAGCGCCATCGCCCTGCTCGGCGTCGCCGGCATGATGGTCGTCGGTTCGCTCGAACGCCTGTGGTCGCCGCAAACCATCCATTACCCCGAGGCGATCGCCATTGCCGTCCTCGGCCTGCTGATCAACCTCGCCTGTGCACTGATTCTCGGCCATTCGCATGAGCACGCCGGTCACGACCATGCGCACGGACACGACCACGAACACGCCCATCAGCACGATCGCGATCACGCCCACGACGACCTCAACCTGAAAGCGGCCTACATTCACGTCATCACCGATGCCGCCACCTCGGTGCTCGCCATCGTCGCCCTGCTCGGCGGCTGGTTCTACGGCTGGGCCTGGCTGGATCCGGCAATGGGCCTGGTCGGCGCCATACTGGTCGCCCTCTGGTCGAAAGACCTGCTGCTGCAAGCCGGACGCGTGCTGCTCGACCGCGAGATGGACCACCCGGTGGTCGAGGAAATCCGCGCCGTGATCGCCGCACTCCCGGCCGCCGGCCAGACCGAACTGACCGACCTGCACGTCTGGCGGGTCGGCAACGGCGCCTATGCCTGCGCTCTCAGCGTCCTCACCCACGACGCCGCGCTGCAGCCGCTGGACATTCGCCAGCGTCTCGCCATCCACCAGGAAATCGTCCACGCGACGATCGAGATCCACCGCTGCGACACCTGCGGCCCCCTTCCCGCGACCATTTGATGCGTATCGAAGAAATCCGCCGGCAACTACGTGCTGCCGGCGCCAAGACCTGTCATGAAGAACGCGTGCTGCGCGGCTGGACCCAATGCGTCGGCCTCGACACCCGCCATCGCAAGGCGGAGGATTTCCTGCCGCTCGCCGTCCGCAACCTGCTGCCGACGCTTGACGCGCAACTGAAAGGCCTCGCCCGCCTGCGCTCGGAACACCCGGGCGAAGACGGCTCGGCCCGGCTGCTGGTCGAACTGGCCGACGGGCAAAGCGTCGAAAGCGTCCTGCTGCCGCGCGACGGCCTGTGCGTGTCGACCCAGATCGGCTGTGCGGTCGGCTGCCTGTTCTGCATGACCGGCCAGGAAGGCCTGCTGCGCCAGCTCGGCAGCGCCGAGATCGTCGCCCAGGTCGTCCTCGCCCGGCAGAAGCGCAAGGTCAGCCGCGTCGTCTTCATGGGCATGGGCGAACCCTCGCACAACCTCGACAACGTCATGGAAGCCATCGAAACGCTGGGCACGCTGGGCGGCATCGGCCACAAGAACCTGGTCTTCTCGACGGTGGGCGATTACCGCGCCTTCGAACGGCTGCCCCAAGGGCCGGTCAAGCCGGCGCTGGCCTTGTCGCTGCACACGACCAAGGCCGAACTGCGCGCCCGCCTGCTGCCCAAGGCGCCGCGCATCGCGCCGGACGAGCTGGTCGAACTTGGCGAACACTATGCCCGGAGCACCGGCTATCCGATCCAGTACCAATGGACGCTGCTGGCCGGCGTCAATGACAGCGATGAGGAGCTGGAAGGCATCATCCGCCTGCTCAAGGGCAAGTACGCGATGATGAATTTCATCCCCTACAACACCAACGAGGGCCTCGGCTTCGAACGCCCGTCCTGGGAGCGCGCCAGCGAACTGGCCGGTCGCCTGCACCAGAGCGGCATCCTGGCCCGCCTGCGCAATTCGGCCGGGCAGGATGTCGATGGCGGCTGCGGCCAGTTGCGAGCCCGGGCGGAAAAAGCAGAAAAGCCGCTACGTCGTCAGGCGCGCTGAGGCGCCGAACTGCTCAGCTCAGCTCGCGGCGTTCGCGCTCGATCCGATCGATATAGCGCTGAATGCGATTTTCATCGCCGGTGGACAACTGGTTGAATTCCAGTCCGATTTGCCAGTAGCGACTGCCGGAACGGGTTTCTCGCTCCTGGATACGACGCACCGTAGCCTTGACGAACAACTCGTTGGGGTCGCCGGGCAACTGGAAATGGCACTTTTCCAGCACCTGTTCGCTGACCAGCCCCTCTGGCAGGCTTTCGGCATTCAGGCCAATGCCGGAAACCGAAATATCGTGCGAAGGCAACTTCAGCAACTCACCGCTCGGCAGACGGCCGAAAAACACCAGGGGTTTCAGGCGCGGCGTCTCGACACGAAAATTTTCCCGCCGCTGCAGGCGAACCAGTTTCTGCGGCAAGGCAACGGCAAATGCCGTACTGCCTTCGTAAGTAATTTCGCTGGCCGGGCCGCAAGAGAACTGCACCGGAATACCGCCGGGATGGCCGACGAACTGGCTGTGCTGGCTGTTCAGGAAGCGACGATTGGTTTCGGCGCTGCCGCTGCAATCGAAGACCAGGCGCTCCTTGTCGGGCTGCACGGCGAGCAGCGTGGTCAGGAACATGTCCTGCCCCAGGTTGAAGTGGAGCGAGAACGACTCATGCTCGCGGGCATAGCCGGCCAGCGTGAACTGAATGGCGGTCCGCCCGGTGACGTGGAAGCGCTCTTCGATTTCCGCTTCGGAAAGTTGCGCAATCTGCGTCATGCCAACTCCAGTACCCGCAGCAGCGAGGAGGTGTCGTCCCGCCCCCAGCCCTGGGCGATCAGCGCATTGAGTTGCTGACCGACCACTGCCGCCAGCGGCGTCGCAACGCCGCTCTGCCGGGTGGCTCCCAGCACCAGGCCAAAATCCTTGTGATGCAGGCGGGCTTCGATGCCGGCGGCGAAATCGCGCCGCACCATGCGCTCGCCCATCACGTCGAGCACCCGCGATGCCGCCGAACCGCCGGCCAGCGCCTGGCGCACCTTGGCGCAATCGACGCCGGCCGCAGCGGCCAGGCGCATGGCTTCGGCCGCAGCCTGGATGGCGGCGACCATGATCATCTGGTTGCAGGCCTTGGCGACCTGTCCGGCCCCATTCGGTCCGACATGAACAATGCGCTGGCCCAGGCATTCGAGCAGGGGCAAGACCCGCGCCAGCACCGCCGCCTTGCCGCCGACCATGATCGCCAGCGTGGCATCGATGGCGCCTTGCGCCCCGCCGGACACCGGCGCATCGAGCATCTCGATCTGCTTTTCGCCAAGCCGGGCGGCAATGCGCCGGGCGGCGTCCGGCGCGATGGTCGAGCAATCGACCACCACCGCTCCCGGTGCCATGCCTTCGATCAGCCCGTCTTTGCCCAGACAGACGCTTTCGACATCGCGACTCGACGTGACCATGGTGAACACCACCTCACAACGCCGGCCGAGCTCGGCCGGACTGGCACACAAGCTTGCCGGCAAGCCTTCGACGCTGGCCGGGCGGCGCGCCCAGACGAACAGTTCATGCCCGGCACGCTGCAGGTGCAAGGCCATCGGGCGGCCCATCACACCGAGGCCGATGAAACCGACGTTCATGCTTGTCCCGACAAGCGTTCGAGCAATTTCAGCACGGCGATCGAATCTTCCTCGCCCAGGCCGGAGCCGACCATGGCATTGAACATCTGCGCCGTTGCCGCCGAGGCCGGCAGGCACAGGCCGAGTTCATGCGCCGTCTGCATCACGATATTGAGATCCTTTTCGTGCATCCAGCTCTTGAAGCCTGGCTTGAAATTGCGGTCGAGCATGCGTTGGCCGTGGTTTTCGAGAATGCGCGAAGCGGCAAAACCGCCCATCAGGGCTTCCCGCACCTTGCTGCCATCGACCCCGTTCTTGGCGGCAAAAGCCATGGCTTCGGCCACGGCCAGCACGCCGACCCCGGTCAGGATCTGGTTGGCCGCCTTGGTCACCTGGCCGGCACCACTTTCGCCGACATGAACGATATTCTTGCCGATGCATTCGAAAGCCGGCTTGGCCTTGGCAAATGCCGATTCGGAACCGCCGGCCATGATCGACAGCGTGCCGGCGATGGCGCCGACCTCGCCACCGGAAACCGGGGCATCGATGAAGTCGATGCCGGCCGCCGCCAGTTCTTCGCCGATCTGGCGCGCTGCCGCCGGCGCGATGGTGCTCATGTCCACGGCAACCAGCCCCGGTTTGGCGCCGGCCGCGACCGCACGCATGACTTCGGCGACATCCGGCGCGTCAGCCACCATCGAGATGACCAGTTCGCTGGCCTGTGCCACTTCGCTCGGATTGGCCGCACCACGGGCGCCGGCATCGAGCAGCGGTTGCATGGATTCGGCGCGACGCGCCCAGACGGTGACCGAATGGCCCCCCTTGAGAAGGTTGAGCGCCATGGGGCGCCCCATGATGCCCAGGCCGAGAAAGCCGATATTCATGGTGAATCTCCGATTCGTTGAGGCTCAGATTCTAGGCAGCATCGGCCCGCGGTCAAGCCTTGAGGCGAGAATCAGGCCAAGGAAACGCTCTGGCGCAGGTTTTCGCAGGCGGCAACGACATCTTCGGCCGGTACCGGGCGGCAGAAGTGGAAGCCCTGCACCCGCTCGCAATCCATGTTGCGCAACGAATCGACCTGCGCCGAATTCTCGACGCCTTCTGCCACCAGGCGCAGGCCGAGGGAACGGCCGAGGGCGATGATCGAGCCGACCAGCGAGGCGGCATCGGCATCGGATTCGAGATCGGCGACAAAAGTTCGGTCAATTTTCAGGCGGTCCAGCGGGAAACGGCGCAAATAAGAGAGCGAGGAGTAACCGGTACCAAAATCGTCGATCGCCAGCTTGACCCCCATCGCCTTCAGTTCCTGCAGCGTTGACACCGAAGAATCGGCACCGTTCATCACCGTGCTTTCGGTGATTTCCAGTTCCAGGCGCTCTGCCGGCAAGCCGGTTTCATCGAGCACGCTCTGCACCGACTTGACGAACTCGGGCTGTTTGAATTGCTGGGCCGATATATTGACCGCGATCTCGCCCAGATCGACCCCCTGGTCGAGCCAGGCGCGGGCCTGCCGGCAGGCAGTCAGCAGCACCCAGTGGCCGAGCGGCAGGATCAGCCCGGTTTCCTCGGCCACCGGAATGAAGTCGAGCGGCGAAATCATGCCGCGTTGCGGATGCTGCCAACGCACCAGGGCTTCGACGCCGACGATGCGACCGCTCGGCAATTCGACCTGCGGCTGGTAATGCAGCAGCAACTGGTTTTCGGAGAGCGCCTGCCAGAGTTCGCTTTCGAGATGCAGGCGCTTGTTGGCGGCGGCATTCATCGGCGCCGCGAAGAACTGGTAATTGTTGCGGCCGTTCGATTTGGCGTAATACATCGCCGTATCGGCATTGCGCATCAGGGATTCCGGGCATTCGCCGTCTTCCGGATACAGGCTGATGCCGATAGATGGGCTGGTATGCAGCTGGTGGCCGTCGATCTCGCAGACGGCGCTGATCGCCCGCATCATGGCCTGGACGCGAGCAATCACCGCTTCGACCTGATGAATACTCTCGATCAGCAACACGAATTCGTCGCCGCCGAGGCGGATCAGATGCTCGCCCTCGGCAAGGGTAGTCTGCAGACGACGGGCAATCTCGCTCAACAGCAGGTCACCGGCATGATGGCCGAGCGAATCGTTGACGGTCTTGAAATTGTCGAGGTCGATCACGACCACGGCCAGGCGGCTGCCGTTACGGCGCGCCGTCGCCAGCGCGCTGTCGAAATGACCGCCCAGGGCAACCCGGTTGGGCAAGCCGGTCAACGGATCGTGATGCGCCAGGTATTCAATACGCGCTTCTTGCGCCTGCAAGGCACGGATATCGGTAAAGATGGCGACGTAGTGGCTCGGCCGGTCAAGATCGCCCAAAGCCTTGAGGCGCAACAGGCGAGGCGAAATTTCGCCACTCTTGCTGCGGTTCCAGACCTCACCCTCCCAGCTGCCGGAAGTGCGAAGACTTTGCCACATTCCCTGGTAGAACTCCGGGCCATGTCGCCCGGAAGTCAGGATCGACGGCGTTTGCCCGAACAGTTCCCCGGCCGAATAGCCGGTCGCCTGCTCGAATGCGCCGTTGACGGCCAGGATGCGCTGGGCGGCATCGGTAATCATGATCGGTTCGGAGGTATGGGCGACCAGTTGCCGATACCAATCGAGCTGAGTCTCGACGTGCTGCAAGTTGCGCCGCAGCAGCAGCCATCCGCTCAAGACGAGCAAGGAAAAAAGACCGGCGGAAAACAACATGAAGGCCGCCGGAATCGCGCCAATCGGCGCCAGAAGGCTTGTCCGTTCGGGCGGCGCTTCGCCAAGCAGAGCATAGCCGGTCACAGACCAGACCAATGCGATCGCGCCCAACGAAAACAGCAGGAAATTGCGACCTTTGACAGCCTGGTTGTGGATCAAGATTTACAGCCCGAAAACGATAAGAACGGATTTTCGGGCCGCAGTTTAACCGAGACACAACATTGTTTCAGTGTGAAATTTCACACTTCGAATCAGTAATTAAAAATCATAGATAACAGATGCTTAGCACGAGTGCTTAAGCTTTGAAATCAAATGACTTATTACTTTTGTCCTATTTACAACAACCACCGCCGGCCCCTGGTTTCACCCCCAATTTGCGCAGCAATATTTCTGGCGGGCAGAAGCCGGTAAAGCCGCTTTGCAACAAATTGAAGCCAACAAATGCGGTGAAGGCGAGAAACCAGCGCGAGACGAACAGTGGGCTTTCCTCGACGCCGAGGGCCAGCGACAGCAATACGAAAAATCCCGCCATGATGCGGATGGCACGTTCGGTGGTCATGCTTGATGCTCCTTCTGGAAAGCTGCGAAATAAAGAACCGGGATCACCACCAGCGTCAGCAACGTCGACACCATGATGCCGAAGATCAGGCTCAGGGCCAGCCCGTTGAAAATCGGGTCGTCGAGGATGAACAGCGCCCCGAGCATGGCGGCCAGCGCGGTCAGGGCAATCGGCTTGGCGCGCACGGCGGCGGACTGGATCACCGCATCGTGAAAATTGATGCCGGCCGCCACCTGCTGGAGGATGAAGTCGACCAGCAGGATCGAGTTGCGGACGATGATGCCGGCCAGCGCGATCATGCCGATCA
>DAIMCQ010000159.1:0-9242 GCA_036726285.1 Azonexus sp.
GCGGCAAGGCGAAGAACTGACCGTCATGGACACGCGACGGCACCAGATAGTCGCGAGCGCCTTCAGGCGTGGACTTGGTCAGCATCGGCGTTTCGATGTCGATGAAGCCGGCGTCGTCGAGGAAGCGGCGGAAAGCGCGCGCCGTCTTGTAGCGCAGCATCAAGTTGTTCTGCATCTGCGGGCGGCGCAGGTCGATGACGCGATGCGTCAGGCGGACGTTTTCCGTCAGGTTCTCGTCGTCGAGCTGGAACGGAGGGGTGACTGACGGATTCAGCACCTCGATCTCGTGGCAAAGCACCTCGATCTCTCCGGACGCCAGGTTGGCATTGGTCGTGCCGGCCGGGCGCGGACGCACCTTGCCGGTGATCTTCAGACAGAACTCGTTGCGAACGGATTCGGCAATCTTGAAGGTATCGGCACGGTCTGGGTCGCAGACGATCTGGGCCAGACCATCGCGGTCACGCAAGTCGATGAAGATGACGCCACCGTGGTCGCGCCGGCGATGTGCCCAGCCGCACAGGGTAACGATTTGCCCGTCGAGGGCGGCGTTGAGTTGTCCGCAGTAATGGGTGCGCATGAAGCTTTCCGTTGAGTCTTTTAAATGTTTGTCGTGATACGAGCGTGGGTTTGGGGGGCGACCACACCCATCGAGATGATGTACTTGAGGGCTTCGTCAACCGTCATATCGAGTTCGATGACGTCTTTGGCAGGCATCATCAAAAAGAAACCCGAGGTCGGGTTCGGGGTGGTTGGGACATAGACGCTAACGTAATCACCCTCCAGGTGATTTATGACGTCCCCGCCCGGTTGCCCCGTCATGAACGCGATGGTCAAGCTGTCCTGGTGCGGATAACGTACCAGTAGGGCCTTGCGGAAGGCGTTGCCATTGGGAGAGAACAGCGTGTCCGAAACTTGCTTGACACTGTTGTAAACCGAGTTGACAACAGGAATGCGAGCCAGCAGCTTTTCCCACCAGACAACCAGTTTTTGACCAATGAAATTGGTGGCAAGCAAGCCGGTTAGCAGGATCATGAGTAACGTCAATACCGCCCCTGCTCCAGGAATAGCGAATCCCACCAGGTGCTCGGGGTGTATCGACTCGGGAAGCAAGCGTAGTGACTGATCCAGCGTACTGACGATCATCGACAGTACCCAGCCGGTAATGACCAGCGGTACCCAGATCAGGAGGCCGGTAATGAAGTAGCGTTTGATCAATTGGCTCCGCACGGAGTGCATGCTCCCGATCCACCTTGGCAAGGTGGTGTGCTGTCAGCTTGGGGGGCAGACTTGCTGCCACCCTTGAAGTCGGTTGCATACCAGCCACTGCCCTTCAATTGAAAGCCGGCAGCAGAGAGCATCTTGCTGTAGCTTTCCTTGCCGCAATTTGGGCAGGTGGTGAGTTGTTGGTCGCTGAGCTTCTGCAGATGATCTTTCTGGAAGCCGCAGGCGTCACAGCGATATTCGTAAATCGGCATGGGAGTCCTCCAAAACCTTGAATTATAACCGAGAGTCTTGTCTGGTTATATCAGGGTTGCTGGCAAAGTTTCAAGCCAGCATGCCAAGATAGCTGCGGTTGATCTGTGGTCCCCAGAATAACGCGATACCGCCCGCTGCCGCCAAATATGGTCCGAATGGTATCGGTACATCTCGACCATGGCGGGTTGCCAGGATCAAAGTAAGGCCAACGGATGCGCCGACTATTGATGACAAAAGGATGATCGTTGGCAGCATGGTCCAGCCGAGCCAAGCCCCCAAGGCTGCAAGTAATTTGAAATCACCGTAGCCCATGCCTTCCTTGCCGGTGGCAAGCTTAAACAGCCAAAAAACCGACCAGAGCACAAGATAGCCGGCCATGGCTCCTATTACAGCACTCGCCAGGTCGGTAAAAGTACCCTGCAGATTAAATAGCAGGCCGCACCAGAGTAGGGGGAGCGTGATCGAGTCGGGAAGCAGTTGGGTGTCGAAATCAATTGCTGCGAGTGCGATTAGCGACCAGATCAGAAGCAGTGCGCCAGCAGTTTCCCAGGTGATACCCCAATGCCAGGCAGCATATGCAGAAAAAATGCCCGATATGGCTTCAATAATTGGGTAGCGTAGAGAGATTGGCGTCTTGCAGCCGGAGCATTTGCCTCTAAGAACAAATAGATAACTAAGTAGCGGTATATTTTCAAGCGCACTGATTTGGTGGCCACAGTTTGGGCAGCGTGATCTGGGGCGAGAGAGCGAGAGAGGCTCATGAGGTTCCAATGGCTCCTCTCTCAACTCGGCGCACTGTGCTTGCCACTCAATCTCCATCATCTTCGGAATGCGGTGTATGACAACGTTCAGAAAACTCCCAACGCATAACCCCAGCAACCCAACCAGCATTGCCGTATTTTCCGGAGATTCAATGGGCATCAGACAACGGCGCCAAGCTTGAAAATTGGTAGATACATTGCCACAACCATTCCGCCAATCAGCGTGCCGAGGATGACCATGATCATCGGTTCCATCAGGCTTGACATTGCCTCAACGGCATCGTCAACTTCTTGCTCAAAAAAATCAGCTACTTTGCCCAACATTGAGTCTAGTGCACCTGATTCTTCTCCGATGGCAACCATTTGCGTAACCATATTGGGGAAAGTATTTGAATTTTGCATTGCATTAGTGAGGCTTGTGCCAGTGGATACTTCGCCTTGAATCTGTTTGGTTGCTACCTTGTAAACATAATTTCCCGCCGCGCCGCCTACTGAATCCAGTGACTCGACAAGCGGTACGCCTGCTGCAAACATTGTTGCCAAAGTACGAGTCCAGCGGGCAATTACAGATTTTCGAACGATATCGCCAAAAATCGGTAGTCTTAGCAAAAGGCGATCCATAGCCATCTGAATTTTTTCGGACCGTTTCCAGCTTTCCAGGAAGCTGTAGAGAGCACCGCCGATGATGCCAAAAATTGCCCACCAGTAAGCAACAAAAAAATCAGAGATTGCAATGATCATTAGAGTCAGTGCAGGGAGATCCGCACCGAAGCTCTTGAATACGTCCTTAAATGCTGGAATTACGAAAATCATAATAACTGCAGTGATGATAAAGGCCACCACGATAATTGCGACGGGGTAGAACAATGCCGCTTTAATCTTGCTCTTGATAGCGAGAATTTTCTCTTTGTAGGTAGCCAATCGATCAAGTAACGTGTCAAGGATCCCTGCTTGTTCGCCTGCACTGACTAGATTGCAGTAAAGCGCATCAAAATAGAGAGGGTATTTACGAAATGCTTGGGATAGCGAGCTACCGGTCTCCACGTCTGCTTTGATGTCAAGTAGTAGTTTGCCGACGGCGGGATTGGAGTGGCCGCGTCCGACAATGTCGAAGGCTTGTAACAGCGGGACCCCGGACTTCATCATTGTTGCCAGCTGGCGAGTAAATAAGGCGATATCTTTTTCGGTAACTTTTCCGCCCGATTTGAAACGGACCTTCTTGACCTTGGTATTGCTAATTCCTTGGCGCCTTAGTGTCGATTGCACGACGGATTCTGAGGCCGCCCGGATTTCCCCCCGAACAATTTTCCCGTCTTTGTTTTTTCCTTCCCAAAGGAAGGCACTCTCCTTGACTTTGGCCTTCTGTTTGCTGGCTGTAGCCATGCCTACTCCTTCTCGTTAAGCGTTGGTCGTGCTTAAGACTTCGTCGAGAGACGTTACCCCTTGTTTTACTTTTAGCAGGCCAGATTCGCGCAGGTCCTTTACTCCTTCTGACTTGGCTTGAGCGGCGAGATCAAGTGCCGTTGCTCCACTCATAATCAGGCGTTGCATGGCTTCTGAAACCGGCATGACTTGATAGATACCAACCCGTCCTTTGAATCCGCTACCTTTGCAACGGTCGCAGCCACCCGGTCCGTATAGTGTCCAGGATCCATCCAGTTCGTGTTCTTTGAATCCTGCGTCCAGAAGTGCCTGCTGTGGTACCGACATTGGTTTTTTGCAGTTGCAGAGGCGTCTGGCCAAGCGTTGAGCAGTAATTAGCAGGATGCTGGAGGCGATATTGAATGTCGGAACCCCCATGTTCATTAGGCGCGTTAGTGTTTGCGGGGCATCGTTGGTGTGCAGCGTGGAAAGCACCATGTGACCAGTTTGTGCTGCTTTGATCGCGATTTCAGCCGTTTCCAAATCTCGGATTTCGCCGACCATGATGATGTCCGGGTCTTGCCGCAAGAATGCCTTGAGTGCGACCGGGAAGGTCAAGCCGGCGCGGTCATCGACGTTGACTTGGTTGATTCCGGGTAAGTTGATTTCTGCGGGGTCTTCGGCGGTCGAAATATTAACGCCGTCGCGGTTTAGGATATTGAGGCAAGTGTAAAGAGAAACGGTCTTGCCAGAGCCTGTCGGTCCCGTTACCAAAACCATGCCATAAGGACGGTTCACTGCCTCAAGTAACGCCGCTTTTTGCTCGGGTTCGTAACCGAGTGCTTCAATTCCCAATGTTGCCGAACTGGGGTCGAGAATCCGCAGAACAATTTTCTCGCCCTGCAACGTTGGAAGGGTGCTGACCCGGAAATCGATCGCTCTGTTTTTGGACAAGACAAGGCGCATGCGGCCGTCTTGAGGCACGCGTTTTTCGGCAATATTCAGACGCGAGATAACTTTAATGCGAGAGGCTATTTTTTCCTTGATTGCAAGTGGTGGCGTTGCAATTTCGCGCAAGATTCCATCGACCCGGAAGCGTATCCGGTAATATTTTTCGTAAGGTTCGAAATGAATATCCGATGCGCCGTCATTAATCGCATCAAGCAGCATTTTCTGGATGAATTTGACGACGGGGGCGTCGTCAATATCCTGACCAATTGTTTCCTCAACTTTGGTGGCGGCCTCATCATCCAGAAAATCCAGGTTGATGTCGTCACTACCTAGGCTCTTTAGTGCATCTTCAGTGGTTTCTGAGTATTTTCCGACAAGCGGGATCAGCTTTGGGTGTTCAACGACGATGGGGTCTACCGCGAGGCCGGTTTGAAAGCGAATTTCATCCAGGGCTCGCAGGTTTGTCGGGTCGGAGATTGCAACTGAAAGACGATTTCCCCGCTTGTTAAGCGGGATGACTTTATGGGTGGCGATGAGCTTGCGGTCAATTGCGCTGGCCGGAATGTGAGCCTCATCAAAGGCCGCCAGATCAAGCAAAGGATAGCCAAACGTATCGGCAACAAAGCGAGCAATATCCAGTGCGGTTGCTTTCTGGCTGGAGATGATTTGCTCAATCAGCGGGATTTTTGCCGACTGCGCTTGGGTGATCAATTGCTCCGCCTCAGCCTCTTTGAGGCGACCCGCCTGAACTAACGCTCGTGCCAAGCCACTAAGAGGAGAGTTTTGAGGAGTTGCAGCCATTAATTGTTGTCAAATGCCGTATAGATCGATTGATGATGCTACGCGGGCGGCCTTTTGTAAAGGCCACCGCCCCTTGCCCTTGCTATGTTCTAGGCCGATAAATGCGAACAGTGACAACACTACGGTTTTGCGTCTGAAGGATTTCCATCGGTGTTCCGGCTAGTTTGATACCTACGTCGGCAACCGGGATGTCCTGAAGGTAGTCAATGATCAAGCCATTAAGAGTCTTAGGGCCATCGATAGGAAAATTAAGGTCCAGCATGCGGTTAATTTCGCGTAGAGGGCGCGAGCCTTCGACAATTACGTCCCCCTCATCCGACCAAGCCAATGTATTGCCGAGCCCCGGTAGTGAGGTGGTGAAGTCGCCGACGAACTCTTCAATAATGTCTTCAAGGGTCAGCAAGCCTTGAATTTCACCATATTCATCGACGACGAAGCCGATGCGTTGGCGATTTTCCTGGAAAAACGTAAGCTGGGAAAAAATTGGTGTCCCGGCGGGGATGTAATACGGAGTTTGCAATTGTGCGACCAACGCGCTTTCATCGAATCCCGAATCGCCGATACGCCCTAGCAGTCTTCTTGCAGGCAAAATGCCGAGCAGTTGATCCAGTGACTCTCTGCATACCGGGAGGCGACTGTGGTGACTGGTGGCCAATTGGGTAAGAACGCCCTCCCAGGGATGGTTCAGGTCCAGTATCTCGATGCTGCCGCGGGGGGTCATGACGTCCTCAACCGTAATGTTGTTGAGTTCGAACAGGCAGGAGAGGATGGTGTGGTGCTTCTTGGGCATCAGGTGTGCTGACTCAAGAACCAAGCTGCGCAGTTCCTCCGGAGAAAGCTTGGTTTCCTGGTGCATGCTTCCCGGGGCCAGCCGGATCGATTTCAAGAGTGCAGTGACAAACAGATTCACAAACCAGATCAACGGGTAGACCAGGCGCAACAGCGGCGTCAGGATGTAGCTCAAGACTGGCGCCAGTCGGTCGGCGTGCGTGGCGCAGATCACCTTGGGTGAAATTTCAGCGACGACGAGCAGGGCAAAGGTAATGCACAGCGTGCCAATTTCCAGGGCCCATTTTGATTCACCAAACAGGGCTAGCGCGATATACCCGGTAAGCGTTGCAGCGGCGGCGTTAAGCAGCGTGTTGCCGAGCAGGATCAAGCCCAGCAGCTTGTCGGTCTTGCTGAGCAGGGCAACTGCCAGCTTGGCGCCGCGATGTCCGTTTTGCGCGGCATGGCGCAGGCGGAAGCGATTGGCTGCCATCATTGCGGTTTCCGAGCCTGAAAAAACGCCGGAAAGAATCAACAGGACAAATAACGCCCCGAGTAATGCAGAAAGGGGAAGGTCAGTCATTGCCCGGGTTTAGATTCGGCCTAGGATGACTTCGGCGACAAAGCGGCTGCCAATGTAGGCAAGAATCAGTAGCGCAAAGCCGGCCAGCGTCCAGCGCAGGGCACGCTTGCCGCGCCAACCCCAGGCGTGACGCCCGATCAACAAGGTGGCGAAGATGCCCCAGGAGGCAAAGGCGAACAGCGTCTTGTGGTCGAAGGTCAGCGGCTTCCCGAACAAGGCTTCGGAGAAGAAAACACCGCTGCCGACGGTCAGGGTCAGCAGAACGAAACCGAGCAGTAGCATCCGAAATAGCAGGGTTTCCATGGTCAGCAAGGGGGGCAGGCTGGCCAGGCTGCGCTTCATGGTGCGCTTGTGTAGGGCATTTTCGGTAAAGCCCATGAAAATGGCGTGCAGCGCCGACAGGGTGAGCAGGCTGTAGGCCAGCATGGCGGCAAGGAAATGCAACTTGAAACCGGTGGCGCTGGCGTGGGCTACAAGATGAACGTTCGGAAATATGACGGGGAGGGCGGAGCACCCTGCCGCCAGGGGCAGGACCATGGGCTGCATGCCTTCCATGCGGGCCATGAAACTTTCCAGCCAATAGATGAGCACAGCCAGCCACATCATCAGGGACAGCGCGAAACTGAACGAGAAGCGCATGCCGGCCTCGGCGAACAAGGCATCAAATAAGCCCCAGGCATGAATCGCAAGCGCGCAGGCGATGGTTGCGCGTTCCCACGGCTGCATTGGGCGGGCCACGTGCTGATTGTCGGCTTCCCGCCAGCGGGTATTCCAGAAATGGAAGCCCAGTGCTCCGTAGATGAGCGTAGCGAGAATGTGCGGCAGAAGCTGAATTACAATGTCGGACATCCTTAGATTCTACTAGAAGCCTATCTCACATGCTCGATAACCTGACCAATCGCCTAGCTCGCGTCATGAAGACGCTCAAAGGCGAAGCTCGCCTGACCGAATCGAATATTGCCGATGCCCTGCGCGAGGTCCGCATGGCTCTGCTCGAAGCTGACGTTGCCCTGCCGGTCGTCAAGGATTTTGTTGCCGCCGTCAAGGAAAAGGCGGTTGGCGAAGAGGTGATCGGCTCGTTGAGTCCGGGGCAGGCCCTGGTCGGCGTGGTTCATGCCGAGTTGGCCAAGATCATGGGCGATGCCTACGAAGGGATCAACTTCAATACCCAGCCGCCGGCAATCGTATTGATGGCGGGCTTGCAGGGGGCGGGCAAGACGACAACCGTCGGCAAACTCGGCAAGTTCCTCAAGGAAAATCACAAGAAAAAGGTGCTGGTTGTTTCCTGTGACGTCTATCGTCCGGCCGCTATCGAGCAATTGAAGTCGGTGGCCGGGCAGGCCGGGGTTGATTTCTTCCCCTCTGCGATCGGTGAAAAGCCGGAAGCGATTGCGTTGGCGGCGCTGGATTGGGCCAAGCGCCATTACCACGATGTCTTGTTGGTCGACACGGCGGGTCGTCTGGCCATCGACGAAGAAATGATGGCCGAAATCAAGCGGCTGCATGCGGCGATCAATCCGATCGAGACCCTGTTCGTCGTCGATGCCATGCTGGGCCAGGATGCGGTTAATACGGCGAAAGCCTTCAATGAGGCGCTGCCCTTGACCGGTGTCGTCCTGACCAAGCTGGACGGCGATGCGCGTGGCGGTGCGGCGCTGTCGGTCCGCCACGTGACTGGCAAGCCGATCAAGTTTGCCGGCGTGGGCGAAAAGCTGAGCGGGCTGGAGGCTTTCCATCCGGAGCGGATGGCGTCACGTATTCTCGGTATGGGCGACGTACTGTCGCTGATCGAGGAGGCCAAGAAAGGGCTCGACGAAGAGAAGGCGGTGGCTTTTGCCAAGAAGCTCAAGTCAGGCAAGGGCTTCGACCTGAACGACTTCAAGGAACAGATCGGTCAAATGCGCAATATGGGCGGCTTGTCGGCGTTGATGGACAAGATGCCGGCACAGATTGCCCAGATGGCCGGGCAACTGCCGGCTGGCGCAGAAAACAAGATGGTGGGCAGAGTCGAAGGGATTATCAATTCGATGACCCCGGCCGAACGTGCCAAGCCGGAATTGATCAAGGCCAGCCGCAAGCGCCGGATTGCAATGGGCGCCGGCGTCCAGGTCCAGGAAGTCAATCGCCTGCTGAATCAGTTCGAACAGTCGCAGAAGATGATGAAGATGATGACCAAGGGCGGCATCGGCAAGCTGATGCGCGGCATGAAGGGCATGTTGCCCGGTATGGGGCGCTAAGCCTCGGCTTGGTTAGCGGCCCGCTTGAACCAGGCGGGCCGGCTGCTCGTAGGCCCACTGGTTCTGCCAGGCGGCGCGAACCATGTTGGGATACTCCGGCTTGCCCAGGCTGCCGTTGTAGCGGCCGAGGGCGCGGTAGAGGTCGCCTTTCTCGATGTCCAGGTAATGACGCAGGATGGTGCAGCCGTAGCGCAGGTTGGTGCGCAGGTCGAACAGGCTGTCTTCCGGGCGACCAATCAGCTTCAGCCAGAATGGCATGACCTGCATGTAGCCGCGAGCACCGGCAGAAGATACGGCGTATTT
>DAIMCQ010000160.1:0-9091 GCA_036726285.1 Azonexus sp.
TGGGTGATCGAGTCTTCGAGTGCGGCTTTCAAGTCGGCATTCGAAATATTGCTGCTGTCCATTGCACCGGTGTCGTTCCCGCCGCTGGTCTGAACCTGAACCGTGTAGGGGTGGTGTTTGACCAGAACCATGTCTTGCGGAACCATGGCTTCCCGGTTGGCCGGCGACGAGCATCCGGTGAGCATCAGAACCACCAGACCCGCTGCGGCAAGGCCTACCTTGATCGAGCGTGCGGTCATTTACTTGGTGCCCTTGTAGATGTTGTCCACCACTTCATTGACCATTTCCTTGGGGGATAAACGGGTCAGCGAGGTGTGATACGAGTTGCCGGTGGCCAGCGGGAAGTCCGATTTCGGATCGCGGATGGTGATGGTCAGTTCCAGCATATACATGGTGATATCCCACATCCATTTGTCGACATAGGTCACGACTGCATCGACGTTGCTTGGGGCGGGGCCAACCCCGGTGGTCACCGTTACGCCCTTACTGCGCAACTTGTCGGCAATCAACTGGTTGGTGCCGCCGTCATCGGCGGGGATTTTCTTGACGTACATCGTTTTGAGCGCACCGAGATTGGCCGACGGATCGACGCTGCCGGTTGCGCGGTTAACCGCGCAGCCGGTTGTCAGCAAGGTAACCAGGCCAAGTAGTGCGAACAACTTGATATGCATTTTCACTGCGGAACCCCTTTTTGTGGATTTAACGAGGGGCGGAGCTTATGCGATCCGTTTATGCAAAAGATTGACTTGGCTCAGCTTTCGATCAGCTTCTGCAAGCGTTTGGAGAAAACTTTCATTTCCTTCGCTGCCTGGATGTCGCCCTTGGCTTCGGCGACGGCAATGCCCTGTTCGTAGGCCGTCCGTGCGGCGCTGGTGTCGCCGGCTTCGGCGAGGGCTTTGCCGAGGACTTTCCAGGCGGCGGAGTAGTTCGGGTCGAATTCGACGGCGGCGCGAAAGTGGCGGGCCGCGTCGGCCGGGGCGGCGGCCTTCAGGTACTCGTTGCCGAGCGAGAAGCGGAGCAGGGCACCGTCGCGCGGGCCGCCGATCATTTTTTCCAGGGATTCGATGCGTGGGTTCATGTGAGGTCGGGTCTAAAATAACGTTTTTGCAATTCAGGACAGGAAATTCACCATGGCCAAGACCATCATTGCCACGCCGAACGCCCCCGCCGCCATCGGCACCTATTCGCAGGCCGTCCGCGTCGGCGACACTGTTTATCTTTCCGGGCAGATCGGGCTGGATCCCGCTTCCATGCAGATGGTAGACGGTATCGATGCGCAAATCGTTCGCGTCTTCGAAAATCTCAAGGCCGTCGCCGAGGCGGCCGGTGGTTCGCTGGCCGATGTCGTCAAGCTCAACGTCTTCCTGACCGACCTCGGCAACTTTGCCAAGGTCAATGAAACGATGGCCCGTTATTTCAGCGAGCCCTTCCCGGCCCGTGCCGCGGTTGGCGTCAAGGAGCTGCCGCGCGGCGCGCTGGTCGAGGCCGACGCGGTGATGTTCATCGGCTGATGAGTGCGAACGGGGCCCCGGCCCCGGTATTCCCTCCGGCATCTTCTCCTGTCTCGCCGCCGATTCGGGCGTCGGAAGCGCTGCTCAAGAAACTGGCAAAGATCGGCCTCCATAGCGAGGCCGATTTGCTGGTGCACCTGCCTTTGCGCTACGAGGATGAAACCCGCCTGACCCCGGTGGCCGAAGCACCATGGGGTGAGCCGGTGCTGGTCGAAGTGGTGGTAAGCAGTTGCGAAGTGCAGTTCCGGCCGCGTCGGCAGATGGTGGTACACGCCTACGATGACAGCGGCGAGCTGATCATGCGCTTCTTCAGCTTCTATCCCAACCAGCAGGCGATGATGAGCGCCGGGGCGAAGATTCGTGCCTTCGGCGAGGTGCGCGGCGGCTTTTTCGGCGCCGAGATGGTGCACCCGCGCTTTCGCAAGGTCGTCGGCGACGAGCCCCTGGCGACCGAATTGACACCGGTCTATCCGACCACCGCCGGGCTGGTCAATTCCGCCTTGCAGAAACTGATCGGGCGGGCGCTGGCCAATGGCGACCTGTCGGAAACGCTCGACGAAGGCTTGCGGCAGCGCCTCAAACTGCCCGGTCTGGCGCGCAGCCTGCGCTTCCTGCATGCGCCGCCGCCGGGTACCGCACTGGCGACGCTGCACGCCCGCAATCACCCGGCCTGGCGGCGGGTCAAGTTCGACGAAGTGCTGGCCCAGCAACTCTCGCTGCGCCGCGCCTACCTGGCCCGGCGCGAGCAGGGCGCACCGGTGCTGGTGGCGCAGGATGACCTCGGGGCCCGTCTGCTCGACCAGTTGCCGTTCGGACTGACCGGTGCACAGTTGCGGGCGATGGCGGAGATCGCCGACGACCTGGCCCAGCCTTACCCGATGCAGCGCCTGTTGCAGGGTGATGTCGGGGCCGGCAAGACCATCGTTGCCGCGCTCGCTGCCTGTCAGGCGATCTCGGCCGGCTGGCAGGCCGCCTTCATGGCGCCGACCGAAATTCTGGCCGAGCAGCATTACCTGAAGCTCAAGGGCTGGCTCGAGCCGCTCGGCGTCAAGGTCGCCTGGCTGTCGGGCAGCCTCAAGTCGAAAGCCAAGCGCGAGCAACTCGCCGCGACCGCAGCCGAGGCGCAACTGGTGGTCGGCACCCACGCCCTGATCCAGGACGGCGTCGATTTCGCCCGGCTCGGCCTGGCCATCGTCGATGAACAGCACCGCTTCGGCGTCGCCCAGCGCCTGGCCCTGCGCAAGAAAGGCAGCAACCCGCATCAGTTGATGATGTCGGCGACGCCGATCCCGCGCACGCTGGCGATGAGCTATTACGCCGACCTCGATGTGACCGTGCTTGACGAACTGCCGCCGGGACGGACGCCGATCAAGACGCGTCTGGTCGCCGACAGCCGGCGCGACGATGTGGTCGGCTTCATCCGCAAGTCGGTCGAGGAAGGCCGCCAGGCCTACTGGGTGTGCCCGTTGATCGAGGAATCCGAGGCGCTGCAATTGCAGACGGCCCAGGATACCTACCAGCAATTGTCGGAAGACCTGGCCGACCTGAGCGTCGGCCTGGTGCATGGCCGCTTGAAGGCCGACGAAAAGCAGGCGGTGATGGCCCGTTTTGCCGCCGGCGAAATCGACGTGCTGGTGGCGACGACGGTGATCGAAGTCGGCGTCGACGTGCCGAATGCCAGCATGATGGTGATCGAGCATGCCGAACGCTTCGGCCTGTCGCAACTGCACCAGTTGCGGGGGCGGGTCGGGCGCGGTCAGTATGAGTCGAGCTGCGTGCTGATCTACGCCGGGCCGCTCGGCGAGATCGCCCGCCAGCGCCTGAAGATCATCTACGAACATACCGACGGCTTCGAGATCGCCCGTCAGGACCTGCAAATTCGCGGCCCCGGCGAATTCGTCGGCAGCCGGCAGAGCGGCGTGCCCCTGCTGCGCTATGCCGATCTGGAAATGGACGCCGACCTGGTCGAGATGGCGCGGACGGTGGCCGAGGAAATGCTCACCGAACACCCGGAACTGGCCGAACGCCATCTCAAGCGCTGGCTCGGTTCGCGCGAGGAACTCCTCAAGTCCTGAACGGCTCAGGCAAAGGCGTTGAGCAGATTGCCGGCGCGCTTGTCATCGGCGGTGTAGAAACGTTCGATTTCGGTCTTTTGCGTGTCGGCAGCCGGGCTGTCTTCGCCTTCGCTGGGCGCGGTGGTGCTTTGCTGGGCGATTTCACTGCGCGCTTCCTGGGCCATTTTTTCGGCACTGGCAGCAACGGCCCGATCCTGGCCGGACGGGTCTGCCGGGGCCAGGGCGGCGGCGCGGATGGTTTCGGCACGGCGGACAGTTTCTTCCGGCGTACGGCCCGGCGAGGTGTTGATGTTAACCTCGCCGCCGATGGCGTAATTCACGCCGTCCGGGCCTTTCTGGTAGGTATAGCTGGCGCCCGAGGTGGCCAGGCCGCCCGATGCCGCGAGGTGGGCCTGCTCATGCTGCCGGACCTGCTGATCCCTCGCCTTGAGCTTGTCGACCTGAGCCTGTTCTTCCGGGCTGAGCTTGCCGCCAGCCTGGGCCGAACCCGCCTGGCGCGACGAGGCCTGGCTCGTTGCGCTGGGGTAACTGGTCATCGAATAGCTGGCGCTGGAGATGATCATGACGGGCGTGGTTTAGGGCAGATGTGTTCTTTCAGATTAGGTGAAAAATCGCCAAGAGCCAGGCTTGATTTAGCCTGGCGCCACGATTCGGAGCAGAAAGCCGATCAGTGCGCAGGCGGCAATCACCCGGATGACGCTTTGCTTGTAGCGGAATAAGGCCAGTGCGGCGACGACTGCGATGGCCAGCGAAATCCAGTCGATGCTGCCGGCAAAGCCATTTGGCCACAGCACATGGTAGCCGAAGAACAAGGCCAGATTGAGGATGACGCCGACGACGGCGGCGGTGATCGCAGTCAGCGGGGCCGTAAACTTGAGGTCGTTGTGAGTGCGCTCGACCAGCGGTCCACCGGCCAGGATGAAAATGAACGAAGGCAGGAAAGTGAACCAGGTGACGATCACCGCCGCCACGGCCCCGGCCAGGAACAGGCTGTCCGGGCCGAACAGCGCCTTGACGTAGCCGCCGACGAAGCCGACGAAGGTGACCACCATGATCAGTGGCCCCGGCGTCGTTTCGCCGAGCGCCAGGCCGTCGATCATCTGGGTCGGGGTCAGCCAGCCGTAGTGGCCGACCGCACCCTGATAGACATAGGGCAGCACGGCATAGGCGCCGCCGAAGGTGAGCAGGGCCGCTTTCGAGAAGAACCAGCCCATCTGGGTCAGCGGGTGTTCCCAACCCCAGGCGGCGCTGAGCAGGCCCATCGGCAGCAGCCAGAGCAGTGCGCCGAGAATGCCGACCTTTATCAGCTTTTCCCAACTGAAGCGGGCGTGTTCCGGCGTCGGCGTCCGGTCGTCGATCAGGGCCGGACCGAATGACTGCTGGCTGTTGCCGTGGCCACCGCCAAGGCTGAATTTGCCCGGCGCCAGCCGGCCGCCGAAGTAACCGATCAGGCCGGCGGCGAGCACGATGGCCGGAAAGGGCAGTGCGAAAACAAAGATGGCAACGAAAGAGGCGGCAGCGATCGCCCAGAGCGCGCCGTTCTTCAGGGCGCGGCCGCCGATGCGATGGGCGGCCTGCAGCACGATGGCGGTGACCGCCGGCTTGATGCCGTAGAACAGCCCGTCGATCAGGGCGGTATGGCCGAAGGCGATGTAAAGCCAGGAGAGCAGGATCAGGATGAACAGGGAGGGCAGCACGAACAGTGCGCCGGCTACGATGCCGCCCCAGCTGCGGTGCATCAGCCAGCCGATATAGGTGGCCAGCTGCTGCGCCTCCGGGCCGGGCAGCAGCATGCAGTAGTTGAGGGCATGCAGGAAGCGACGCTCCGAAATCCAGCGGCGGCGCTCGACCAACTCCTGGTGCATCAGTGCGATTTGTCCGGCCGGACCGCCGAAACTGATGCAGCCCAGTTTCAGCCAGAAGCGGAAGGCTTCCCAGAAGCCGACCGGCTCGGGCGGTGCTGCGACCTCGTTGGCGGCGGGCGTATCGGGCATGGTCGGAACTCAGGTCAGGAAGGTTTCGACCAGGCGAGCCACTTCGGCCGGCTGGTCGTGGTGCAGCATGTGGTCGCTGTTCTCGATCCAGGCTTCCTCGAGCTTGGCAAAGCAAGCCTGGCGCGCCTCCCAGTCGCCCGGCCGGGCCGCGAAGTCGCGGATGACCCAGGATTGGCGGCCGGCGACCCAGAGTACCGGGCAGGTGATGTTGCGCCAGATCGCCATCGACTCCTCCAGGCGGAAGAGGTAGGGCGAGAAGGTTTTGTGCCAGGCATCGCCGTTCCAGATGATGCCGTGCCGACGCTGGCCGTTCTTGGTTTCGCCATCGCCGACGCGGGCCAGGTGGCGGGAAAGAAAATCGGCCCGCTCCGGCGTCAGGTAAGGGTCGGTCTTCATCAGGCGGCGGGTGAAGGCGGCCCGGTCCGGGTAGGCGTGCATGCGCGGCGGCTTTTTCAGCGTGCCAAGCCAGACCTGATAACGTTCGGGGGCCATTTCGGCCTGCATCGGCGCGATGCCGAAGCCTTCCAGCGAAACGACGCGCTCGACCCGCTCCGGGCGGATGCCGGCGTAGAGGCAGGCGATGATGCCACCCATGCTGTGACCGACCAACTGGACCTGACCCGTGGGGGCATAGTGGTCGAGCAGGGCTTCGAGATCGCCGAGGTGCTCGGCAAAGAAATACGGCCGGTGCAGCCAGTCGGACGGCCCGAATCCCCGCCAGTCGGGGGCGACGATGTTCCAGTCGTGCTGCAGTTCGTCGACGACGAACTGGAAGGAGGCGGAAACATCCATCCAGCCGTGCAGCAGGAACAAGGTCGGGGCTTGCGGGTTGCCCCAGCGACGGACGTGCAGGCGTAGATCGGGCAGGTCGAAATATTCGGAACGGTAAGGACGCATCGGCAGCAAAAGAGCGGTGAAGAAATGGAATGCCGCGATTGTAGCCCGATGTCGGAGCAGGCCTTTCCGTTGCACCACCACTGCAGCCGGGCGGGCGGCGGAAAACCGGGCGATCCGTACCGCGGCGGCGGATTTTTACCGAATCTTTATAGCGCCGACTCGCCTTTTTCGAAAACTTTGATAGTCGATTTCCTAGCATTCAGGTGTCGCAATACCTATCTGGAGTTCGCAATGGATTTCGCTTATCTCGCCGGTTTCGGGGTGTTCTTCATCCTGCTGCTGGGCATGGCTGCCGGCTGTGCCCGCTTGGGAGGTCCCCAATGACCTGGCTGTTTGTCTTGAGTGGCGCGGTCGCCGTCGGCCTGCTGGTTTATCTGGTGGCGGCCCTGCTCAACCCGGAGGATTTTTCATGAGCAACCATGCCTGGATGCTGCTTGGTGTCTTCCTCGTCGTCCTGCTGCTGGCCGTCAAGCCCTTGGGGATCTATGTCGCCAACGTGATGGAAGGCCGTTATCGCCTGGCCGGAAAGATTGAAAGCCCGTTCTACCGGCTGAGCGGTATTCGCCCTGACGAGGAGATGGGCTGGCTGAAATACGCTGCTGCCATCCTACTGTTCAATTTCATCGGTCTGCTCACCGTCTATGCGCTGCAACGCCTGCAAGCCGATCTGCCGCTCAATCCGCAGGGCTTTGCCAACGTCAGCCCGGATTCGGCCTTCAACACGGCGATCAGTTTCGTGGCCAATACCAATTGGCAGGGCTATGCCGGCGAGGCGACGATGAGTTACCTGACCCAGATGCTCGCCCTGGCCGTGCAGAACTTCCTGTCTGCCGCCACCGGCATCGCCGTGGTGATCGTCCTGATCCGCGGCTTTGCCCGCCATTCGGTCAAGACGGTCGGCAATGCCTGGGTCGATCTGACGCGTGTCACCTTGCATGTCCTGCTGCCGCTCTCCGTCGTCTGTGCGCTGGCGCTGTGCAGCCAGGGCGTGATCCAGAACTTTGACGCCTACAAGGAGGTGACGACGCTGGAAGTCAGCCGATACGACAATCAGAAGCTCGATGCTGCCGGTCAGCCGCTCAAGGACGACAAAGGCGTTGCGCTTACCGAAGCGGCCGAAACGCAGACGCAAAGCCTGCCGATGGGCCCGGTCGCCTCGCAGGAAGCTATCAAGATGCTGGGGACCAATGGCGGCGGCTTCATGAATGCCAATTCGGCGCATCCCTATGAAAATCCGACGCCCTTGTCGAATTTCATCGAGATGCTGGCCATCTTCCTGATTCCCGCCGCCTTGTGCTTCACCTTCGGCCGGATGGTCGGCGACACCCGCCAGGGCTGGGCGGTGCTGGCGGCAATGAGCCTGATGTTCGTGGTTCTCGCCTATGGCGCGATGCATTTTGAGCAGCAGGCCAATCCGCTGCTGACCCAGTTGGGGATCGATCCTGCCGCCGGCAACATGGAAGGCAAGGAGACCCGCTTCGGCATCGCCGACTCCGGCCTGTTCGCCACCATCACGACGCTGGCCTCCTGCGGTGCGGTCAATGCCATGCATGACTCCTTCACCCCGCTCGGCGGCCTGATCCCGCTGGTCGACATGCAACTTGGCGAGGTGGTGTTCGGTGGCGTCGGCACCGGCTTGTACGGCATGCTGGTTTTCGCCATCCTGGCCGTCTTCGTGGCCGGCCTGATGATCGGCCGGACGCCGGAATACCTGGGCAAGAAGATCGAGGCGCATGAAATGAAAATGACCTCGATCGCCATCCTGGTAACGCCGCTGCTGGTCCTGCTCGGCACCGCCATTGCGGTGATGCTGGCCGACGGCAAGGCGGGGATTGCCAATCCCGGGGCGCATGGCTTCTCGGAAATCCTTTACGCCTTCACCTCGGCGGCCAACAACAACGGCAGCGCCTTTGCCGGCCTCTCCGCCAACACGCCGTTCTACAACGTCATGCTCGGCATCGCCATGTGGTTTGGCCGTTTCGGCGTCATCGTCCCGGTCCTCGCCATTGCCGGCTCGCTCGCCGCCAAGAAGCGCATTGCCGTCGGCGCCGGTACCTTGCCGACCCACGGTCCGCTCTTCGTCCTGCTGCTGATCGGCACCGTGCTGCTGGTCGGTCTGCTCAATTACGTCCCGGCGCTGGCCCTTGGCCCCGTCATCGAGCACCTGTTGCTCTGGACTGCCCACTAAGCGTCAGGGGAGAAAACAATGACCCGCAAGACTTTTACCCTGTTCGACCCGGCCTTGTCCCTGCCGGCCGTTGCCGACGCTTTCCGCAAACTGAACCCGGTGGTGCAATGGCGCAATCCGGTGATGTTTGTCGTCTATGTCGGCAGTATCCTGACCACCCTGCTCTGGGGGCAGGCCTTGAGCGGCCAGGGCGAAGCGCCGGCCGGCTTCATCGGCGCGATCAGCCTGTGGCTGTGGTTTACCGTGCTTTTTGCCAATTTCGCCGAGGCCCTGGCCGAGGGCCGCAGCAAGGCCCAGGCGGCCTCGCTGCGCGGCCTGAAGAAGGAAACCTGGGCCAAACGCCTGCTCGAACCGAATCATGCCGCGAAGTGGGTACTGACCCCGGCCAGCGAGTTGCGCAAGGATCATGTCGTGCTGATCCAGGCC
>DAIMCQ010000161.1:0-9089 GCA_036726285.1 Azonexus sp.
CCTCCTGTCATGGTTTTTTGAAAAGGTGAATGCATCAACTATTTTGTAACTCTGTATCGGACTGTAAGTTGGTTGTAAGAACCCCCGCCTAAATTACGCTTCGCAGCAATGCCTCTATAAACACAAGTCTGAGGAGCAAATCGATGCATAACGATACATACGAAAAAATTCGGGCCAACCCGAAATATCACCAGTTGAAAAACACCCGTAATGCCTACGGCTGGGTCATGACGATCCTGATGCTCGTCGTCTATTACGGCTATATCGCCCTGATCGCCTTCAACAAGGCCTTCCTTGCCCAGCCGCTGGGGGCTGGTGTCACCACGGTGGGTATCCCCATCGGCGTCGGCGTGATTGCTTTCACCATCATCATCACCGGCATTTACGTGCGTCGCGCCAATGGCGAGTTCGATGCGCTCAAGGACGAGATCATCAAGGAGGCCAAGTAATGGCGAAATTCATCAAGCAACTGGCGGGGGCGCTCGCCATGCTGGCCGCGGCTGGCGCTGTTTACGCAGCCGGCGCCGACCTGGGGCAGGCTGAAAAGCAGGCCACCAACTGGACTGCCATCGTCATGTTCGGCATTTTCGTGGCCGGCACGCTTTACATCACCAAGTGGGCAGCGGCCAAGACCAAATCGGCGGCTGACTTCTACACGGCTGGTGGCGGTATCACCGGCTTCCAGAATGGTCTGGCGATCGCTGGCGACTACATGTCTGCCGCATCCTTCCTCGGTATTTCCGCCGCGGTAATGGCCAATGGCTACGATGGTCTGATCTACGCCATCGGCTTCTTGGTCGGCTGGCCGATCATCACCTTCCTGATGGCCGAGCGCCTGCGTAACCTGGGTAAATTCACTTTTGCCGACGTGGCTGCCTACCGCTTCCAGCAAACCCCGATCCGTGCCTTTGCTGCCACCGGCACGCTGGTTGTCGTGGCCTTCTACCTGATCGCCCAGATGGTTGGTGCCGGTCAGCTGATCAAGCTGCTGTTCGGTCTGGAATACTGGATGGCTGTGGTTATCGTTGGTGCGCTGATGATGGTTTACGTGCTGTTCGGCGGCATGACGGCTACCACCTGGGTGCAGATTATTAAGGCGATCCTGCTGCTCTGCGGTGCTTCCTTCATGGCTTTCATGGTGTTGTGGAACTTTGGTTTCAGCCCGGAAGCGATGTTTGCCAAGGCTGTTGAAATCAAGAGCGCACTGGCTGCCAAGGAAATCGTTGCCGCTGCTGTCAAGGCCGGTGCCGATCCCGCCACGGTCGATGTGACGGCTGCAGCTGCCAAGGGCTTGTCCATCATGGGCCCGGGTTCCTTCGTCAAGGATCCGATCTCTGCTATCTCCTTCGGTATGGCCCTGATGTTCGGTACCGCCGGCCTGCCGCACATTCTGATGCGCTTCTTCACTGTGCCGTCCGCCAAGGAAGCCCGCAAGTCGGTGTTCTGGGCGACCACCTGGATCGGCTACTTCTACATCCTGACCTTCATCATCGGTTTCGGCGCTATCTGCTTCGTGCTGACCAATCCTGAGTTCCTTGATGCCAAGGGCGCACTCAAGGGCGGCGGCAACATGGCGGCTATCCACCTGGCCAACGCTGTCGGCGGCAATATCTTCCTCGGTTTTATCTCGGCCGTTGCCTTCGCTACCATCCTGGCTGTGGTTGCCGGTCTGACCCTGTCGGGTGCCTCTGCCGTGTCGCACGACTTGTACGCGACCGTGTTCAAGAACGGCAACGCCGATTCGGCTGCCGAATTGCGTGTTTCCCGCATCACCACGCTGGTGCTCGGTGCAATTGCCGTGGTTCTGGGTATCGCCTTCGAAAAGCAGAACATCGCCTTCATGGTTTCCCTGGCCTTCGCAATTGCTGCCTCGGCTAACTTCCCGGTTCTCTTCATGTCGGTTCTGTGGAAGAACTGCACGACCAAGGGTGCCGTGATCGGTGGGTTCCTCGGTCTGATCGCCTCGGTGGGTCTGACCGTAGTTTCCCCGTCGATTTGGGAAGCCGTGCTGGGCAATCCGAAGGGCTCGGCGCTGTTCCCCTACACCTCGCCTTGCCTGTTCTCGATGACCATCGGCTTCGTTGGTATCTGGTTGTTCTCCATTCTCGATAACAGCGAACAAGCCAAGAAAGAGCGTGCTGCTTTCGAAATGCAGGAAATCCGCTCCGAAACCGGTGTCGGTGCTGCTGCTGCCAGCGCTCACTAATTCGACTGATTCAGTTGGTAAGAAGCCCGGGGATTCCCGGGCTTTTTTTTCGTTCCGGATTTGCCGCAAGGGCGTAAGGTAAGGTGCAACGCCCAGAAATATGCGGACGTGCTTGTGCACTGCGGAAATTGCAGTGCAGTTTATTTGCTAGACTTGCGGAGCTTCAGGGAGAAAAAGACGGTAGGGGGTTGCCCAGTGCAGGATCGGGCTACCCCCTGAGTTGCGGTTGAACCGCAAGCTCCAAAGACCATAAAAGGAGAACAGCCCGCTCAGATTACTGCAGCAGGCTTACAAAAATCTTACGCCATAGGCCAAACAGATAAATGCGGATTCTTATTGCTGAAGACGACGCGATCATCGCCGACGGGCTTTCGCGTTCTTTACGCCAGGGCGGTTATGCGGTTGATTGGGCGCCGAATGGGTTGGAGGCGGAATCGGCCTTGCTGACCGTTACCTACGATCTGCTGATTCTGGACCTTGGGCTGCCCAAGTTGCCCGGGCTTGAGGTGCTCAAACGCTTGCGGGCGCGTGGCTCGCAAGTGCCGGTGTTGATCCTGACAGCCATGGATGGCACCGGTGATCGTGTCAAAGGGCTCGATCTGGGGGCGGATGACTATATGATCAAGCCATTTGAGTTGGCTGAATTGGAGGCCCGTGTTCGAGCCCTGACCCGACGTTCGGCGGGGACGACGCCAACCATCCAGTGTGGCTTGCTGACCTACGATCAGGTCGGACGAGTGGCGCAAATTCAGGGGCATTCACTCGACCTGTCGGCGCGAGAAATCGGTTTGCTGGAGGTGTTGCTAACTCGAATGGGGCGCCTGGTCAGCAAAGATCAGTTGGTTGATCATCTGTGCGGTTGGGGAGAAGAGGTTAGCCATAATGCGATTGAGGTATATGTTCATCGACTGCGAAAGAAGTTGGAGCCGGGGGGGGTCAAAATTGCTACCGTGCGTGGTCTCGGCTACTGTCTTGAGCGTCCGCAGGGCGAGTAATTGAGTCCTTCTGCTGGTTCTGAAACCGAACGGTCGTTATTTGGCGAAATTCTCGACTGGATGCTGGCGCCATTGCTGTTTGTCTGGCCGCTGAGCATTGCCTTTACCCACTATTTCGCCAATAACGTTGCCAACTACCCTTACGACCAGGCATTGCGCGAGCACGTCGCCGCAATTGCGCGCCAGGTAAAGTTGGTCAGTGGCAAACCTGTCCTGACCTTGCCTGCGTCTACGCGCGCTTTGCTGCGCGCGGACGAAACGGACAGCGTCTATTTTCATGTTGTATCCCAGGACAATAAGTTGTTGGCCGGTGACAAGGATTTGCCTATGCCAGGGGCTTTTCCTGATGACGCCGCGCTTTCTGGCGACATCTATTTGCGCGATGCCGAATTTAATGGGCAGGACCTGAGAATGGCCTATACCCTGCTGGCGGACCCTCACATGCCACGCGAGCGTTGGGTGATTGTCGAGGTCGCCGAGACGACAGACAAGCGTACTCAGCTGGCCAACAAGATTGTTGCCAGCGTAATTTTGCCGCAGTTTGTCATCATTCCATTGGCGGTCATGCTGGTTTGGTTTGGCCTGTCGCGCGGCCTGCGTCCGTTAACACGTCTGCGCCAGACAATCGAGGTGCGTGAGCCTGCCGACCTTTCACCCATTGCAACCCGACGGGTCCCGGAGGAATTGGAACCCTTGGTGGAGGCATTCAATTCGATGCTTGAGCGCATGAAGAAAAATGTCGAAGCGCAACAGCGCTTCGTGGCTGATGCGGCTCATCAGATGCGGACGCCGCTTACTGGGCTGAAGACGCAAGCTCAGTTCGCCATGCGGGAAACCGACCCGGAGGCGTTGCGCCATGCCTTGAGACAGATTGCTACCGGGGTTGATCGCGCTGGCCGACTCGTCAATCAGCTCTTGACCCTGGCTCGGACCGAGGGTGGTGAAACGGCGCAGCAGCGCCATGAACCGCTTGATCTTTCTTTGCTCGTTCGTGAGGTTGTCGAAGACTGGGTAATGCTCGCCATCGAAAAGAAGATTGACCTCGGTTATGAGTCATCCGGTGTGGCGATGATCAATGGCAACTCATTCCTGCTGGAGGAGTTGGCAAAAAACCTGATAGACAACGCGCTCCGCTATACCCCGACGGGAGGGCATGTAACTTGTCGGGTCTTCGCCAATCCGGAGACGGTGGTATTCGAGGTCGAAGACGATGGAATCGGTATTAGCGAAGAGCAGGCGGAGCTGGTTTTCGAGCGATTCTATCGAGTTGATGATGCAACCACGGAGGGGAGTGGGTTAGGCTTGGCAATCGTTCAGGAAATCGCCTTGCAGCATGGATCAAAAGCGAGTTTGCGCCCCAAACAAAACGGTTGTGGCGCATTGGCAAAGGTCGTTTTTGCCGCCTGGCACCCGCCAGTTCCCCCGCCGCCGGAACCGGATGATTTTTCCGAGTTGTATCGCCAATCCCCCCCGATTGGCACTTGATCAATATTTTGATCAAAAAATCCTGAAACCTAGTTGCAGAGTGCGTTTTAGGTCGCTATAATGCGGCCTCCTTTGGCCAATTAGCTCAGTTGGTAGAGCAGCGGATTGAAAATCCGCGTGTCCGTGGTTCGATTCCGCGATTGGCCACCAAAGATTCAAAGCAAAAACGGCAACCAGTGATGGTTGCCGTTTTTCTTTTTCCGGACGCAAATTTTTGTGCCGCTCTATTTCCGGTTAAGGCTGCTTTGGCAATTGATTCTTGGGGGGGCACCTCAGCTTGGCCCGCTGAAATTATGGGGCCGGTTTGAAATTCTGGTTCAGCCTTTGTTGAGCCATGGGCAAAAACAAAGGGGTTACATTTCTGTAACCCGATTGAAGCCATCACTCGCGGGAAAAATAACAAGTTCCAGATGCACGATTGGCGGCGAAGGCTTTACCTCAATACGCTTGATTGTCGCCGTGATCTGGTCAGGCACTTTGAGCAACAATGGCAACTGACCGACAGGAACAGCAAGAACGTGCCGGTTCGCTATCACGCCTACGTGAAGACGATGGACGGCACTCAAGCGCTGTCGCCGGAAAACTATCGTGCGCGTCTTGAGGTGACTTTGCAGGGAGAGGCGCTGCCATTCACGACGCTTGAACAGTTGAATGCCCGACACCTCCGGGAACTGATGATCAACGCCACTGAGCATCTTCAAGCTACATCGCTCAAGGAAGCCGTCCTGGTTATGCGTGCGGCTGCTGCCTACTCCACCGCGATCAAGAACACCTTGGACATGATGCGTCACACCCTGCGCATCGAGAAGACCATTGACGATACCGACAAGGAACTCCCTGAGTTGGTCATCAAGGAACTGACGAGCGAGGAAATTGAAGAGATGCGGCGTAAGGGAGTCGAGGAAGAGGAAGCGTTGGCGTGAAGTTGCCCAACCCGGCTAGCACCCACTGACTCAACGGTCGAGGCCAAGATCATCAACGAAATGATGGTCCGGGAGAACCTTCTCAAGCGGTATCCCAAGTTGCACCGATGTAATTTGCAGAACCCGTTGCAGGACATACTCCTGGCTCCACTCTGTCCGATTTGCGATACCCGCATAAGGCACAAGAGCGCGGATCGTGGCGAACGACGGCGGCACCAAATTTCCCAACCGATCGGTTATGCCGTGGGCAACGACCCACAAAATGGGAAATGCCAGTGCTGCAGCCCATAGCGGCCCTCCCCCTTGAAGAATGCAGATAGCCATAATCACGGGAAAGCCGAGTGTTATCGAAAAATAGACATGCGGCTGGCACTTCAGGCCGGGAAGGTGACTCGCGCCAATGGCTTCTTTAAGCACCCTCCAATTCTGTCGCGCGTCATCACCCAGAAATGCCTGGACGGGCGATTCAAGTCGAACATCACTTCGTTGAGCGCCAAAGTGACTCATCAGCACAGACCGTATTCGATAAAAGCCTGTTTGCGACAAGCAACGCCCCGCATTGTCACTGACCGTCTCAAGCCGAGAGAGGATGTAATCGGCCACCTTTCGCGGGGTGGTGAGGTTAATGACACTATCAGACCAAGCCAAAGAAGCAGCCTCTTTCGAGTAGTCATGACTCGCTGCTCCTCTTCGGTTCAAGGTAGCTGCCAAACAGAAGAACGCCAAGACCCACTAGCGCGGCACCGAACCCCGCAGGTATTCAGGCAGGGTGATAGCTGGCCCCTTTACTCAAAGTAGCCCACCGCACAGAACGCATCCCCCGACTATCTGGATTGCTCGTGCAGGCAGCTTCATGTGTCGCTGACCTTCACAATCGCTCCGTGCGCGGTTTTCTCGACCTCGGCCAATCTATCCACCACCTGAGTTATTCACAGGGCTTCCGCCACTAGATCGACGCCGTCCAAGTAGCCCCAGGCTGACAGCAAGCACCAGACCCACCGGGCCAGCCCACGAAGCAAAGACATAGATAAAGCCTGCCTCATTCCATATCGCGGGGCCGACGTGCGGGTCCAAGACTTCCGATAATTGCGCGGCGAAGAAACCTGCCGTCATTACCACGGGCAAGAGCAACAACCGAGGGTGATATCGTGCAGCAGCAAAGCACGCGATAGAACCGAGAATCAGCCAGATCAACACCACGCCGAGTGAGAATTCCTTGTCCATTACCTCGGCATATGCGACAACTGGCAACAGGCCAAGCAAGCCCAGGCTACTCTTTGTCAGTCTCGCCATACTTCTTTTCCAATGAGCGCCACTGTAAGAACTCTCGAAAGCGCATCACTCCCGCAATGAGCAGTGCCAGCACCGTGCCTGCCACCAGAACCAAGAAACTCAACCAATTGAACTCAACGAACCAGAAGGTCCGGTAGGTTTCCAATCCTCGCCCACTGCGCACCATTTCAATGGCGGTGGTCAGCATGTAGCCCAGGCCCGATAGCGCAGCGATACCGGCTACCACTAGGCCAATGAAAAACAGCATCGGAAAAGGTGGGCGCTGTTTCGGTTCAGCCATGACGTGACTTTCGCCAGGCTTCCCAACGCGCATTTGCTTCGGCAACAACTGACCATTGAAGCAAGCCGATCATGCCAGCTGTCATGGTCGCTAATGCCGAACCATTGGGAATGATGTGCAATGAAAGCAGGGCGAATGGAGGCCCTGTCATTAGAAGAACTATGTGAGCGCATTCGCCATACTCGCCATGGTCGGCGAAGGTGTTGCCGAAGAAGGCGACGGCGATCCACAGCGAGGCCCACGCACCATAGTAGGCTGCTGTCTTCCTCGTTGCCGGACTCATCGTTACCCGTTGGCCTCCGGGTTGAAGACAATGAACTGCGGTGAATGAATGAAGGAATCGTCGCGGTCTGATAGATGTTCGTGAGAGTGGTTTCTGCCCATTCGGTCCATCTCGTCGGCTGCCGTTTCAAGGAACCTCGCGATCTTCCGGAGTTCGTCAGGCTTTGCGGCAAGCGTTACATCGCTCAGTTCATCTGGCTTGATACCTTCGATTGGGTGTTCTTGAACCTTGTATCCGTAGAGTTTCATTGTAAAGAGTCTCCACGACCAGAACCGCCCAATTCCTTGAGCAGTCCCGGTAGATCGAAAATGGTATCCAGGTCGCGTTCGCGCAAAAACAGCTCTTCGCCGGAATAGCCAGGGCCAATCATGGTGAAAATATGTTCGCGACCCTCCGCATCTTTGGCGACCCGTTCCCGGTATTTGCAAGAAGTCAGGATGGGCCGTGAGACTTCCTCACCTTCGTATTCGACGAGGTAATAGATCAGTCCAACAATTGGGCGGCATGATGTTTCCATCGCGCCATCTTGCCTCAACTCCGTTGGCATATCAATTGCGGCGCGATCATGACGCATTATTGGCAGGGTGGTATGTCTTAGAAAAAAGACGACCTGTTGATGGCTATGGTTGTGATTTGCGGGGGAGGGATTTGAAAATCGCAGCTCACTTGCGCTTGGTTGTTGCTTAACTTGGAGTAGCCTATGTGTAGTACTTGAAAACAAGAAGGACTTACGTCACGATGATTTGTGACATAAGTCCTTGATTTTATGGTGGGCCCGCACGGACTTGAACCGTGGACCAAAGGATTATGAGTCCTCTGCTCTAACCAACTGAGCTACAGGCCCGAAAACTTTAGTTGCCGCTGGTGTCGATGAAGCTGCGCAGTTTGTCGGAACGGCTCGGGTGGCGCAGTTTGCGCAAGGCTTTGGCTTCAATTTGGCGGATGCGCTCGCGGGTGACGTCGAATTGCTTGCCGACTTCTTCCAGTGTGTGGTCGGTGTTCATTTCGATACCGAAGCGCATGCGCAGGACCTTGGCTTCACGCGTCGTCAGCGTGTCGAGAATTTCCTTGGTGACGCCGCGCAGGCTGGAGTACATCGCGGCATCGGCCGGGGCCAGGGTGCCGGAGTCTTCGATGAAGTCGCCGAGGTGCGAGTCGTCGTCGTCGCCAATCGGTGTTTCCATGGAGATCGGCTCCTTGGAAATCTTCATGATCTTGCGAATCTTCTCTTCCGGCATGTCCATCTTCTTGGCCAGTGTGGCGGGGTCGGGTTCGGCACCCGTTTCCTGCAGGATCTGGCGGCTGATCCGGTTCATCTTGTTGATCGTTTCGATCATGTGCACCGGGATGCGAATGGTCCGTGCCTGGTCGGCGATGGAGCGGGTAATGGCCTGGCGGATCCACCACGTGGCGTAGGTCGAGAATTTGTAGCCGCGGCGGTATTCGAACTTATCTACCGCCTTCATCAGGCCGATGTTGCCTTCCTGAATCAAGTCGAGGAATTGCAGGCCGCGGTTGGTGTATTTCTTGGCGATCGAGATGACCAGGCGCAGGTTGGCTTCGGTCATTTCGCGCTTGGCGCGGCGCGCCTTGGCCTCGCCGGTCGACATCTGCTTGTTGATCT